>JBBSAT010000344.1:0-8000 GCA_038252025.1 Polyangiales bacterium | reverse complement strand
TGACGAGCGAAGTGCCGTGGTCGACGCTGACGAGCGAAGTGCTCTGGTCGACTGCGGCGAGTCGGTCACCCCTGCGCACCTCGAGTGAGTCAGGCGCGCACGCCGAGCTCATGTGTCGCGCGCCACGATCCCCGTTCTCCCGCGGGCCCCTCATCCTCGCGCCGGAACCGGTGGCTCCGTTCGCGATGGCTCCCTTGCTTCGCGAGCCCGGCCCGCCCCCGAGCGATGCGACTGCGATCGATGGAGCGGCCGCGCTCGCTCGCTTCCACGAGTACCGCGAGGCGGGGCGATGGTCCGAAGCCGCCGTGGCGCTCGAGACGGCGCGCGTGACTTCGCCCGCTCTCGCCGATCGCTTCGCGTTGCTCCGAGCCGATCTCGAGATGCAGACGGGCCCGACGCCCGAGACCTGCGCTCGCTACGAAGAAGCGATGGAGAGCCCGCTTCCCTCGATCACCGCGCGCGCGCGGCTCGGCCGAGTTCGATGTCTTCTGGTGACCGACGGGCGCCGCGCCGAGGACGAGCTCGCTTCGCTGAGGCGCCGCTACCACGACCTCCCTGAGGAGCGCGTTCTCGACCTCGATCATGCGGCGTATCTCCTGCGGCGCGGTGACGTGCGTGCGGCGGTCGCTCTCTACGACGCGATGGACCGCACGAGCCCCGGCTCGCCCGAGGCAGTGCAAGCGAGAGAGGCCCTCGCGTCCCTCGCCGATTCGGGCGAGCGCATTCCCGTGCGCTCGATCGTCGCGCAGGTCGATCGGCTCGAGCACCTCGCGCGCTCAGGGCCTCCCGACATGACCCGCGCGGAGGCTGAGCGGCTCGACGCGATCACGACGAACGGTCCTCTCGACTCACGCGTCACGCTCGTGCTCGCGCGCCTGGCGCGAGTCGAGGGTCGCTTCGCCGATGCGTCCACACTGATGCGAGAAGCGCGCACGCTCGATCCAGCGTTCGGCGACGACGCAGACGCCGTCCTGGAGCAGGCGACGGACCTCGCCGACGCCGCGAGCGGCCGCATCGAGTCGGCGGCCCGGGACGATCTCCGTCGGCTCGGCTACGGGACGCGCACGCTTCGCCACGCCTCGACGATGCGCCTCGTCACGATGGTTCGCGTCGCGGCGCGCGCTGGGCTCCGCGAGGAGACGAACGCGCTGGTCGCCGAAGCGAACGGGCGCACTGTGTCGTGCCCGACCCGCTTCGATCTAGCGATCTTCGCGAGCGGCACGACCGACGACGAGTCCATCGTGACGCTGCTCGATCCGTGCACCGAGGGCACCACACATCACGCCATCGCGGCTCGGTACCATCGCGCGCGCGCGCTCGAGCGGCTCGGGCGGGGCGAGGAAGCGCGGGCCGAGCTCGAGGCGGTCGCGCTGAGCGACACGAGCGACACGAGGATCTACGCCGTCCTCTCTCGCGCACGGCTCGAGGCGGCGGCGCCGACGGCCCGGCTCTCGGGCGCGCCGATTCTCCAGGATGGAAAGGGCGACGAGTCGGCAGCAGCTGCCGCGATCGACGTCGAGGCTGCGCTCACTTCGTTGGCGGCACGGCACGAGAGCGACTTTCCGTGGATCGGACGCGCTGCGGCGCTCGTGGCGCTCGGGGACGAGGCGGGCGCGAGCGATGAGCTCTTCCAGGCCTATTCCGCATGGGCGCAGGCGCTCGGACGAAGCCCGCTCCGCGCCGGCCTCGAGTCCGTCTTTCGTGGCGCTGCGCCCGCGCGCGTGCCCTCGACCGCCGAGCAGCGTCGCGATCGGCGCGCGCTCCCCGACGCCGATCGACGGCTCCTGGCAGACGTCGCCGATGCGCTGGGCGATCCGGGGCTCGCCATCCGCCTCGACTCGGCCCGCGCGTCGGGGCACCCGCGCGCCTACGCCGTGTTCGTCGAAGCGGCTGCCGCGCGCCACCACCTCGATCCGAACCTGCTCTTCGCGGTAATGCGGGTCGAGAGCATCTACAACCCGCGCATCGTCTCGTACGCTGGAGCCATCGGCCTGCTGCAGATCATGCCCCGCACCGGGCGCCTCATCGCGCACAGCTTGGGGCGGGAGGACTTCACCGTGGACGACCTCCTCGACCCGGAGACGAACGTCGAGCTCGCGGCCTGGTACCTCGCGTCACTCCTCCAGCGCTTCGACGGCCGGCTGCCGCTCGCCATCGCCGCGTACAACGGCGGGCCGCACAACGTGCGTCGCTGGCTCGCGGATCACTCGGCGAGCTTGCCGGTCGATGCGCTGATGGAGCACATCCCGTTCGACCAGACCTATCGCTACGTGCGCCGCGTTCTCTCGCACTACGCCGCGTACCGGCGCGACGCGGGCCTCTCGCCCGCCGTGCTCGAGCTCGACCAGCCGACCCTGGAGCCCGACATCACGGCGTTTTGATCCAGCAAGAGTGCTCGCGGAGCTGGCCGCGGACGGAAGAGGCCAGCAAAGCTTCGAACGCGGACGGGGCCGTCAGAACACGAACGCGATACGAGTCTGGAGCGTCCACATGATCTGGTCGGTGAGCCGCGGACCGAGCGCGTCGCCCGCGCCCATGATGCCGAACTCGTTCGACCAGCGCATCTCGTCGTGCGGGCCCCAGCTCAGCTTGATCGCGACGTCGGCCTCCCAGCCCATGAGGCAGCTGCCGTCGATGCCGCACGCGCGCGGGTTCGAGCCCGCGGCGAGAAGGACGTCGTTGATCTGATCGGCGAACGCGAGCAGGAACTGCCCGATGAGCTCGACGCCGCCGTTCAGGCCCAGCGGCCGGACGCGCACGGACGGCAGGAAGTAGATCGAGTTCCACACGCCGCCGCCCGACCAGACCGACGGCGCGAAGGCGTACTGGTTCGCCGTGCGGACCGCGAGCGCCACGGGGTAGAGGAGGAGCCCCACCTGGTAGTTGGAGTTGTTGGGCCGCTGCGTGAGCTGGGAAGACCCGAGGATGCTCGCCCCCGCCTGCCCAGTGGAGAAGCCCGACTCGAGCGTGATGGCCCAGTACGGATCCTCGAGGCCCAGGCGCATCGCGCCGCCCCAGATGTTCGCGCCAGTCTGGGTCGTCGTGCGACCGTAGGTCGTCATGTTGCCGGTCACGGGATCCGTGCAGCCCGACGGCGTGTTGCAGTAGTCGTTCGTCAGAGCGACGCCGTTCGTCGTGCCCTGGATCGTGTAGAGCTCGCCCTCCGAGTAGATCAGCGGCGCGCGGCGGCCGAGGGCCGACCAACGAAGGCGATAGAAGAGGTCGCCGATCCAGATGTCGCTCGACGTGTGCTGCTGGCCGCGGTGAACCATCACGAGGCCGGCCACGAGCTCGTCGCGCGCGTTGACCTCCATGTTGAAGTCCGGATCGGCCCACGCGAGGATCAGGGTCGTCTGCCACACGTCGTCTTCGCCGCCGCCCAGGAAGGCGTACGGAACGCGGCTTCGCTGCTCGCGGAGCGTCTCCGAGTAGGCCGTCTCGCCCTGCGGTCCGGGCGCCGTCGAACGTCCGTAGCCGAGCGTGTCCTCGACGAGCCAGTCGTACGCGAGCCCGAAGATCAGCGGCGTGGTGCGGCTGTCTCCACGGGAGAGCGCGTTGAAGATCGTCATCGGACGCGTGAGGAAGATGACGCGATCGAACGTCGTGCCGCTCGTGGCGTCTCCGAAGTCGTTCCGGAACGAGGTGTCCGGGCTCGAGCCGAACGCGGCCGTGCCGCCGTCGTTGAAGAGCAGACCGAGACCGCCCTGTGAGCCCTGACGACCGATCCGGATCTGACCGATCGGGATCGCGAACTCGAGCCAGAGGCGGCGCAGGAAGATCTGGGGGACGTCGTTGCCGAAGATGTTCGTCGAGCTCGGATCCGCTGCGAAGAGCGGAGTGGACGCGAAGCGCCCGTTGTCACCGAACACGACGTTGTCGAGCAGATCGAACTGAGTGCGCAGCGCCGCGACCGGAAGCGCGCGGTTCGAGCCGAAGGTGATCGACGGCTCGAGGCGAAGGCGCATGTAGCCGAACGCGGCGTCCGTCGCGCTGTCTCGACCCGCGATGAACGTGGGATCGGGGATCGGGATCCCGTCGAACACGCCGATGCGTGCGCGGTAGTAGCCGTGGAGCTGGAAGTCGATCGGGATCGACCCCGCGTCCGACGGCGCGTCGTCACCCCCGCTCGGCGGCGGCGGGGGCGGAGGAGGCGGCGGCGGCGGTGGGGGCGGCGGCGGAGGAGGCGGCGGCGGTGGGGGCGGAGGAGGCGGTGGCTCCGCGTCCCCCATGCCAGCGTCGACCGTCTCGGGCACTGCTTCGTCGGGGACCGCGCGTTCGTCGGCGGTCACCGGTGCTTCGGCAGCGACGCCCGCGTCCGTCGTCCCGTCCTGCGCCAGCGCGCTCGGTGCAAAAGCCAGCGCCAGGAGGCAGGCCCACGTTCCCCAGATCCGCTTCATCACCCCTCCAAAGTCAGGGAATACAACACCCGTGGACGGACAGGGAAGCACCATCGAGGCGCTTTCCCTTCGGACGGGCTTCCCAAGCACGAGCCAGAATCGCCCGTACGGGCCGAAAATCACTCGCAGGGATGCCCTGTCGGATAGTCGGAGCGGCCCGGGCCCACGTTGATGATCGAGATGCCGTCCGGGAAGATCGAGATCGCCTCACAGCCCACGGGCGCATCCACCCCGTCCACGTTGGCCCAGGTCTCGACGCGCACGAGCTCGCCGACGGAGGCGGGCACGACGTTCGCGACGATGTACAGGCCATCGCCCGCGGTGAACGTTGCGTTCGCATCCGGGCTCTCGGTGCCATTGAAGAACCGGTAGTGCGGGTCACCGACGTTGACGCCCTCCAGGATCTCCGTCCCGTCGGCGTGGAAGGCGCGGATGACGGCGCCACGGATCGGACCGTCGCAGTCGAGCGTGCGACCGGCGATCGTCGTGCTCCCCGACGTGCGCGAGATGAGCTCGGCCGCGGGGATCGTGTTCGCCGTGAGCGCGGAGACCGCGTTGCCGTCGATCGTGCCGCCCGCCGACGCCGGCGCGGTCTCGTTCACCTGCGCGGAGTCGAGGAACGTCGTCCGGCTCGTGACGCCCGCGTGGGCGAAGACGCGGTACGCGTACCAGCCGCCCGCCTGGGCCATCACGCTGATCTCGCCCATCGCGTTGCTCGTCGCGTCCTGGCAGCTGCCGCAGCCGGTGCCCGCGATCGCCTCCGGCGAGAGAACGTTGTCCGGGCAGAAGCAGACCCGCGTATCGCTGGCGCGGTCATCCTGACCGAAGCTCAGCATGCGCATGGTGAGCGGGATGAGGCTGCCGCCGACGGGCGCGGTCGCCGAGCCGATGCAGCTCAGGGCGGCCGGCGTCGTGCCGATCCCCTGCGTCGGCGCAGGGAGAGCGGAGGGCGTCGGTCCAGCATCGAGCCCGTTGGTGTCGGGCGCAAACGCCGCGTCGTGGGTGGAGGGACCGCTTCCGCCGCAGGCCGAGAGCGTGAGGAAGAGCCCGAAGGCCGAAGCACGATCGATGAGTCGCATATCGTTCTAACCTCTTGCCGACCTCGACGGGGCTCGGCGCGGCGCGATGATGACGGCTTCTCGCGCGTCCGCATACCCACTACCGCGCGCTTCCTCACCTCGCGGGCTCCCGCTGGGATCAAAAGACGAAGCCCACGCGAGCGCGGATGAGGCCGACCTCGCCCATCGTCACGCCGTTCTCGTCGTCGAAGGCGTGGCCCGGGATCATGAGGCCGCCCTCGATGCCGCCCGTCATCTCGAGCCACTCGGTGAGGCGTCCGTGCAGACGCACCGCAGCGTCCACCTCGACGCCGAGATCGCGCCGTCCGGGGTCTCCGCCTCGGTAGTTCACGGAGCGCGACTCGGAGCGCTGACGGTACGGATCGACGACGTCGCTCGAAGCCCAGCCGAGCACGGCGCCGAGACGCACGTCGATCCAGTCGAGCGGGCGCCAGATGGCGTAGGGGAAGAGATAGTAGGAGCCCGACACGCCGCCGTTGGTCGGGATGAGCTGCGCGCCGCGGGCAGGACGGCCGGCGATGTTGTCGTCCTGGGCGAGGAAGGCCGCGCGCGCCGTCTGCATCGCGATGACCTCGGGGAACATGACGAGGCCGACGCGGTGATCGGGATCGAACGTGCCGCGACGCTCGACGCCGTCCTCCGTGTTCGAGTCTCCGCTCGCGTACCCGCCCTCGAAGACGACGTCGAGGTGTGACTCGCGGCGGCCGAGCTGGACGGCAGCGAGCAGCTGCTCGACGTCGGTGCGCGGACGAGTCGGCGTGCGGGTGAGCGAGGTCGCGCCGTAGATGTACGCCACCTCGGCGGCTGCGAAGAAGCGCCCGCCCGTGGGCTCGTCGACGAACCATCGCCCGAAGAGATCCCCCACGAGCACGTCGAGGAAGTCGTTCTGGTAGTCGTGCTGCGTCCGATACGCGAAGTAGCCGCCGACCTGGTTGTCGCCCTCTTCGTAGTAGGCGGCGACGACGCCTTGGAAGGCCGTGTCGCCGCAGTTCGACTCGCCCGGGCGAGCGCAGCGGCGATCACCGTCGGCCGTGAGATCCCAGGCGACCCAGTCGCCGGCGAGCGCGAGCACGAACGGGGTGTTCTCGCCGAACGGATGCGTCGCGAAGAGCACGCGTCGCACGAGATCGCCAAAGCGATAGTCGCCGAAGGGCGAAGGCGTCTGGCCGTCGTTGGCGACGATCCCGAGGCCCCAGCTGAAGGTCATCTGGCCGACGCGGAAGATGCCGATCGGCGAGCGCCACTCGAGGAAGAGCTGCCGGAGACGAATGCCAGGGTAGCCGTACGTGTCGCGCGGATAGGCGGAGGGCGCCGTGCCTGTCGCGAGGTCACCGAACGCGACGCCGTAGAAGAGGTCGAGCTGCCCGAAGAGCGTCAGGAAAGGAGCGGGCGCGCCGTGGGCGTCGCGGTGATCGGAGAGCGTCGCGGAGAAGGCAGCGCGCAGCCACTGCTCCGCGAAGTAGTTCTGTCCGAGCCGATCGGGAACGGGCGTCTCGCGAAACGGGGTGGGCCCGCCCGGCTGGAGCGGGATGTCGCTCATCGCGTTTCCGCGAAACTGGTACTCGCCCGGTCCGATGTGGACGTTGAAGATGAGCCCTTCGTCCTCGTCCTCGTCCTCGTCCTCGGACCCCTCCTCATGCTCGCGATCCCCTCCCTCTCCCGCGTGCGGGAGAGGGCCGGGGTGAGGGACGCGAGCCGAGGCGCGCCCCCCATCGCCATCGGCATCTGCGGCAGGAACAGGAGCCGCCTCCTCCCCCTGCGCGCCCGAAACAGGCGCCGCTCCGTCCACATCATCCGCCGCAGGAACAGGAGCCACCTCCTCCTCCTCCTGCGCGCCCGGAACAGGCGCCGCTGCCTCCACATCATCCGCGGCAGGAACAGGAGCCGCCTCCTCCCCCTGAGCGTCCGCGACTCCGCCGTCCGATTGCGCGCGCACGCGCGGCGCCCCCGCCACGACGAGGATCGCGCACGACACGGCCAGAAGTCGGGCGTTCATCGGGCCGGACGATATTCGTCTGGTCTCCTGCTGGGAACCCCCCGCGTGCGGATCGAGCCGTGCGTGGCCGCGCGGGCGCGACGCGCGTACAACGCCGGCATGCGCGCGCTCGTGCTCGCCCTCTCGGCCTTCACCTGTTCCTGCGATCACGGTCCGCCCGTCCCTTTCGGGCTCGAAGGCCAGCGCGGTGACGTCGAGCACGAAGCCCCGGAGCGCGCGCCCGTCGCAGAGACCGTCGCCGACGCGCGGGAATGGCCCGAAGGGGCGTCCGTCGTCCTCGACGGAGCGCCGCTCGCGATCGAGGGCGCCTCGATCCGCGCGACGCTCGCCACGGATCTCGACCGCGACGGCGACGGCGACGCGATCCTCATCGGGCTCTCACCCAGCGGGCCAGCGCTCTTCGCCGCGATCCGCGGCCCGTCGGGCTTCGCGCCGCCCTCCCCCCTCGCGCTGTCGATCCCCGAGGACCCGAGCTGCACCTGGCCGCGCCTCGCGTTCGTCGCGGCCGCGCGCGAGGCTGCGGTGGCG
>JBBSAT010000343.1:0-8028 GCA_038252025.1 Polyangiales bacterium | reverse complement strand
GCACCGACCTCGGGATGCTGGTGGTCGCGGAAGGTGTCGAGACGAAGGAGGAGCTCGCGTGCGTCATCGAGCTCGGCTCCCACCTCGTCCAGGGATATCTGATCGCCAAGCCCGGCCCTGCGTTCCCGCCCATTCGGTGGGCGCTCTGACCCGAGAGAGCCGAGCCGCCCGTGCGCTGGCGGATCGATGACCGAGCCTTCGTCTCGTCCCGTCGACGCCGCATCCGTCCCATCGCGCGCGATCGCCCGCCGCGTGGTGGTCGTCCTGGCGCTCGGGCTCGTGGCCGCGCTGGGCGTCAGTGCGTACATGTCCGCCGAGGGGCTCGACGCGGCAGCCGACCGAGTCGAGCACACGCACGCAGTGATCCGCTCGCTCGATCTCGTGCGCTTGGACACCGCCCTCGCGGGCTCTGCGGCGCGCGGCTATGCCCTCAGCCCGCGCCCTGACCTCGCTGCCAGCTTCGACGAGTCGGTGGTCGCTACCCGGACGGAGCTCGATCGGCTGCGCTCTCTGACGGCGGACAACGCGCCACAGACCGAGCGAGTCGCGGTGTTCGCGCGCGCCATCGATGCCCGGTTGGAGGCCCTGACCGCGGCCATGGCGCCGCTGCGCGTCGCAACACCGGACGATCCGAGCCGCGAGCTCGATGCGACGACGCTGACCAGCGTCCCGGGCGTCTCGTACGACGCGGCGGGGGAGAGCGTCGCCGTCGCGGAACGCGAGCTGCTCCGGGAGCGCACCGGTCGCGCCGATGCGGCTGCGTCAGCGACTCAGGCGACCTCCGTCGCGGGCACGCTGATCGGGCTGGTCGTGCTCGCGCTGTTCTTCGTCTCGCTCGAGCGCGAGAACCAGCGGCGGGCCGAGACCGAGCGCGCCCTGCGTCTCGAGAACGCTGAGCGGGGGCGCGCCGAGGACGAGGCGAAGCGCGCCACGACGGAGCTCGAGGCGGCGGTTCTGGTCGCGCGGGCGGCCGAGGCCGAGCTCGATCGCTTCTTCGTGCTCTCCGTGGACATGCTCGCCATCGCGGGGGTCGACGGGTACTTCAAGCGGCTCAGTCCGGCCTTCGACGCGCTCGGCTACGAAACCGGCGAGCTCCTCTCGAAGCCCTTCCTCGACTTCGTCCATCCGGACGACCGGGAGCGAACCCTCGCCGAGGTCGCGAAGCTGGCGGACGGTGCGACGACCCTCCAGTTCGAGAACCGGTATCGGTGCCGCGACGGCTCGTATCGATGGCTGGCCTGGACCACGGTCCCCACGCCGGCGGGCTTGCTGTATGCGACGGCTCGCGACGTGACGGAGCTCAAGAGCACGAACGACGAGCTCCAGCGAGCCAGGGACCGCGCAGAGGCTGCGAACAAAGAGCTCGAGGCCTTCAGCTACTCGGTCTCCCACGATCTTCGCTCGCCGCTGAGGGCGATCGATGGGTTCGCCGCCGCGCTCGACGAAGACCATGCGGGCAGCCTCGACGATGAAGCGCGCGACTACCTGCGCCGGATTCGCGCCGCCACCAGGCGAATGGCCGTGCTGATCGACGACCTGATCGATCTCGCGCGCGTCACGCGGGCAGAGCTCCAGGTCGCTCGGCTCGAGGTCGCGCCGCTCGCGGAAGCGGTGATGAGCGAGCTGCGGCAGCGCGAACCGACCCGTGAGGTCGAGCTGGTGCTCCAGCCCGATGTCCACGTGTGGGCCGACGAGAGGCTCCTGCTCGTGGTGCTGGAGAACCTCATCGGCAACGCGTGGAAGTTCACGGGAAAGACGGCGGCGCCGCGGATCGAGGTCGGCGTCGAGCGGAGAGGGCGGGAGGACGTGCTCTTCGTCCGGGACAACGGGGCGGGCTTCGACGAGGCCTACGCCGGCAAGCTCTTCGGAGTCTTCCAGCGCCTGCACTCGAGCAAGGACTTCGAGGGCACCGGCATCGGGCTCGCGACTGTCCGGCGCGTCGTCCAGCGACACGGCGGCAGCGTCGCTGCCGAAGGCGCCCTCGGTCGCGGAGCGACGGTCCGCGCGTCCTTCCCCGAGCCCAGCAGCAACATGCTCGCGAGCTCTGCGCCTGGGCCGGTGGATCCGGTGAGCGAGGCGTCGTGACGCCGACTTCGCATGATCGCAGAGGTCGTCTGGCTGCCGGAACACCCCTAGAGGTCACATCGGTATCACGCGGGCCGTGATGATGAACGACAGGTTGGCGCGACGGGGCCGGCGTCCGGCGCGAGGGCAGGCTGCGGCCCCTCAGCCCTCGAGGCGCGCGAGCCGCCGCGTCGCGATCGGCGAGGCCGGCCAGACCTCGAGCACTCGCTCCCACGCCAGCACGCTCGCGCGGCGGTCGCCCCCAGCCTCGGCGATGAGCGCGAGGTTCATCAGCGGGTTCGGGTCCGTGGGGTCGAGCGCCGCGGCCTCCTCGAGCTGCACCGCGGCCTCCGTCTCGCGGTCGAGGTGCATGAGCGCAGCGCCGAGCCCGTTGTGCGCGGCGGCGAGGCCACCTGCGCGCCGAAGCGCAGCGCGGAACGCAGCCTCGGCCTGACCGTACTCCTCGAGGAGCGCGAGCGCGTTGCCGAGCTTCAGCCACGAAGCGGCATCGGCGTCCTCGCGATCGATCGCGTTGCGGTACGTCTGCACCGCGCTCTCGACCTGGCCGAGATCGCGCTGCAGATCGCCGAGCGCGAGCAGCGGCTCCGCGTCGTTCGGGGCGAGCTCGGCGGCGCGGCGGAAGTCCTGCTCGGCGCCGTCGATCTGTCCGTTGGCCGCCCGCTCGAGGCCGCGACCGAGGATCGCGTCCGGATCGGACGAGGCCCGTGCGACGGCCGTGTCGAACGCGCTGAGCGCATCGGCGTGCTCGCCACGCCGCCGGAGAAGGCGCCCGAGGTTGATCCACTGATCGTGGCCGAGGTGATCGAGCTCGGTCGCGTCGCGGTACTCGCGCTCGGCGCCCTCGCTGTCGTCGAGCGCCTCGAGCGCCAGGCCGAGGCGGTTGTGGAGCGGGCCCGACGTGGGGCAGTCGTCGACCAGCGCGACCAGGATCTCTCGCGCTTCGGACGCCGCGCCGCGATCGAGCGCGAGATCGGCCGCGAGCAAGCGCGCGCGCGGATGCTCGGGGTCCATCGCGAGCGCGGCGGCGAGCTCGACCAGCGCGTCGGCCTCGAGCATGCGCGCCCGCGACAGCGACGCCGCGAAGACGTGCAGATCCACGGTCGGGCCGAGGAACTGGAGGGCCGATCCGAGCTCGCCTTCGGCCAGGAGGAGATCGCCGCGCTGGAGATCCTCGAGGCCGCGCGCGTAGTGCTCGAGCCCGCGAACGTCGCTGCCGCCCGCGCCGAGGGCCTCCGCGCGCTCGATGAGCGAGACCGCGGTCGAGGCCTGGATGCGATCGAGCCCGGGCGCGTCGAGGATCGATGCATCGAGGCGCGCGCGTGCCTGTTCGAGCATCGCCCTGGCCTGCGCGTCGCGCCAGGACGTGTACCCGACGGCGCTCACCGCGACGAGCGCCGAGGTCGCCAGCGCGAGGGTGGCGACGCGGGCTCGGCGTGATCGGGGACGGGCGATGTTCGTCATGGGCCGACAGGTGATCAGGGGCGTGATCGGCGGGTCAAGAAAACGGCAGAGAAATCGGCGCAGGCCGGACCGTGATTGCGTCGATCCGCCACGCCACGTACCGTCAGGGGATCGCCTTGGCTGCGGAAACGAATGGGGAAATCGTGAGCATCAACTCGACTCGGGCCGGTCTCGTTCTTCTCGCGCTCCTCGCGATCCCTGCGTGCGACGGGGGCAACGGGCCGCCGGCGGTCCGAGACCCGGCGCCGCCGCTCTACAACGAGTCGGCGCTCCCGGATGCCCAGCTCGCGATGGAGGCGCTTCGCATCCTCGGGGCCGGCGCAGCAGGCGGCACCGAGTCGTGCAGCATGTGCCACGGAATCACCCGCCGCCTCGTGCACACCTGGGCAGAGCAGACCGCGGTGGTCCTCGATGGATGCCTCTCGGACCTCGACGTGAGCACCGACGCTGTCGCCACGGACATGGTCGCCTGCCTCCACGGCCCGTCGACGCAGTACCGCGCCGGCAACGCCAGCATCTTCGCCGCTGGCTCGCACCTCGACTTCTTCCGCTACGTCTTCGAGCACGGCGCCGGCGTGAGCGCGGAGGCCGAGCTCGCCGACTTCGTCCAATGGGCGGGGATGCCGCAGGAGGACAACCCCCGGCTCACGCAGGACGAGTTCGACATCGTCGCGACCTGGTTCGTGCGCGGCGCGCCGCTGGCCGACACCATCCTGTCGGACGAGCCCCCGCCGCAGACCTGCATGCCGTTCGCCTCGCCCGAGGTCGCGGCCCATGCCGCGATGACGGCGACGACCGGGTGGGGCGCGCTCAACCACGCGGCGGGCATCCTCATGTACGGCTGCGCCGGGTCGACCGACCCGACGACCTGCCTCGCATCGGAGCCGCGCGCCGCGGACACCACCTACGGCGCCGGCTGGGACGTCCCCAGCGCGACGATCCGCGAGCTCTACACGACGGCCTACTCGTCCTCGTACTGGACGCGCAGCTCGGCCGACGGCCGCTTCGTCGCGCATGGGCCCGGCTACATCATCGACCTCCAGCGGGACGTCGCGATCCCCACGATGGCCCCCTACGACCCGGGCTTCTTCCCCGACAACAGCGCATTCGTCTGGCCCGGCGTCGTCTGCCAGCAGTCGCTGCTGCTCTCGAACCCGGCGTCGATCTCTCTCATGGAGGCGGAGTGCTCGAGCGCGAGCGTCGGCCTCTACGAGCACGTGGGCGTCGGCCTCGGCGGCGGTGACTACTGGGTCATCACGGGCGAGTTCACGAGCGACGACGGCGGGCACGGCCCGACCCTCACCGATCCGACGGCCGGCTTCTCGGCGGCCTCGACGCAGCGCTTCACGCGCCTGATCAACACGGGCTCGGGCTTCACGAACGGGCCGGTCGGCTCCGTGGTCACGCCGTTCGAAGGCGACGCGACCATCTCGCCGAGCTCGACGCTCGTCATGGCGCGGATCGCCGGGCCGGGAGACGTGCCGCTCGGCTACGACCTCTACCGCATCACGTCGGCAGTGGAGGGCTCGTGCTCCGGCACGGCGACGGCCTGCTCGACGCGCTCGGCCTCCGAGTGCCTCGTGGGCGGCGGCTGCACGATGGGCGCATGCGGCGGAACGCCGACGCCGTGCCACCTGCTCACGATGGGCAGCACCTGCACCGGGCAGAGCGGCTGCGGCTGGTCCGGGACGAGCTGCAGCGGCTCACCCGCCCCGTGCAGCGCCTTCGACGGCGCGAGCTGCTCCGGCCAGGACGGCTGCAGCTCCGACGCGGGCGCCACCTGCGCGGGCACTCCGCTCGCCTGCGGCACGCTCGACGAGCCGGCGTGCGGCGCTCAGCCGGGCTGTTCGTGGGGCACCACGGGCCCCGGGACGGGCGCGCTCAGCCTTCGCGAGATCGGGCGCTACTGCTTCCCCGGCGCGAAGATCGAGTTCTCGTTCGACGAGCGCTATGCGCTCTACCACCACTACATCGGGCTCGAGGACGCCGAGGACCTGGGCTTCACCGGGCCGAGCGATCCGGACTTCGCTGCGTATCGCTCTCAGGGCGCGGCGGACGTCTACCTCATCGACCTGACCACGGGCGTGCGGACGCGTGTCACCAACATGGGCCCGGGCCAGTTCGCGCTCTTCCCGCACTTCCGCTCGGACGGCTGGATCTACTTCCTCGTGCGCGGCAACACCGGCGCGACCGGAGGCGGCGAGCGCGTGATGGCCACCGACGCGCTCCTCCACCTCGCGAACTGAAGGGTCTGACCAAATGCTTTGGTCAGGTCTCTTCGACTGAGAGAAATTCCCAGCGCTTCACGCTGGGAAACGACAAGGCGCGACCACTGTTGGTCACGCCTTGAGCCTCCCGAGCCTCGGGTCTCGACCGTTTTCGACGCTCCATGATAGCGTCGCGAGCGATGTCGCGATCCGTGGTTCTGCTGTCGAGCGTCGCGCTTTGTCTGTCCATCGCGACGCCGGCCCTCGGTCAGGACGACTGTCGCTCGCTCGGTCGCCCGCCCGAGGGCGACACGGCGTCGGCGCAGCGCACTGCGATGGAGGCCTTCTCGCGAGGCAGTCGCGCGACGGAGTCGGAGCGCTGGGACAACGCCGAGCAGTGCTTTCGGTTCGCGTGGGAGCTCTCCCACGTCGCGCTCGCGCGCTACAACCAGGCGGTCGCCCTGCGCGCTCTCGGCCACTACCTGGAAGCGCGCGACGCCTTCGACGACGCGCTCGCGGCGGGGCTCGACGAGACGAGGGCGCCGCTCGCCACGACGATGCGCGCCGAGGCTGCAGCGAACGTCGCCGGGATCTTGCTCGACGGCGTGCCCCAGGACGTGGAGGCGGAGGTCGAGCTGGACGGTCGCGTGATCGACTGGGTCGGCGATGAGAGCACGCCGATCGCTTGCGACGGAGGGCGGCGCAGCATCGTCGTGCGCGCGCCGGGCTACACGCCCTTCACCTGGAGCGGCGATGTCGTCTCGGGGACGAACGCGGCGGTGCATGTCGACCTCCAGCGCATCCCGAGCGGCGGAAGCGTGTTCGAGGAGCCGCTCTTCTGGATCATCACCGGGGTCGTGCTCGCGGGCGCCGGCATCGGCATCGGCGTGTACGCGCAGGACCAGGCGCAGCTGCGCGGCGACGCGCGCGCGGGCTACGTGGTGGATCTGTGAGGCTTCCGCTCTTGCTCGCGTGCGTGGCTCTGCTCGGGGGCTGCGCGCAGAACGCCGTCCTCGAGATCGAGATGCAGCTCCCGAGCCTGGGCCCGGACGGAGCGGCGACGCCCTTCACCGAGGCCTCGGTCCGCTTCGCCCTCGACACCGACGGCGTGGAGAACGACATCGCGACGTTCGACGCCTGGACCGCGGGCGACGGGCCGACGCCGCGCGCGTTCACGCTAAGCGAGTCGCGGCAAGACGATCCGCCGAGGCGCAGCTTCCCGAGCAACCTCCGGCTCTCCGTGCGCACGGGCCAGATCGACGCGGACCTGTTGCTGCAGATCCGCTTCTGTCGACCGAACGGGATCTGCGACGGCGCGCCGGAGCTCCGCTATCACGTCGAGCATCCGTTCTATCGCGGGCAGCGCACGTTCCTCCGCACGGGGCCGCTCGACGCCGCCGGCGGCAGCTACACGTACAACCTCACGCAGGACTTTCCCGAGCTCTGTCACCAGCCGTCGACGGTCGATCCGAACGTGCGCGTGATCTGGCGCTGCCGGATCGAGGGCTGCTTCGACTCGACCATCGGCGAGGTCGTCTCGGCCGACTACGGCTGGTGCTCGATGGGCACCGCGCCCGGCTACGCGATGCCGGTGGATGCCGGCTGCGACGACGGGAGCGTCCGACGGGTCGCGGACGCCGCGGGGATCGTGCTCGGCGAGGTCGACGTCCGCCCTCAGCACTTCTGCGAGCGCTCGCACGGCTGCTCGGTCGGCAGGGGCGCGCCGCGCGGGTCTCGTCCGCTCGCCGTGCTCGGGCTGGGGCTCGGCTTGCTCGGCCTCGTTCGACGGCGCCGCGCTCAGGCGAGCAGGCGCTCTTTCTCGTCCAGCTCTTTCTGAGCCGCCTCCCAGCGCTCGGTGAGCTCGTCGAGCTTGGTCTGATCGACCTGGAGCGCGTCGAGGAGGGCGTACTTCTCCTTGCCTTCCAGGTTCGCGCTGGGCGAGCAGAGCTTCTCGTTGCGCTCGGCCTGACGCGTCTCGAGCTCGGCGATCCGCGTCTCGAGCTCTTCGACCTTCTTCTTCAGAGGGCCGATGGTCTTCGCCTGCACGTTGCGTCGGTTCGCCTCGTCGCGTCGGCGAGCCTTCTCGTCGACCGGCTTGGCCTCCGTCGGCGGCACGACCTTCGCGGGCGACGACTTCGCGGAGGGTGGCGGCGCGACGGACTTCTTCGTCGACGGTGCGGTCGCGTCGCTCTTCGCCTGACCGGAGAGCCGCTGTCGCTCCTGCAACATGTAGTCGTCGAGGTTGCCGGGGTACTCGGTGACGGTGCCGTGCTCG
>JBBSAT010000342.1:0-8033 GCA_038252025.1 Polyangiales bacterium | reverse complement strand
TATCGGATCCCGGGCGCGATCAACATCCCGGTCGAGGACCTCGAGAAGCGTGTCGACGAGCTCGTCCCGCGGGACGGGAAGATCCGCGTGCTCTACGGCCGCAGTACCGACGAGGCACGCGAGGCGGTCGAGAAGCTCGTGAAGCAGGGCCACCAGCTGGCGTTCCTCGTCGGCGGCTTCCTCCACTGGGAGGCGGACAGCCTCCCAGTCGAGCGCGGCGTGCAGAATTGACGAGGACGCGAGCCGAACAATTCCCCGGGACGCGAGAGCCGACGAGTTGATCGCGAAGCGCTCGCTGCTCGCGCTGGGCGAGCCCGCTGTGATCTCCCGGACGAGGACGCCCATCCCGCACGCACGCCCGGTCATCGCGGTCGTCGATCGGCTGAGCTCCCGCTGGGCTCTGGACGCTCTCGCTCGGGCGCTCCGCGCGCGCGGCGCTGCCGTCGTTGGGCTCACCGCCACGCTGCGCGCGCGGGAGGGCAGCGAGCGTGAGGGCGATCAGGTGCGCGCGTCCCCGGACGCGATGCGCGAGGCCCTCGAGCGAGCCACCGGGGCGCTGCCCGCGCACGACGTGCTGTTGATCGAGGGCGTGGCGGGGGTCGCGCTGATGGACACGCGCCTCGCGATCCTCGTCTCGCCGGGCTCCGTGCTGTCCCTCCCGCCGGACGTGCGCGCGCTCCGGGCCTCCTTCGATCTCGTGCTGTACGCCGAGCGTGCGGGAGTGATCGAGCGTGTCGCCGAAGCGCTCTGGCCCTGACCTCGCGCGCGGCGTCATTGCGCCGAACGGAGATCCCGGTGATCGTCGTCCCCGCCGCGCCGTGAGGGCGCGCTAGCCTGGAGGTGAGCGTTGTTCGAGTCCGCGGAGCTGGGTCACGAAATTTCTCGCGCGCACTACCGACGCGAGGTGCCGAAGCTGCGCGAGTCGCTGCTCGAGGCGCAGTACGAGCTCTCCCAGCAGCGGGACTTCTCGCTCCTCGTGCTGATCGGCGGCGTCGACGGCGCCGGGAAGGGCGAGACCGTCAACCTGCTGAACGAGTGGATGGACCCGCGTCACATCCACACGCACGCGCACGGCACGCCGAGCCCGGACGAGGCCGCGCGCCCGCCGGGTCAGCGCTTCTGGCAGACGCTTCCGCCGAAGGGCCAGATCGGCATCTTCTTCGGCTCCTGGTACACGATCCCGATCGTCCGCCGCACCTACGGCGAGACGCGGAGCGCCGACCTCGACCAGTCGATGGAGGAGATCGTCCGCTTCGAGCAGATGCTCCACGACGAGGGCGTTCATCTCCTCAAGCTCTGGTTCCACCTCGGTAAGTCTCAGCAGAAGAAGCGCCTCCGCGCCCTCTCGAAGGACAAGCGCACGCGCTGGCGCGTGACGGAGCAGGACTGGAAGCACTTCGAGCTCTACGACGAGTTTCGTGAGGTCTCGCTCCGCGCGCTCCGCCACACGTCGACGGCGGTCGCGCCGTGGAACGTCATCGCCGGGCTCGACGCGCGCCACCGGTCGCTCACGGCCGGGCGTGCGGTGCTGGGCGCGCTCGAGTCCGGGCTCGACGAGGGCAAGCGCAAGGACGCCAAGAAGGCGAAGGCGGCACCGCCCGCGCCGAAGGCGAAGATCAAGAGCCCCCGCAAGAACCTGCTCTCCTCGCTCGACCTGACGAGCCGGGTCACCGAGCGCCAGTATGACGAACGGCTCGAGGAGCTCTCCGGCAAGCTCGCCCTGCTCACGCGCAAGCCGCGCTTCCGCGAGCGCGGTGTCGTCGTCGTCTTCGAGGGCGTCGACGCGGCCGGGAAGGGCGGCGCGATCCGCAGGATCACGCAGGCGCTCGACGCTCGGCACTACAGGGTGCACCCCGTCGCCGCGCCGAGCTCCGAGGAGCGCGCGCAGCCCTATCTCTGGCGCTTCTGGCGCCACATCCCGCCGCGCGGCGAGGTCGCGATCTTCGATCGCAGCTGGTACGGCCGCGTGCTCGTCGAGCGCGTCGAGGGCTTCTGCTCCCCGGGCGACTGGTCACGCGCCTTCGCGGAGATCAACGACTTCGAGGAGCAGCTCGACGCGCACGGCCTCCTCGTCGTGAAGTTCTGGCTCCAGGTCGATGGGAAGGAGCAGCTGCGCCGCTTCCAGGAGCGTCAGGCCACGGGCTTCAAGCGCTTCAAGATCACCCCGGAAGACTGGCGCAACCGCAAGAAGTGGGACGACTACGAGGTCGCCGCCTGCGACATGTTCGATCGCACGAGCACCGAGATCGCGCCGTGGACGCTCGTCCCCGCGGTCGACAAGCGCCGCGCGCGTCTCATCGTGCTCGAGACGCTGACGAAGCGCCTCGAGTCGGCGCTCGACAAGCGCTGAGCGCTGCAGGTCTGACCAAATCCTTTGGTCAGATCCCTTCGAATGAGAGAAATTCCCAGCGCTTCACGCTGGGAAAGGACGAGGCGCGACCATTGTTGGTCACGCCTCGAGCCTCAGCCGCCGCGTAGCTGCGTGATCCGCTCGAGGATCCGCGCGGCGGCGTCCGCATCGTCCGGATGCACACGCACCTCCGCGTTGGTCGGCGCCTCGAACGTCAACTGCACGCCTGGGAAGCCCGCGATCTCGCCGCGGCGTGCGCGCGCGTAGAGGCCCTTGGCGTCGCGCCGCTCGCACTCGGCGATCGGCGTGTCGACGAAGACCTCGAGGAAGGCCGGCGCGAGCGCGCGCGCCCGAGATCGAAACGCAGCGCGGTGTGCCGTCGCCGGGACCAACACCGTGAGCCCCTGCGAGGCTGCCAGCGCCGCGAGCCGCGCGAGCGTCTCGTAGAACGCGTCGCGCGCCGCCTCGTCGTGGCCCGGCGGCGGCCGCAGCGCATCGCGCACCTGGTCCCCGTCGAGCAGCAGCGCGCCCGCTCCGATCCGGGCGGCGAGCTCCCTCGCGAGCGTCGACTTCCCGGACGAGGGCAGCCCGGTCAGCCAGACCACGACGCCGCTCATGCGAGCGCCTCGCGCCCCATCGCCGGATCGAAGCGCGGTGCATCGAGGACGCGCTCGACGAACGTCAGGATGCGATCACGATCGCCCGCTGCGAGGTGCGGGTACCAGCGCGGGCTCGCCACGACGAGGCCGCGCCACGCGAAGAACGGCGCGATCGAGAGCTCGATGGACGAGTCGTCGTACGCCTCGAAGAAGCGGTCCCAGAGCTGCCCGAGGCCCGAGGCCCAGCGATCGCGATGAGCCACGCCGAAGAACAGATAGTTGATCGTGAGCGCCGCCACGTCGTCGGCGGGGTCGCCCTCGCACCCTCTCGCCGCATCGAGCGGAGAGAGCTTCGTCCCGTCGAAGACGAGGTTCCACGGGTGGAAGTCACCGTGCGTCCGCCGCAGGCGATCCGTCTTCTCTCGGAGTCGATGCCGATGCGCGAGGCAGGCGCCCTCGATCGCCTCGATGCGCTCGCGCGACGCGCCCGGCGTGCCCTCGGGATAGCCGTCCGCGATCCCAGCGATGCCCTCGCCGCTGCCCACGAGATCGCGCAGCGCCCGCACGTACGCCTCGGGGTGCGAGCCCGGCGCCTGGTGGAGCTCCTTGAGATAGCGCGCGAGCGTCGTGGCCCGCGCCAGATCCAGCTCCCCGAGCTCACCGTCCCGCGCGACGCGCCGCAGGTCGTCTGCGTAGAGCTCTCCGTCCACCCAGCGCGTGACGAGGTACGGCTCTCCCGTCTCGCGGAGCGACACGAGCTCACCGCTCGGCCCGACCATCCCGACGTCGACCGCCTGCACGTGGTCCGGCACGCGGGGGAACGTGTCGAACGCGAGGATCTGCGCGGCGACGCGATCGGCCCGCCGGTCGTGCCCGTGCTCGTCGGCGATCGCGAAGTGAACGACCAGGTCCTGCCGCGTTCCGTCTTCCGCGACGACCTCGAGGCGCAGCAGCCTCCCGTAGCCGATCGCCTTCTCGGTCTCGCCCTCCGGATGCGCGTCCGGCCCGAGCCCGCGAACGCTCTTCACCACCGCGCCCGGCATCAGCTCCGCGACGTACGCCGAGAGCGCTTCGGCCGTGACGCGCGCCCGGCGCGTCTTGCCGTCGGCCTGGTTCGCCCCTCGGCTCTGCTCGTTCACTGCCATCACCTCCACGTATGCACTGGCCGCCCGGTCGCCAGCGCGAGCTTCCAGCGCGCCGCCGCGCGTGTCCATCTGCGCGGCCCTTCCTGGCGGCGTCCGGCCTGGCCCCGCGCGGATCCATCCGGCATCCTCGCGCGGTGGGGGGCCATCTCGACGTCTCTCGCGTGCTCGGGCACTTCGCACCTCGCTTCGACATCGAGTCGCGGCTGGGCGCGGGGGCGCACGCGTCCGTGTTCCGCGTCTACGATCGCGCGCGCCGCGCTCGGGTCGCGCTCAAGGTGCCCCACGAGTTCGACGCGCGCGCGTTGCTGGCGCTGAAGGACGAGTTCCGCTCGCTGGCCGCGGTGAGCCACCCCAACGTCGTCGCGTTCCACGAGCTCTTCGTCTCCGGCGACGCGTGGTTCTTCACGATGCAGCTCGTACGCGGAGTGGACGTGCTCACGCACGTGCAGAGCGTCGGAAGGGGCGCCGTTCGCGACGTGCTCGCGGGTCTCTCGGCGGGCCTCGAGGCCCTCCACGCGCAAGGCATCGTGCACCGTGACCTCAAGCCCCCGAACGCCTGGATCGACGGACAGGGCGTTCCGGTCTTGCTCGACTTCGGCCTCGCGCTGTCGGGCGCCGATCCCGGGCTGCGAGCCTCGCGCGCCGGCACGCCCGCGTACTTCGCCCCCGAGCTCTTGCGCGATCGCTCGCCGAGCCCGGCGAGCGATGTCTACTCGCTCGGGGTGATGGCCTTCGAGATGCTCGCTGGCCGGCGCCCGTTCGAAGGGTCTGCGCACGCCGTGCTCGCCAAGAAGCTGATGGAGCGCGCGCCGCGCCTCGCGGACCTCGCGCCCGACGTGAGCCCGGAGCTCGCCGACCTCGTCGACCGGATGCTCGACCCCCGCCCTGGGCAGAGGCCCACCGCTGCGGAAGCGCGCAGACTCCTCTCGGGCGGCGCGCATGTCTCGACGTCGGCCGCTCGGCGCGCCGCCCTGCCTGATCGCGACGCGCTCGCCGAGCAGCTCGCCGATGGGCTGGCTGGCGCGCAGCACGGCAGGCCCGTCGTGCGCTTCGTCCGCGGCCCCGCGGGCATCGGGAAGAGCACGCTCGTCGAGCGCGCGCTCGTCGCCGCGCGGGCGCGCGACCCGGACATGCTCGTCCTGCGCGGTCGCTGCTCCGAGCACGAGACGGTTCCGTTCGCCACGATCGACGCCGTGCTCGATCAGCTCGCCGCTCGCCTCGCGCGCGATGAGGCGCTCCGGACCGAGCTCGACGACGTCGCGTCCGTCGCGCGCCTCGTGGAGGTCTTCCCCGTCTTCGCCACCGTCACCGCGTTGCTGGACGACGCGCCCGAGGTCGCCCCGTACGCCTCGGACCCGCGCGAGCGCCTTCGCCAGGTGACCGACGCGCTCACGTCGGTCCTCCAGCAGCTGGGCCGCGCGCGCACCGTCGTCATCGCGATCGACGATCTCCAGTGGGCCGACGAGGACGGCGCGCGCCTCCTCAGCGACGTCATCTCCGGGCTCGGCATCGCGCGCATCGCGCTCCTCCTCACGCACCGCGACGAGGGCCGATCGAGCGCCCCTCTCGCGCGCCTCGCGGCGCTCGGTGAGCGCGGCGGTGTCGACGTCCTCACGGTCTCCGTTCCGCCGCTCTCCGAGGGCGATGCGGACGCGCTCGCGACGGCCCTCGGAGCTCCGACGCAGCGGCGCGAGCGCCTCTTGAAGGAGAGCGGCGGGAGCCCGTTCCTCCTCGAGACGCTCATCGCAGGAGGTCTCGACGCGCTCGAGGAGGGCGCCGGCGGAGAGCAGCTCGCACGCGCTGCGGTCGCGCGCCGGCTCGCGATGCTCCCCGCGGCCGACCGAGCGCTCCTCGAGAGCGTGTGCGTGGCGGGACACGCCGTGCCCGTGGACGTCGCGGCCCGCGCGTCGGGCTTGCCGACGGACGTCGGGAGCGTTCGCGCGCTCGCCGTCGCGCGGCTGGTGCGCTCTCGGCCCGCCTCGGACGGCGCCGCGGAGCTCGAGGCCTACCACGATCGACTGCGCGAGATCGTGTCGGCAGGCCTCGGCGTCGAGCGGCGCAAGCGCCTCCACGCGGCCCTCGCCACGGTGCTCGAGCAGCGGCCCGAGACGGACCCGATGTGGGTCTGCGTGCACCTCGAGGGCGCCGGCGAGCTCGAGCGCGCCGCCTCGTTCGCGGAGTCCGGCGCGCGTCGCGCTTCTCGCTCGCTCGCCTTCACCCGCGCCGCGGAGCTGTTCCGGTTCGCGCTCGCGCATCGGCGCGGCGACGACCGGACGCCGGAGCTCCAGGTCGCGCTCGGCGACGCGCTCGCCAACGCGGGTCGCGGCCACGAAGCGGCGCGGGCCTACCTCGACGCTTCGGTGCACCCGCGTCCAACTCCCTGGCGGATCGATCTGCGCCGTAGAGCCGCGGAGCAACAGCTCCGGAGCGGCTCCTTCGCCGAGGGCACCGCGCTCCTCGACGCCGTCCTCGAGGAGACGGGCGTTCGCGTGCGAGCCACGCCGCGCGCCGCGCTGGTCTCGCTGATGCGAAACCGGTGGTGGCTTCGCAAGAACGGCCTCCGCGCATCGGCGCGCCCGAAGGACGATCCGGCCGAGATCCGTCGCATCGACGCCTGCTTCTCCGGCGCGGTCGGTCTCTCCGTGGTCGACTCGATCCGCTCGGCGGATCTCATGACCGATGCCCTGCGGCGCAGCCTCGCCATCGGCGATCGACGCCGGCTCGCGGCCTCGCTCGGGTGGTACGCGGCCTTCCTCGCGAACGGCGGTGCGCCGGCCGAGCCGAGCACACGCGCCGTGCTCGCCGAGGCGCTCGCGCTGAACGACGCCGACGGAGATCCCTACGCGCGCGGCTGCTACGAGGCCGCCACCGCGCTGACCGAGTTCCACCTCGGCCACCTCTCGCTCGCTCTCGCGGCATGCGAGCGAGCGGCGACCATCTTCTCGAGAGAGACGATCGGCGCGACCAAGGAGCTCTCGACCGTGCACACCTTCGAGCTCGCCGCGCTCGCGCTCGAGGGCCGGCTCGCGGAGCTTTCTCGCCGCACGGACGAGCTCGTCCGCGTGAGCGAGTCGTGCGGCGAGCGCTACGTGCTCTCGAACTATCGTCAGGGCCTGATGATCCTGCGCTGGCTCGCGGCCGACGATCCGGAGGGCGCCCGTCGCGATCTCCATCTCGCCCTCGAGGGATTCGGAGCGCGCGGCTTCGTCGTGCAGCACTGGTTCGACCTCTGGGGCCGCGTGACCGTCGAGCTCTACGAGGGCCGTCCCGAGGCCGCGCGCGCACTCTACGTGGCGACGCGCGGGCGCGTGCTTCGCTCGTTGCTCGTTCGCACCCAGTGGACGCGCGCGCACACGCTGGTGCTCGACGCGTCCACGGCGATCGCATGCATCGGACGGCGGCCTCGCAGCGCTCGTCTCGTTTCCTGGGCGCGCCTCGTGATCGCGCAGCTCGCGCGCGAGCGGAGGCCGTGGTGCACCGCACTCGCGCATGCGCTCGGGGCCTGTCTCGTCGCGGCGATGGGAGATCGGGCTCGCGCGCGGAGAGAGCTGGCCGCCGCGATCCCGGAGCTCGATCGCGCCGAGCTCGGCCTCTATGCGATGAGCGCGCACACGCTCCTCGCGAGCGAGCCCGGGCACGCGGTCGAGCGCGATCGCTCGGCGCTCCGCGAGGGCATCCGGCGCCCGGACCGCCTCGCGGGCGCGCTGCTCCCCGGCTTCGACGCGGTGCTCTAGGAGACTGGTGTTTGAAAACACGGTCTCCTAGACCGGCTCGAGCTCAAGGCGTGACCAACAATAGTCGCGCCTCGTCCTTTCCCAGCGTGAAGCGCTGGGAATTTCTCTCAGTCGAAGGGATCTGACCAAAGTAGTTGGTCAGACCTTCAGTGCCCGACCGAAAATGTCGGTCCGGCACTTCGCCCTCTCATGGGCCTTCTCATGG
>JBBSAT010000341.1:0-8085 GCA_038252025.1 Polyangiales bacterium | reverse complement strand
GCGCGACGCGGACGGGCGCGTGCTCTTTCGCGCCTGCGGCGACGAGCTCGGATGTGCGGGCGAGCCCGGAGCCGAGACATGCGCGCCGCCGGCGCCTTGCGGCGACGTCGGGGTGTGTGGCCCGTGGACCTTCTGCCGCAGCGGCGCGTGCGTCCCGGTGTCGATGCACGTCGGCGACCCGTGCACGAGCGTCTCGCAAGGGCTCTGCGTGCTCGGCATCTTCTCGCTCGTCTGCGACGGCGACATCGGGCAATGCGTGGAGACCCACCGGCGGCTGGGCGAGGAGTGCGCGTGGGGCTGGGTCCCGTGCATCGAGGGCGTTTGCACGCTCGATCACCAGGACGAGGGTCACGGCGCCGTCTTCCGCTGCGCGCTGCCGCGCGAGGCCGGGGCGCCGTGCGCGCGCGATCTCGAGTGCGCGAGCCACGCCTGCTGCGGCGACGTCTGCGGCGGATGAGCCGCGCGCGCCGCTCGGAGCGGCTTCGCGCTACTCCAGCTCGTCGGTCGCGACGGGCTCACGGTCGCACGTGAACGGCATCGCGCCGTCGACGGGCGCCGCCGCCGGGCCAGAGCATCCCGCTCCAAGCGAGCGCCGCTGCACAGCCCGACACGATGAACGCCCAGCGCACCATCCGATGTGACATGGCCCCTCCGACGCGAGACGCTAGACGCGAGCCAGGCCACCCCTCGAGACCCCGGCGCGTGCGGCGACGACGGGCATCACGCGCGGACTCACCTCAGCCTGGATCTCGCTGCATTCCGTCGCGAGCACGTAGATCGCGATCACTCGGCCGGACGCGGAGCGAGCTGCGCTTCGGCTCGCCGGTAGCTCGCGAGGAGATCACTTCGCGCTTCTTCCTCGTCCACGCTCCCCAGATCCACCATCACCTGGGCGATCGCTTCGCGTTGCGTCGGGTCTCGTAGCGCTCCCCAATCCGCGAGGCGCGGCAGCTCCCGCACGATGCGCGGTAGCCAGGTTGGCGCGGGCGCCCACGTGGCCGCCTCTCGCAGAAAGCGCAGGACGTCCGTGGTGAGGATCGTCGCCATGTGCTCGCGCGCGAGCGCCTCGTGCTCCGGGTCGCGCCGCAGCTCTCGCAGTGCGAGCCCGTCGGGGTCACCCGCGTCGTGATCGATCATCAGCCGGTGTAGCCAACGCATGTACCGCCGCCGCAGCATCTTGAAACACCGTTTACCCCCTTCTCTACGAAAGCCAAGAGCCGACCATCCGACTGCCGTGTACTGCCCAGGCACGCTCCGGAGGGCTCCGATCCCGAGCACGACCGCGACGGCGGATGGAAGCGAAAGGCGCGCGTGGACGGATTCGATGTCGAGTGCACCACCGAGGTGCGCGGAGAAGACCGCGAGCGCCTCGAGCACCTCTGCCGATATCTCCTGCGCCCCTTGGCGCGACGGCACGGAGTGGATCTCGATGAGCGCCGACGCCTTCCTCGAGAGGCTCTGCTCTCTCGTGCCGAGGCCGAGGGCCAACCAGATCCTCTACCGAGGCGTGCTCGCGGCGAACGCGAAGAGGCGCGAGCTGGTGGTGCCCAAGCACACGGGCGACGCGCCGAAAGCGCTCCAGGAACGCCACCTGGTGCGAGCTCATGAAGCACGGCCTCGGCCTCCGAGCGAAGGGCCTGCCGCATCGCATCGAGCCCATCCGCCCCGCCCGCGCGCCAACGCAGCGAGAGCTCGACTTCGGACCCTGACCGCCGAGCTGCGAGGAGCGCGCGCCGAGGGAGACGTGTGCCTGCCGCAGGCTCGTTCGAGATCGCACAGCGAGCCGAGCGACGGGGCGCCCCGGGCAGCTCACGCTTGACGTGGCTCGCTCACTCCCGGAGCGTCGACGAGCCGCTGCGGCTGAAGACTCCGTACTCGGGCTCGAGCTGGGCCGAGCTGAGCAAGCACGCGATCCGCGTGGACGTGCTCGCGTGCCCGTGCGGGCCCACCTCCGCGAGTGCTCCTTCATGCGCTCGTCGAACTCCGCCACGGACGCGAGCTGCGCGCCGATTCGCATTCTCGACACATGCGGACGCGCTTCCGCTCGCGCTTGCACGGCAGCGGCTTTCATCCTCGCGCAGCGGCCGACTGCCGCAGCTCGTCGACCCGGGCTCGTACCGGCTACGCTCCGAACGAGATGGACACCTCGAGGAGACGGTCCCTGCGCGACTGGGTGCTCACCATGGGCCCGGGCAGCGCCTCGGTACAGCTTCCGGACGGCGTCCAGTTCCTCCACCGCGGCGAGGACGAGCGGACCGGAGTGCTCCTCACCGCCGATCTGGGGACAGACGCCGGGACCGCCCTCTTCGACGGCGGGCGCGTCTTCGCCGTCGCGGGCGGCGAGCCGCTCGTGCGGTGGCTACCCCGCGATCGGTGGCCCGACGGGCTCACCACGATCGCGCTGCGCGACGTCGCGCCCGAGGTCCTCGCCGAGCTGGTCGATGCGCCGGTGCTCGCGCACGTCCGCTCGCTCTGCGTCCGCGACGCGCCGGCACGATCCGCGGTGCTGGCGCGGCTGCTGGCGTCCGCGTGGGCCTCGCTCGAGTCGCTCGCGATCTACGACGCGACCCCGCTCACGGTCGCCTCGATCCCGCGCGAGCTCCTCGGCCGTCTCGGCACGCTGCGGATCGTCGGCGCGTACGGGGAGCCGACCTCGATCGAGCTCTCGGCTCTCGGCGGCCCGCACCTGGGCGAGCTCGAGCTCGCTCAGCTCGCGCTCTCGTCGCCCACGCTCGAGGCGCTCGCCGACAGCGACTGGTCGGGGCTCCACCGCCTCCTCATCGGCTCGTGTGCGCTCGAGCGCGGCGGCGAGGCGCTCGCGAGCGCACGCTTCCCCGCGTTGCGCGAGCTCGTTTCGACCGGCTTCGCGTGGGACCGCCCGCGCAGCCTAGGCGACGCGGCGGTCGCGGGGATCGTCTCGCGCAGCCCGCGGCTCGAGCGCGCGATCCTGACCCACTCCGACGCCGGCGACGCCGCCGCGATCGCCGCCGCGACCCACGGCGCATCCATGCGCGTGGTCGATCTCGACCGCACCCGTGTCGGCGACGCCGGGATCGTCGCGCTCGGCCGCTCGACGGTGTTGGTCGGCCTCGAGCACTTCGCGTTCGATCAGCCGCTCTCGTTCGACGCGGCCTACGCCCTCGCGGACTCGAGCTCGCGCGCGATGCGCGACGAGGCGCGGCGCCCGTATCGCGGCCTCTACACCCTCTTTTCGTGGAGGCCGCGCGCGCGGCCGCCCTCGGCGCCCACCGACGGGCCGTGGCCGCTCTCGCCGGTGCAGCGGCGCTTCAAGTGGCAGCGTCACGAAGACTGCTCGCTCTGCGGCGGCAGCGGCACGACGGGGGCGGACGGGCGCTGTCCGTGGCACTCGGAGACCGTGGTCTTCCCGGTCGAGCGCGGCGACGAGCCCCCGACCGACGCCGCGCGGGCGTGGATCGCCTCCAGCGGTGAGCGCGTGACGGCCATCGAGCAGCACGGTGTCGACATGCTCGCCGCGCTGAGCGCGTGGGGGCGCTGGCGCGGCGAGCCGCGGGTCACGTGGTGGGTGCTGGATCGGATCCATCGCGGCTGCGATCAGGATCCGATGAAGGCTCCGCCGTCGTTCCGCGACATCATCGAGGCTGTCGGCGCCCCCGAGATGTCCGACCGCGGCGTCTGGGCGCACGCGTGCGCACGCGCGCGCGCCCGCGACTACCCGCAACTGCCGGATCCGTTCACGCCCGCGCGCGCGATCGCCGACCTCGGCACGTCGATCATCGGCCTCGACGAAGCGGACGGCATCGTCCTCGCGCTCCGCACCCAGCCATAGCCGGCGGACGACCGGCCCACCGTTTGGGGGCCGGCTAGCCCCGTCAGAGGGCTGCACGTCGGTCACGCCCGCGTTGAACGCGTCCAGGTCATCTCGGACCAATTGGGCGAACAATTCGGGCAGCACATCCCGCGCGAGCTCGAGGAGTCGGACGCATCGCCGCCACGCTCTATCTTCAAATGAATCCCGCCTGGTACACGCTCTGACGCGGAGAGCTCCCCATGAGGCCGTGTCTCCCGCGATCGGTCGATGCTCTGCGAGCCAGGGTTGGCATTCCCGACTCGCCCATCACCGTTGGCTGACATTCTCGTGGATCGTGTCGACGAGCACCGTTGGTCGCCCGTGTACACGGCGTTCGTGACCCTCGACCCTGCTCATTGCGCCGTGGCCGCTCAGGTCGGTGGGCGGTCGCTCGCGGAGCCTGCTCGCCCGAGCCGGGGCCCTAAAGCAGGCTGTCGAGTCGTCGTAGGGCCACCGGGCCAGAATGGGCCGATGCGACCCGCCGGAGAACTCACTCACTTGTCCGAGCCAGGCCGATGCGGAGTGAGGGAGTGACCACAGTGCCGCCGATGCCGGCCGGCTCCCGAGAGCCGCGGGCGCCGCGGACTGTTGCGGTCGGTGTTCAACACCGACTCAGTGGCAGGGCTGGAGCGTGCCCGCCGTCGTCCGCGCCCCGCAACTCAGCGTGCCGGGGGGCGGGCCACTGCTGCTTATTGAGCAGCTGCTCATGAGCGTTCCGGCCATGCCGCACCCGGCGGCGCCCCCAACGAACGCAGGGAGCGACACCGAGCTCGAGCAGTCGATGACGACTCCCGAGCAGACCGCGCCGCCGGCGTACTGGCGCGTGTTGCCCATGTCGCAGTTGTAGTCGTAGGCGTTCGACGGGGCCGCACCCACGATCGGGGTGGTGAAGAACATCGGCTGCCCGGGGAAGGCAAGCGCCTCGCCGGGGAAGCAGTCGATGTTGGCGGCACCGACGGGTGCGCGCGACGTGTAGCCGGTGGGCATCGTGCAGGCGTTCATGCTTCCAGCCGCGCTCGCGGCGAAGCCGTCGCCGTCCAGGTCGAGGTAGAAGGTCGTCTGCACTCCATCGTCGACGGTCCCGTCGCAGTTCTGGTCGAGCCCGTCGCAGATCTCCGTGCCGCCTGGATGGCACGACCCGCAGGTGTCGTCGCAGTCGTCCGAGCTCGTCGCGTGGCCGGCGGGCAGCGAGCACGCAGAGAGCGTCGAGCCGGCGTCGCCGAAGCCATCGCCGTCGGCGTCGACGAAGAACGTCGTCATCAGGTCGGCGTCGACGTTGCCGTCGCAGTTCGAGTCGATGTCGTCGCAGGTCTCGGTCGCGCCGGGATGGCGCGCTGGGTCGGCGTCGTCGCAGTCGCCGGGCATGCCGACGAAGCCGGTCGGGAGCGTGCACCTCATCGTGGCGGTGGCGTCGTCGCCGAAGCCATCGCCGTCCACGTCCGCGTAGAAGACAGGTCGCTTCATCGCCTCGTCGATGAGCCCGTCGCAGTCGTCGTCGATCTCGTTGCAGGTCTCCGCCACGGACGGGCACGCGTCGGTGCCGACATCGCTCGGCGTTGCGCCGTCGCGAAGGGTGCCGTCGGGCGGCACGCCACCATCGGCGTCTTGCGTACACAGATCACCGACCCGCGTGTACCCCTCCGGGCACTCGGCCGAGCTGCACGCCACGAGCCCCAGAGCGAGAACGATCAGACACCCACGAACGCTGGTCTTCGACATAGGAGCCCCAGTGTGCCTGTTCTCGGCGCGGGTCAACAGCCGTTCATGGGTGTCAGAGATCGGTTTCGATGCCGCCGTCGGCGGAGGCGTCGTCGAACCCGGCCTCGAGCCCCGCCTCTTCTGCCCCGGCGTCCGTGTCCGCGTCGACGTCGGCGTCCGGGTCTTGGCAGAGCGGGTCGCCCGGCTCGAGCACGGTACAGGCGACCGTCTCGCGCACGCACCCGAGCAGCATGAGCGCTGCCATCGTCAGCGCGAGGGCTCGCATCAGAAGACCACCGCGAGGCCATCGGCGCGGAGCGCGAGCTCGGGCCCGCGTCCGGCCGCGCGCGATCCCCGGGCCGGTCCGCCGGCCGTCGCGCCGAACCCGATGAGCACCGCGCCGACGACGAGGAGGATGCCCCCCGCGACGCTCCACGTGACGATCGCGTCCACCGCGGGCCGCTCGACCACGTGTCGGTCCCCTGGCTCGTCGCATCGCGCGGAGCAGCGTCGGTCGCCCGTGGCGCCGACGATCGCGAGCACGATCCCCGCGACGCCCCCGAGCGCGACGACGCTGCCGCCGACGATCATCGGCGCGTTGGCGCCGCGCGGCTGGAGCGCCGGGTCGAGCACGAGGTCGAAGCGGAGCTCGAGCGGCCCCGCGTCGGGTTCGACGACGACGTCACGCAGCTCGGCGTAGTACCCGGGCGCGCTGACGACGAAGTAGTGAAGGCCAGCGCCGAGGGTCCCCTCGAACGGGACGATCCCGAAGGGCTGGCGGTCGACGACGACGCTCGCAGCGTCGGGCGTGCCGGTGACGCGCACCGTCGTCTCGGGCTGGGCAGCCTCCGGGGCGGCCTCGTCCTGCGCGTGGACGGGCACGGCGAGGACGAGCGCGAGCAGGCCGAGGATCGGCGCGAGCGCATGGATCACTGCGTTGGGCGCGGGCACGGGCCGCTCGTACCACCGGGGTTGGCGTGGGTCGAATCCGCGGCCGGCGCGTCGTGCGCGGGCGGCTCAGGGGTAGCAGCTCGGCGGCGACATCGATCGCTCGCAGAGCGCGCCGAACGCGCTCACCAGGCAGTCGTCGTTGGTCTCGCAGAAGAAGCTGCAGAGGTGTCCGCTCCGACAGATGCTGTCGTTCACACCGGGAAGGCCACAGCGAGCGTCACCGGCGGCGTCTTCCGTGAGGCAGTCGACGCGCCAGTCGGCGTGTGCCTCGCACGTGCTGACCGTGAGCGTGCAGACGGTCGCGCTGACGCCATCCACGCTCCGCGCCATCCCGCTCGAGGTCCCCTCGACGTTGGTGCATGAGCCGTTCGGCGCGCCGGCGCCGACCGCGTCGAGCCGCCACAGGCAGCGCTGTCCCACCGCGACCGGATCTGCGGCCGCCGTGCGCGGATCGTCGTAGGTCATCGCGACGCACACCTTCCCGGAGCTGCACTCGAGATCACGCACGCAGGGCTCGCAGGCCTCGACGCTCATCGGCGTGAACACGACACACGCATGCGTCGAGGGGTCGCACCCTTCGGCCCCGCCGCAATCGGCGGTGCTCGCACACTCGACGCATGTGCCGGAGGCCACGTCGCACGCGGGCGTCGCCGCAAGATGCGAACAGTCACCCGCTCTAGCGCAGCCCTCGCAGAGGTGAGTCGCCACGTTGCACGCGCTCGCCGCCGGCTCCGCGCAATCCGCGCTCGCCGCGCACTCCACACAATGGAAGGCGGTGTCGCAGGCCGGTGTCGCGGTCGGGCAGGTGTCGCCCCCGTCGCCCAGGCAGGCGACGCACGTGTCGCCTACGGGCTCGCAGCGATCGTTGCCCGTGCAGACATCGTCCTCTCGGCAGGCGACGCACGCGTTGTCCAGGCAGAGGGGAGTTCCCCCGCCGCAGAGCGCGCAGGGGTCGGCGAGGGTGTCTGACGCCGAGTCGGTCTCGCCCGCGTCGACGCTTCCGTCCATTGTCGTCGGCGCCGCGCATCGGCCATCGGCATCGAGCGCGAGCCCGCTCGGGCACCCGCCACCGCAACCGAACGAGAGCAGCCCGAGCGCAAGAGTGAGCGGCAAGAGTCGCAGATGCATGAGGCGTCTCCTCGCACGTGAGGGCCACGCCCGCTAGTGCTGGGGTGCTCGACGAGAGCACTAGGCCCGAGCGCGGTGAGCAGCGCGATGGGCCTGGAGACCGGCTCTCAGAACAGGCAGACCGCCGGGCTCGCGCCCGTGTCGCAAACGACGCCTCCGCGGCAGTCGTCGTCGCTGATGCAGAAGACAGTGCAGCGATTCGAAGCGGCGTCGAGCATGCGACAGACGCCGTCGTGGAGGGCCGGCTGGCCGCAGCTAGCATCGCCCGCGGCGTTCAGGGTCATGCAGTTGAACATCGAGAACGCCGTCTGGCTCTCACAGGTGCTGACGCGCAGCGAGCACATGTTCGTGGTCGTGCCATCGACGCTGGTCATCGAGGTGCCGCGCACATAGGGGCGAATCGTCGAGCAGGCTCCTGCGGGCCCGCCCGGGCCGGCGGCGTCCTGGCGCCAGAGGCAGTGGTTCCCGGAGGGCACCGG
>JBBSAT010000340.1:0-8088 GCA_038252025.1 Polyangiales bacterium | reverse complement strand
GCACCTCGGCGAGCACGTCGGCCATCGCGGGTGCGTCGCTCAGCATCTCGTCGGTGATGCCGTGGATCGCGGTCGACTCCGCCGGCACGGGCATCCCGGGGTTCAACAGCCAGTTCTTCGACTCGACGTGGGCGCCGTCCGCGAAGCACGCGAGACCGATCTCGATGATGCGGTCTTTCTCGGGGTCGAGGCCGGTCGTCTCGAAGTCGATGACGACGAACGACGCGCGCGCCCAGCTCACCTCGGGGCCGAAGCCGTGCGCCATCCCCGCGACGCGCGCGACGGCGCGCAGCCGGTCGGCGATGCCGGGGTAGTGCCGGCCGGTCGGGAAGCAGCCGCAGAGATCGACGTTGGCGCGCATCGAGGACGGGGACGATGCGCTCGGGGAGGGAGCCAGCGCAAGGAGAGAGAGGTGAGCGCGAGCGCGACCCGATCGATCGGCGGCGGCTTCCCCGACGCGCTCCCGAAGCTGACGGCGAGCCCCCGCGGCGCGGCGCAGTCGAGCGTCTTCTCGAACGGAGTCTTTCCCACGGAGTCGTACGCGACCTCCTGCGCACGACCGGCGCGTGCGCTCGGCGATCGCGTTCCACGTCATGCCCCGTTGATCGCACGGGCGCGCGCTGGGTTCGTGGGGACGGCGCGTGCGAGCACGCGCGCGACTGCGTGCACGAGCACGCGCGCGACTGCGTGCACGACCTGCCGCGCGTGGGTCGCTCCGTCGCTCGGGACAGGTCCATCAGCCCCCGCGATCATTGAGGCCGTCGAGCGCGCCTTCGGTCGGAGTACGCTCGCCGCGATGAGGACGGATCCGCCGCCCGCGCCGTGGGCCACCATCATCGCTCACTATCCACGCGAGCGCGGCACCCTCGTGCTCCGCGGCAGCGCGGCGTCCCTCGACTGGAACCGAGACAAGCTGCCCGATCGCTTCGAGGGGGACACCAGCACGTTCCACATCTCGGTGCCGCACGGGGAGTGCATCGAGACCAAGCTGGTCCGGAGCGATGGAGCCTGGATGGTGGGCGTGAACGTCGTGATCGGCGCCGGAGAGAAGCTCGCGCTCCATCCCTCGTTCGACCACCCGGACGGCTCGCTTCGCGCGCCGGTGACGCTCGAGGTGCCCGGCTACGGTGCGCTCACGTACCGGGTGATGCTGCCGCCGGGCTACTCCGAGCAGACCTCGTGTCGCTATCCGGTCGTCTACGCTCAGGACGGGCAGGCCCTCTGGAGCGATGAGTCCGACCCCTTCGGCGTGTGGCGTCTCGACCGCGTGCTCGATGCGCTCTGGGACGTGCGCGCGCTCGACGAGCTCATCGTCGTCTCGATCGACACGCGCGACCGTCGTCTCGAGCGGCTCGCGCCAGTCCAGGACGCGGATCACCCCGGCCCGGCCGGCGGGGCGGCGCACCTCCACGCGATCGTCTCGGTGCTCAAGCCGACGATCGACCGCGAGCTGCGGACGCAGCCCGATCGCGCATCGACCGCGCTGCTCGGCTCGTCCATGGGAGGTCTCTTCTCCTTCTGGGCTGCCTGGTCGCGCCCCGATGTGTTCGGCGCAGCGATGTGCCTGTCTCCGTCGTTCTGGTGGGCCGATCGCTGGGCTCTTCGCCACGTCTCGCGCGCCATCTGTCCGGCGCCTCGACCGCACCTCTACCTCGACTCGGGCGCGGCCGCGTCGGAGCACGAGTCCCAGGGTGGAACGCGCGACGGGATGCACCACACGCGCGCCGTGTACCGCGCGTTGAGGGCGCACTGCTACGAGCCGGGCGAGGACCTCCACGTCCTCGCGTTCACTGGGCACGATCACGACGCGTCGTCGTGGGCCGCGCGCATCGCCGTGCCGCTCCAGCTCTTGTTTCCTCGCCCGCTCTGATCCTCGGCTCAGCCGGCGTCCTCGGGTCCATCGACCGGCCCGGACGACGACGGGAGGATGATCACGAAGGTCGTACCGCGTCCATCCGACCGAACGCTCAGCAGCCCGTGATGCGCCTCTGCGACGCGCTTGACGATCGAGAGCCCGAGCCCGGTGCCCGAAGCTCTCGTCGTGAAGAACGGCTCGAGGATTCGACTCTGGTTCTCCGGCGGGATCCCAGGGCCGTCGTCGATCACCTCGATGCGCGCGGCCGGGCGTCCCTCGAGCGAGTCGGGGGCCACGCGCACCCAGATCTTTCCACCGCGCGGCATCGACTGAGCGGCGTTGCAGACGAGGTTGATCACCGCGCGCCGCACCAGCCGTCCGTCGAGCATGAGCTGCGGAAGCGGGCTCGCGATCTCGAGATCGAGCTGCACGACGCCAGACTGCAGCGTCGGTTCGGCGCTGCGCGCCGCGGCGATCGCGGCTCTCACGATGTCTTCCAGCGACTGATCCTCGAGCAGGACGTCTCCCGGTCGCGCGAAGTCGAGCAGCTCCGACACGAGCTCGTTCAGCCGGTGGGCCTCCTCGGCGAGGATCGCGATGAGGGCAGCCGTCTCTTCGGGAGCGGTTCGGTGCTTCTGGAGCGTCCCGATGCAGTTGAACATCACGGCGAGTGGATTGCGCACCTCGTGCGCCACGACCGCCGAGAGCTCACCGATCGCCGCCAGGCGCTCTCGCTCGATCAGCGCGAGCTGGGCGCGGGCGAGGTCGGCGTAGCTCTTCCGCAGATCTGCCGAGAGCTGCCGGTGCATCCAGACGGTGCGCAGCACCGTCGCGAGGCGCTCGACCGCGGGCATGAACTCTTCCGGCGGCTTCAGCTCCGCATCGAACCAGAGCAAGAGCGCATGCGAACGGTCGCTGCCTCGGCGGGCCGCGTCCTGCAGGGCGAAGTGCCAGCGCGTCATGCCCTCTCGCGCGAGCTCGGGATACGGGAACGCGAGCCCGGCGAGATCGACCACGCCCGCGGGCGCCGCGATCGGTAGCGCGCGCGACGCTTCCGAGAGCCCTGCGGCGCCGATCAACGTGGGCGCTCTTCCGGGCGCGGTCGACACCCAGAGGGCGGCGAGACAGCCGAAGCGCTCCGCGACTTGCTGCAGGAACGGGTCGGTCGGGCTGTCGGGATCGAAGAGATCCAGCGCGGTGACGGTGAGCTCCTGGAGCACGCTGAGGCGTGCGAGCCGCTCCTCCGTTGCGTTCGGCTCGGCGTCGGGCCGTGCCGCCGACATGGGCCGTTGGCTCATCGGTGCCCCGGGAGAGCGAGGACGACCATCGTCTTGTTGTGGAACTGCGGCATCCGAGCTCCGAAGGCACCGATCTCGCCGGCGGTCAGGCATCCCAGCAGGGGGACGCCGTGGCCCAGCCCGGCTTCGCACGCGGCGAGCTCCTCGCCGAGCCGATCGCCGAGCATGACCGCCCGAGAGACGCAGTCGAACACGAGCGCACCGCCGAGCGGGCCGCCTGTGTCTTCGCGCGCCGTGGTCGCCGCCACCTGCGCAGCCGCGAGGAGCATCTCCGGTGTTCCGTCCATCACGCGCACCAGAGCGCCGGCGGGCACGCCGGCGGCCAGGCGGATCGCGCCGTCTGCGTCGACCGAGAACGGATCGCGGACGAGGTGCTCGCTGTCCACCTGCGGAATGCCTAGCGGATGCGCGGCCGCGAACGCAGCGAAGTGCTCGCCCTCGACCAGCTCACCGCGTTCGCGCGCCGCCGTCCGGTAGACCTCGACCGCAGGGCGGTCGTCGAGTCGCTCGAGCAGCATGCCCTGCGCGCGAGTCACCAAGGCCGGGGCTCCCGTGGGCTGCCACCCGTGCTGCACCCCAGTCCCCACCCGGGCGCGGCAGTCGAGCGCGATCGCGACGACGTGATCACGCAGCGCACGTCCCTGCGCAAACTGCACGCTGCGAGCGTCGCCGCCGTCGTCCATTCCGCCGCCGCTCCACGCGACCCCTGCGCCGGCCACGCTCACGGCACCACGCAGGGCTTCTGCCGCATCACCCCGGTCGGTGTCGATGATCAGGATCATCGCTCGACTTCGGTCCGCCGGCGGCAGCGGCATGTCGGTGAGCGCGTCGAGCGCCGCGCGGCGTCCGGCGTGGTGCGCCCCGGCGCTCATCGGTCCGCCGACGCCGATGCGAGCCCGGACCTCGCCGCCATCGATCACCCCGACGGCGATCCCGCGAAGGAGGACGCGGTGACCGTGCAGGATCGCCGGGGTGACGGAGCCCGCCCAAGGCAACGCGCCGAGCGCGCGGTTCGCGGTGGCGACGACCTGCTCTGCATCGTAGTCCGGCGTGGAGAAGACGAGCGCGACGACCGGTGACGCGCACGCGGACAGCGCTGCCTGCACGGCCTGCGTGACCGCGTCGACCACGCCCAAGGCGTCGCTCGTTCCGATTCGGAGATCCACGTGTTGCTCGATGATCGGCGCTTCCGACCCGATGCACCAGCACTCCCGCACCGGCGCTCGCTCAGTCTGCGGCGCAGCCGCCCACGCGCGCGGAGAGCGCGTCGAGGCGCGCGATCGCCGCGGCGTCCTGCTCCCTCGCCCGGACGCGCGCGATCGCGGGGCAGGCCTCATTGCCGAAGATGAGGACGACCGAAGCCGCGCCGCGATCCGCGAGCGTCTCGGTCCGAGCGATGCGCACCATCGCACGCGCCAGCTCGGGGTCACCGCGCGCGGCGAGATCGATCCGGCATGCGCGCTCGTACTGGTCGAGCGCCGCCGTGAGCCAGCCGCGCTGGAGGAACGCGTGCCCGAGGAGTAGCCGCGAACGCGCATCCCGCGGATGGTCGTTCCGGTAGCGGGTCAGTGCGCGGAGGTCGGCGCGGCCGAGATCGTGTCCGTTCTGGACCCGCCGGTAGAGGCGAGAGAGGAGCGCGGGAACGCCGCTGCGCCACGGATCGTGCGCGCGTGGACGCACCGCGGCGACGGGCGCTTCGGGCTCCTCGGCCGTCGGGTCGACGACGAGCTCGCTGTCCTCGCCGGTCGGCTCGCTCGGGACGATCAGCTCGGCGGCGGCCTCCGCGTCGAGCGCGAGCTCGGCCTCCGACAGATCGTCCGCCGCGGGAGCAAGATCGGTCTCGGGCTCCGGCGTGGGGTCGACGGCCGGCGCGGGGACGACGGGCGCCTCCTCGGTCACGCGGAGGATCTCCGGGATCGCAGGGAGCTCGGGAAGCTCGGGGAGCTCGGGCAGGATCGCATCGGGCGCCGCCGACGGCGGACGGACGGCCCAGATCACGAAGCCGACCGCAGCCAGCACCGGGACGGCCCACAGGAGGCTCGCGCTCCGCCGAGCCGGACGCGGACGTCGCTCGACCGAGGTCTTGGCGATGTCTTGCGAGGGCGCGCGCATCGTCGGCTCGTCGCCGGCACGCGGCGCCGCCCCCGCGCGCCGCATGGGGGCGGCGGGCAGCGCATCGAGCGCATCGATCATCTCGCGCGCAGAGCCGAAGCGCTCCGCCGGGGTCTTCGCGAGCGCGCGCGCCACCACCGCTTCGAGGGCGGGGTGGAAGAAGGCGCCCGGCAGCGCCTCGGCGAGCGTCGGCGGCGGCGTCACCAGGTGCGCCCGCAGCATCTCGGCAGGGTCTTCGGCCAGGAAGGGGCGCCGCCCCGCGAGCAGCTCGAAGAGCACCAAGCCGACCGCGTAGAGATCCGAGCGCACGTCGGCCTTGCGCGAGCCCGACCCCAGCATCTCGGGCGCGAGGTACGCCGGTGTGCCGACGATGAGGCCGCTGCGCGTGAGATCGACCTCACCCGCGGCCATGGCGCCATCGCCGACGAATTTCGCGAGCCCGAAGTCGAGCACGACCGTGTGATCACGCCCGTCGGGCAGCTGCCTCACGATCACGTTCGCGGGCTTCAGATCTCTGTGCACAACGTCGCGGGCGTGCGCGTAGGCGAGGCTCGACAGGATCTGCCGGATGATCGCGAGCACGCGCTCGCCCGAGAGGCGGGCGCCGATGAGCGCGCCCAGCTCGGTGCCTTCGGCGAGCTCCATCACGAGGTAGGGCAGGCCCGACACCTCCCCGTAGTCCGTGATGGTCACGATGTTGGGATGCGCGAGCGACGAGAGCGTGCGCACCTCTCGCTCGAAGCGCTGGTGGAGCGCCTCGACGGCGCGAAGGTCCGCGCGAAGCACCTTCACTGCGACGGCGCGGTCGAGCTTGAGGTGCTGTGCGCGGTACACACACCCGAGCCCGCCTTCGCCGAGACGCGACTCGATACGGTAGCGCCCGTCGAGCGTCTGGCCGATCATCGAGTCCTGCTCGCCGCTCAGCGGGAGCTCTTCGACGTCGAGAGCGATCGAGATCGCAGGCGCGGGGGTCGCCATGAGCATCGAGGATCGGGGAAGTCCGAGGGCGAGCGCAAGGTGAACCGCCCCGTGGACCGCGCCCGTCGTCGGTCGAGCGCTGGGATATGGCTCCATTCGTGGAGGAATCGACGTTCGCCGAGCAACTACGCGATCAGGGAATCGTCGATTCGGGGGCGGGGGCGATCGCACGGACCCTGCGTCCGACCCTCGTTGGGGTCGCACGCCACCGTGCGCGTGAGCCGACGAGACCAGCTCACATCCAGCCGATGCGACCGCCGTGGCCGTGCCAGCCCGTCCAGCCCGTGCGCGTGCCGCGCGTCTGGTACGCGTGATAGAGCGCGTGGTTCCGGCCGACGGTGAAGACCTCGAGGCCGACGCTCGTGCGGACGACCGCGGGGCCCATCGTCACGCGACCGCCGAGCCGCGCGAAGCTGCCCCAGCGACCGCCCACGTTCCGGACGATGCGATAGATCGCGCCGTCGGTGCCGCGACCGAACACGTTGACGCGTCCGCGCGAATCGAGCGTCGCGACGACGTTCGAGGTGAGGATCCCGCCGATCGTGTGCGCCGCGCGCCAGCGACCGTCGGTCTCGGTGAACTCGGAGACCAGCCGACCACGCGCGTCGCGCGTGAACACGCCGAGCCGACCATCGCCCATGAGCACCGGCGAGACCGGCGCGTTGCCGCGGCCCGAGAGGTAGGTCCACGACGGCCACTCCGTCGGGGCGGTCCGAACGCGCGTCCAGATGTGCCCGTCCGTGTCCCCGATGGCGAAGACGTGCGGGCGACCCGCCGCGTCGGCGACCACGGTCGGCATCGTCCGAAGGTGGCCGCCGAGGCTCCACCACTGACCGAAGTCACCGGCCGGCGAGCGCTCCGCCGCGTGCCAGAGCTCGTTGTTGTCGCCGCGCACGAAGACCTCTGCGCGGCCGTCGGCGTTCACGAAGAGAGAGGGCATCGCGTTGATCTGAAGGCCTGGCAGGCTCAGCCCGGCTTCCCAGCTGCCGGCGGCGCTGCGCCGCGCGAGGTGGACCCGATTGTCGGCGCCGCGGACGGCCACGATGATCCGCCCGTTCGACAGGACGGCGGCGGGGTAGCCGCTGACCGCGCCGCCCGCGTCGATCACGCGGTACCGGCTGAAGTCGCCGGTGGCTCCCGGCCGGACCGTCTCGACCAGGCGATGCGCCGCGTCGACGGCGAACACGTGGACTGCGCCGCCGGCGTCGACGACGACGCGCTGACCGCCCCAGCCCGTCCCGATGGCGCGCTGCTCACGCACGGGCGCGGGATGCGGCGTCGGCGCCGGCGGGGGCCGACCGGAAGCGCAGCGCGCGACCAGGCTCATGTACAGACGCCAGTCCCAGTACCGACCCGGATCGTGGTGGTGGCTCGCGCCGCCGCACTGACCGCTGTTGGCCTGCGCGTCGCTGCAGATCGTCGTCGAGCTCCGGCTCGAAGGAACGTTGCCGTGGCCGACGATGTGCCGGCGATCGATCGGGATGTCGTAGCGGCGCGCGATGGCGCACGTCAGCTCGGCCGAGCTCTGGTAGAGGGTGCTCGTGTAGTAGCCGCCGCCCCGCGGGCGATCGGCGAAGCCCTCGTGCTCGATGCCGATCGACGACGAGTTGAAGAGCCAGTGGCCCGAGTGCCACGCACGATCCGCCTCGCGGACCATCTGGACGATGTGACCGTCGCGCGAGCGGATGATGTAGTGCGCCGACGCGGCGGCGCGCGGGTTCCGGAAGACGCTGATCGCACCGGGCATCGTCCCTTCGATGTCGTGGATGACGACGTACCGGATGCTCGAGCCGCTGCGGCCCGTCGTGTAGTTGCTGGAGCTCGCCGGGATCCACTCCGTGCTCG
>JBBSAT010000339.1:0-8091 GCA_038252025.1 Polyangiales bacterium | reverse complement strand
TCAAGGCAGGAGTGCTCGCGCAGCCAACTGCGGACGGAAGTGCTCAGAGAGCACGGACGGTAGCGGTTGGCCGCGCGAGCCGATCATCTGCATCAAGGCCCGAGATCGTCGCACACGAGCAGGGTCGCGAAGAGCGCGAGCGCCGTGTCTTGGTCCGCGCTCGCCGGCAGGATCTCGACGGCCGAGACCTCGGCGTCGGGCGAGACGATCGACGATCCCTCGACGCGGAACCGAAGCTCGCCCTCGGTCGACTCGATCCGGTGGTCACGAAGGACGAGGTGCGTGTCGTTCCCCGCGCCATCCCAGAGCGTGAGGCCGCTCTCCGTCCGCTCGAGGCGCGCGACGATCGCGTCATCGCGCCGGAGGACGCCGCGCGCCGACAGTGACGTCGCGCCGCAGCGCGTGCCCGTGATGTGGCCCGCATCGTCGAGCAGCTCGGCGGTCATCGGCGGACGCGTCGAGCGCGCGGCGGGCGAGGTCGTCTCGATCGAGCGAAGACTGACGGGCGCAAGCGCGAGCGCGACGGGCGCCAGCGGCTCCTCGGGCGGTGGCGAAGACGTCTCCGCGACCGGAGTCGTCGTCGTCGTCGACGCGGCGCCGCACGCGGTGAGGAGCAGACACGAGAGACAGAGGTGGACCACGCCCGGCCGCAGAGCTCTCCGCGTCAGCAAAGCCGGGAGAGTGCGGGGGTGAGGGGCTCTCCGCTCAGCCGCCCTCACTGCCCCATCCAGCTCTCACGCACGCCGAACAGCCCCATCGCGTAGAGCACCGTCCACACGCTGTCCCCCGTGATTCCGATCACCGGCACCGAGACCTGCGCCGCCGTGAAGTACAGCCCGCCCGACGGATCGATGAACGCGATCGGCCCCGCCGGCCCGATCATCGTCACGCCCTCGAGCCGCGTGTCCTGCAGCGCGCCCTGGAACGTCATCGTTCCGTTCGCGTAGAGCCGCGCGATCTCCGCTCCCGAGCGCCCGTGAAAGCTGCCGTCCGGCCAGAACGTCCCGACGAACATGCCGTTGATCGTCATCTCGCCGCGCGACGTCACGCCCAGCACGTCGGTCGCGATCTGCAGGCTGAAGTCGCGGAACGCGTACGTCTGAAGCGGCACGTACGAGGACTGCGACGAAGGTGGCGTGATCGACTGCGGCGGCAACGACCCCGCGCTGACGTGTCGATGTGCGCAGCCCATCGAGACCGACGCCAACGACACCATCGAGAAGACCACGAGCCACGCGCGCATGGAGAGCCCCCGTTTCTAGCGAGTGAGCTTGCGATACTTGATGCGGTGGGGACGGTCCGCGTCCGCGCCGAGGCGCTTCTTCCGGTCCGCCTCGTACTCCTGATAGCTCCCCTGGAACCAGACGACCCGCGAGTCGCCCTCGAACGCGAGGATGTGCGTCGCGAGGCGATCGAGGAACCAGCGATCGTGGCTCGTGATGAGCGCCACGCCCGGCCACTCGAGCAGCGCTTCCTCGAGCGAGCGCAGCGTCTCCACGTCGAGGTCGTTCGTCGGCTCGTCGAGCATCAGCACGTTGCCGCCCTGCGTGAGCACCTTCGCGAGCTGCAGCCGGTTGCGCTCACCGCCGGAGAGCGTCTTGACGATCTTCTGCTGATCGCCGCCCTTGAAGTTGAAGAGGCCGACGTACGCGCGCGACGGGATCTCCGTGCGCCCGACCATGATCTTGTCCTGGCCCTTCGAGATCTCCTTGAAGACCGTCGTCTCGCCGTCGAGGTTGTCGCGCGACTGATCGACGTACATGAGCTTCACGGTCTCGCCGACCTTGAAGGTGCCGCTGTCCGGCTTGAGCTCTCCGGTGATCATCTTGAAGAGCGTCGTCTTGCCGGCGCCGTTCGGCCCGATGATCCCGACGATCGCGCCCTTCGGCACCATGAACGAGAGGTTCTCGTACAGCAGCCGATCGCCGAAGCCTTTGCTGATGCCGTTGGCCTCGATGACGATGTCGCCGAGCCGCTCGCCGACGGGGATCTGGATCGCCGTCTCGTCGCGCTTCTTGCTCGAGGCCTCGTTGACGAGCGCGTCGTACGCCTGGAGGCGCGCCTTGCTCTTGGCCTGCCGCGCCTTCGGCGACTGGCGCACCCACTCGAGCTCCTGCGCGATCTTCTTCTTCTTCGCGCTCTCGCCCTTCTCCTCGATCTCGAGCCGCTTCTGCTTCTGCTCGAGCCACGATGTGTAGTTGCCCTTGAACGGGAAGGTCTGGCCGCGCCCGTCGAGCTCGAGGATCCACTCCGCGACGTTGTCCAGGAAGTATCGATCGTGGGTGATCGACACGATCGTCCCCGGGTACTCCTTGAGGTGCTGCTCGAGCCAGCCGACCGACTCCGCGTCGAGGTGGTTCGTCGGCTCGTCGAGCAACAGAAGGTCCGGCTTCATCAGCAGCGTGCGACAGAGCGCGACGCGACGCTTCTCACCGCCCGAGAGGTGATTGACGCTCTCCTCGGCCGGCGGAAGGCGCAGCGCGTCCATCGCGACCTCGAGCAGCTGGTCGAGGTTCCAGCCATCACCCGCGTCGATGAAGTCCTGCAGCTTGCCCTGCTCCTCGAGGAGCTTGTCGATGTCCGCGTCGGGCTCGCCCATCGCGTTCGAGACCTCCTCGAAGCGCGCGAGCGCCTTGCGCATCGGCTCGACCACCTCGTGCACGACGTCGATGACGCGCCGGTCCTTCCCGATGTCGGGCTCCTGCGGGACGTAGCCCATCGTCGCGGTGGGCCTGAACCAGGCCTCGCCCGTGAAGCTCTTGTCCTCGCCCGCCATGATGCGGATGAGCGAGCTCTTGCCCGAGCCGTTCGGCCCGATGACGCCGATCTTCGCGCCCGGAATGAAGGACAGGTAGAGGTCGGTGACGACCTTCTTGTTGTCCGGCGGGTGGACCTTGGTCACACCCTTCATCGTGTAGATGTAGTCGGTCATGCGGCGCTCGTTCTCGCACGCCGGGCGAGGAGAGGAAAGACCGAGCTGGGGATCCCTTCACGGACCGAAGCGAAGGACGATGTCGTCCCATCGGCGCGTGCGTTCATCCGTCTCGCCCATCATCTCCACGATCCACCGGCGCACGTACGCGTGGTCGAGGCTGTCTCCGCGAACGGCGACGAGTCGTTCGAGGTCGACGATGTCCTTGCCGCGGAAGCTGAGGAGCTTGAACACCGTGATCGCTTCCGGGGACAGGAACCACCCGCTCCAGCCCTCGGGGCTGGTGACACGCACGCGCGTACGCGAGGCCTCGTGCGCGAACGGGATGCTCGGGAGGAACACGTCGATCCGCATTCCATCCCAGCGCCCGACGAACATCCCGTCGCGGGCTGCGCGCTGGATCGCGGCGTCTCGTTCGATCTCGATCCCGAGCGTCCGGAGCGCGTCGATCACGCGACCGACCTCGGCTTCCTCCACGAACGCGTTCACGTCCACGTCCGCCGTGCCGCGCGGAACGCCCGCGATCGCAAGCGCGAGCGCGCCGCCGATCGCGTACGCGACGCCGTGGGACTCGAGCGCATCTGCGATGCGCTGGGCGGCCTCGGCAGCGCCGCGATCAGCGAGCGCCACGGCCCCACGCCGCCGCGCGTCGCAGCCGCTCGAGCGCCCGAGCCGTGCTCGCGGGAACGGGGTCTTCGCGCGCGAGGATCTTCTCCGGCATCCCGCTCGCGCGGATCGCCCACACCGCGTCGCGCGAGCACAGAACGGCGAGCTGCCAGCGCTCGGCAGGCGTCGTGCCGACCAGTTCGCGGACCTCTTCGCGGACCGACGCCACGTCGTCGACGACCCAGCCGGGGAGACGCGCGAGCATGAGGCGATCGTAGCAGACCGCGTGGCAATCCTTCCAACGCGCGCGCGGAACGAGCGATGATGTGGTCTCGCTCGGGAGCCCTCATGCGCGAAAACTTGCCCGTCTTCTTGGCTCTGCTCGCCCTCTCGTCGTGCACCACGACCGGCGAGGGCACCGACGCCGGCGCCTTGCCCGATGGCCGGACGCCCGGGGCCGATACCTCGATCGACGCCTCCATCGACGCGGCCCCGACGATCTTCGACGGCAGCGTTCCGCCCGCGCGCTGCGATGCGCCGACGCCCCTCGACGTCTCCACGCCCGCGCACGTCGTCGGCGACGGCACGCCGGGCAGCTGCACGGCCGCTGCGCTCCAGACGGCAGCGACAGCCGGCGGCACCATCGTGTTCGACTGCGGCGCGGACCCGATCACCATCACGGTGACCTCCGCGATCACGTTCACCGCGGAGTCGGTCCTCGACGGCGGCGGGCTCGTCACGCTCAGCGGCGGCGGCAGCTCGCGCATCCTCTACCTCGACTCGGCCTACCCCGACCCGACGCCGCGCCTCACCGTCCAGCGCCTCACGTTCCGCGACGGCCACAGCGCAGACACGGGCGACGACACGGCCGACGGCGGCGGCGCCATCTACCGCGACGGCGGCAGCCTCACGGTCATCGACTCCGTCTTCCTCGACAACCGCGCGCCCGGCGATGGCCAGGACCTCGCGGGCGGCGCCATCTACGGCTTCGGCGGCGGCGACACGATCATCAGCGGGAGCACGTTCACCAACAACAGCGCGAGCGACGGCGGCGCAGTGGGCAGCCTCAACGGCGACCTCTCCATCTTCAACTCGACCTTCACGGACAACTCCGCCACCGGCACGGGCGGCAACCCCGGCAACGGTGGCTGCGGCGGCGCCCTCTACATGGACGGCCGCGACGAGATGACCACGCTCTGCGGCGTCACGATCACCGGCAGCCGCGCGGGCGCGATCGGCGGCGCGTTCTTCCGCGTCTCGAACGACCACACGGGCTCGTTCGCGATGGACCGCAGCACGATCGACGACAACCAGGTGACGACGACCGCCGACGGGAACGCGGGCGGCCTCTACCTCGAGGGCCTCGCGCTCAACATCACGAACAGCACGATCTCGCGCAACCAGGCCTTCTACAACGGCGGCATCTGGATCAACACCTGCACCGTCCAGATGACCAACGTCACGATCGCGGAGAACACCGCGTTCGGCAGCAACGGCGGCGGCCTCTGGCTCGGCCACACGCCCACCGGCACGATGCTCAACTGCACGATCGCGAACAACCACTCCACGGCCGACGGCCAGGTCGCGGGCGCGATCTTCGGCGACGGCCTCACGCTGGTGAACACGATCGTCGCGGGCAACACGTCGATGTACCGGCCGAGCTGCGACATCACGCGCGACGACGGCACGGGCAACCTCCAGTGGCCGAGCGGCTCGCTCTGCACGGCGGCGGCGCTCGTGATGGATCCCATGCTCTCTGCGCTCGGTGACAACGGCGGCGACACCGCGACGCTGCTCCCGAGCGCCACGAGCCCTGCGCGCGGCATCGGCATGGGCTGTCCCGACACCGACCAGCGCGGCGAGCCTCGCGGCGAGCCGTGCACGGCCGGCGCCGTCGAGGTCCCGTGAGCGCCCGCGCCGCGATCCTCTGCGCGCTGCTCGCGTCGGCGTGCGGCTCGAGCGCTCCGCCCCAGGAGACGCCCCCGACCGAGACGCCCTTCCGGAGCGATCCGTCTCCGCGGTCGACGAACGCGTCGTTCTCGGAGCCCATCGGCACCTCGGACGACCCGGACATGGACGGTATCGTCAGCAGCGCGGATCTCTGCCCGAGCGACCCCGAGGACAGGGACGGGTTCCAGGACCAGGACGGCTGCCCTGATCCCGACAACGACCAGGACAACATCCTCGACATGGACGACCGGTGCCCGAACGATCCCGAGACCTACAACGGGATGGAGGACCAGGACGGCTGCCCCGACGGTTCGCTGCCCGCGCCCGTCTCCTGAGGCTCGCGTGACGGCTCTCATGTGCGCTCGGACCAGGTCGCGGTAGAGCGACCTCCAGATGACGCGCAAGCCGACGAACTACTAGGACTACATCAAGGTCGAGAAGCTCGTCTCGCTCCAGGGCGGCATCGCCGAGAGCGATGCGGATCTCGCGAACGACGAGGTCCTCTTCATCACGATCCACCAGATCGACGAGCTCTGGATGAAGCTCACGCTCCGCGAGCTCGTCAGCGTGCGGAACCTCTTCGCCGTCGAGCGCGTGCCCGAGCAGTCGCTCGCGAGCGCGGTGCGTGGCCTGCGTCGCATGGCGCTCATCTTCTCGCTCTTCGCCGATCACTTCCGTCTGATGGAGACGATGACGACGCGCGACTACCTCGCGTTCCGCGACAAGCTCAGCCCGGCGAGCGGCTTCCAGTCGGCGCAGCTGCGCGAGATCGAGATCTTGATGGGCCTCGAGGACAGCCAGCGGATCGCGTTCGGCCACGAGGCGACCTACAAGGACGCGCTCCGCTCGGCCGATGGCGGTGCGTCGCCCGCGTCGCTGCGCGTCGAAGCGCGCCTCGCCGACACGCCGTCGCTCAAGCACGCGATCGATGCATGGCTCTTCCGCACGCCGATTGGTGGCTCCACGCCCGACCGCGCGGACGACGCGGACGCGGTGCGCCGCTTCATCGACGCGTACTCCGCCGCGCACGCGCGCGAGGTGACGAGCGCGAGCCAGATCGCGCTGCACGAGGGCCTCGGCGAGGCGGACGTGGAGCGCCTGAAGGCCCGCTACGCGAGGGAGATCGCGGGCGCGCGTGCGTTCTTGCTCGCGGAGGATCGGCCGGAGGAGGAGCGCGCGCGGAAGAGTCGGACGCGGGCGGCGCTCGTGTTGATCGAGAGCTACCGCGAGCTCCCGCTCCTCGCGTGGCCGCGCGAGGTCATCGACGCGATAGTCACGCTCGAGCAGGCCTTCGTGATCTTCCGCCAGCGTCACGCGCGGATGGTCGAGCGCGTCATCGGCCGCCGCACCGGCACGGGCGGCAGCGCGGGCGTCGACTACCTCGACCAGACGGCGCTCCGCTACCGCATCTTCGAGGACGTGTGGGCGGTCCGCACGCTGCTCGTGCAGAAGGCGGCGCTCCCGGAGCTCGAGCACGCGGACACCTACGGCCTCAACGTCGGCAGCTAGCCGCCCTTGCCCTTGCCCTTGCCCTGGCCCTTGCCCTCGCCCTCCCCCTCCCTCGCTCCCTCTCGCTCCCTCCCTCTCTCTCCCTCTCCCTCTCCTTCCTCTCCCTCGCCCCGCCCAGCGGGGAGAGGGTCGGGGTGAGGGGCTCTCGCTCCCTCTGCTACCCTCCCTCCTCATGCCCTTCGGCCCCACCTTCGGAAAGAAGCTCCTCACGAAGGAGGACGACGCTCGCATCGTCGAGGCCATCGGCCGTGCGGAGCAGGGCTCACGCGGTGAGGTCCGTGTGCACCTCGAGCGCAAGTGCACCCGAGAGGATCCGCTCGACCGCGCGCGCGAGGTCTTCGACATGCTCGACATGTACGAGACCGAGGAGCAGACGGGCGTCTTGCTCTACGTCTCGCTCGAGCCGCGCGTCTGCTGCGTCTTCGCGGGCCAGGGCATCCACGGCGCGGCGAAGCCCGGCTTCTGGGACGGGGTCATCGACCGCGTGGCTTCGGGCTTCGGCGGGGGCGAGGCGGCGAGGGGCCTGCTGGAGGCGCTCGACGAGATCGGCAAGCTCTTGCGCGAGGCGTGTCCTGGCGAGGACGTGCACGGCAACGAGCTTCCGAACACGATCACGACGTCCTGAGCGGGGAGAACGACATGGCGGTGGTGCTGGGCCTTCTCTGTTTCCTTGCGGTGGCAGGGCTGATGCTCCTGTCGATCGCGTCGGCGCTCTTCCGGCGTTTCTCGGGCGGCGGCTACAACGCGGGCGGCTTCAGCCAGCGCCGTGAGGGCTGGGGCTTCGGCTGGGGCGGCGGGCAGCATCACGTGAAGCACCTCGGGCACCATCCGAAGCCTTCTGGCGGCGGCTTCAAGCTCGCCTTCGGCGGCGGCCACAAGCCGATGGTGCACAAGAGCAACGTGCACAAGGGCGGCGGCGGCGCCCACAAGAAGTGGTGAGCCTGGGCGCGGCTGCCGGGCGTTCTTGTCGCCCGCCTGGCGCTTGACAGGCCGGCCGACGGACGTCACTTTCCGCGCCCTTTCCGGGATAGCTCAGTCGGTAGAGCGTTCGGCTGTTAACCGAATGGTCGTTGGTTCGAGTCCAACTCCCGGAG
>JBBSAT010000338.1:0-8136 GCA_038252025.1 Polyangiales bacterium | reverse complement strand
CTTCCGGCCCGCCGTCGACGAACGCGCGCGTGCTCGCGGGCTCTGCACAGCCGAGCGCGAGCAGGACGACGACGGCGGCGGAGAGCGCTCGATGCACCACCGTGATGGTACGCCAGGTCGGCGAGCGCCGGCCTGGCGGGCGCGCAGACGAGGTTGATCGCTTTTCGGGCCTCCCGGCTCGACCGCGGCTACATTGCGGCCGGTGCAGGCGGTCCATCGGTTCCTCTCGCTCGTGGTCCGTGAGCTCGGCGCCAGGGATGCGCGTATCGAGCTCGGAGGCTCGCCCGACCCCGGAGCCATCTGGGCGCCGCTGCACGACGACTTCCGCGTCGTCGCGCTCTTCGAGGAAGGGGCGACGGAGCCCGAGGAGAAGCGCCAGCGGCTCGTCGCGCTCGTGGCCTCGTTCTCGGGGCTCATCGCCGGCCTCGCGCTTCCGCACGCGCGCGGAGACCACGAGGTCGCCTCGCGGACGCTCGCCGACGTGCTCGATCACCTGGTGTTCCGAGCGCGCGCGGAGACGGCGTGGGTCATCGACGAGAGCTCGCCCGAGATCTGGGGCAGCTCCGAGCCGTCTGGCTCGCCGCTCGACGTGGACGACGCCCTCTTCATCGCCAAGCTCGAAGCGCAGCTCCGGGTGGTAGGTTTCGCGCTGCAGGGCAGCGAGCCTCTCGATGCGGCGCTCGTCCGCGAGCGCGCGTCCGCGCGACTGACGCCGAACGAGACGAACGCGCTCGTGCGCGATGTGGAGCACCTCGCCAGCTTCCCTCCGGGCGTCCGTGAGCCCCGGACGCTGCGGGCGCTCCGTGCGATCGCGAGCGTCCGCGACGCGAGCCTCGCGAGCGGGGATGGGTCGTCGCTCGTGCGCGCGTTCGCGACGATCTACCGCCTCGTGCTCGTCTTCGACGGTCCGCTCTCGGAGCTGCACGCCGAGGCCGCCGTCATCCGGACGCTGCCGCTGGTCGAACAGCTCGTGACCTCCCTTCCGCCCCGCAAGCCCGACGGGCCCGGCCCGGAGACGGCGGGCGCCAAGGTCGCCGTCCTGCGGCGTCTGCGCTCGGTTTGATGCGCAGAGGTCCGATACGCGCGGCCTGGCTCGCGCTCGTGCTCGCGTGCGGGTGCGGATCCGCGCAACCGGCTCGCGCGACCACACCGGCCGACGCGCACCACGGTGCGATGGGAGAGATCGTGGGACCGACGACGCGGGACGAGATCGAGAGCGAGCTGCCCGCCTGGCGAGCGGCGAGGGAGAGCTCCTCCGTCGACCGTGACGCGGCGGAGCGGCTGGCTCTCGTCCCGCCCGGCGCGGAGGTCACCGTCTTCCTCGGCACCTGGTGTGGCGACAGCCGGCGCGAGGTGAGCCGCCTCTTCGCCGCGCTCGATCGGCCCGAGCCGCTCCCCTTCACCATCCGCTACATCGGCGTCGACCGGAGCAAGCAGGCCGAGGGGTACACCGACGGCGCCGACCTTCGCTACGTCCCGACGATCATCGTCACGCGCGACGGGCGCGAGCGCGGACGGATCATCGAGAGCGCACCGCTCGGCGTGGAGCGCGCGCTGCTCGAGCTGCTCGATGGAGCCCGCGAAGGGATCATCAGCGGTCGGACGGACGTCGGGGCCCTTCGCTGACCCTGGCCGCGCCGGACGGAACCGGGGCGCGCCTCCCGGACAGGACGCGCAGCTGCTCGCGCTTGGTGAACAGCGTTCGTCGCGCGAGCCAGGTGGCCGTGGCGCCCGAGACCGCGGCGACGACGACCAGCTGATAGAGGATCACGATCTGGTATCGGATGGCGTGCTCGGGGGCGGTCCCGCTGACGATCTGGCCCGTCATCATCCCGGGGAGCGAGACGAGCCCCACCGTCATCAGGCCGTTGATCGTCGGGATGAGCGCCGCGCGCAGCGCGTTGCGGACGGGACGCGCGAGCGCCTGCCTCGGAGTCGCGCCGAGGGCGAGCCACTGCTCGATCTCCGCGCGCTCGGCGTTCGCCGTCGCGAACAGTCGCTCGTTCACCTGCGCGACCACGTTCATCGCGTTCGCGACGATCATGCCGCTGATCGGGACGACGTAGCGCGCCTCGAACCAGGGCGTGGGCTGGACGACGAGCGCGAAGACCGGGACGAGCGCGACGGCCGAGCCCAGCAAGATCGCGAGAAGCGTTCGCGGCGCGAGGACCCGGGCGCCAGGGCCGCTCTCCACGCGCCGCGCGCTCGTCCAGGCCGCAGCGCCCAGCATCACGCTCAGCATCAGGAGCACCCACTCGGGCCGGTCGTTCGCGAAGAGCGCGACCAGCAGGTAGCCGACCGCGAGGAGCTGGAGGGCGCCGCGCAGCACGCCGAGCACGAGGTCTTGCTCGAGGCCGAGGCCCGCCCGCCGCGAGACGAGGAGCGATGTGACGAGCACCAGCGCGAGGACGATGAGGAGGCGCCACGGCGCGATGTCGATGTAGCTCACGAGCCTTCGATCCGGCTCAGGCGGGCGCCCTCGCACACGTAGCGCGCGCCACCCAGCGCGAGCGCCTGATCTCGGGCGTGCGTGACGACGACCACGCCCGCGCCGCCCTCGACGCACGCGCGCACGAGCTCGAGGATCTCGCCGCTCGAAGCCGGATCGAGCGCCGAGGTCGGCTCGTCGAAGAGGAGCACCCGAGGCTCGTTGGCGAGCGCGCGTCCGATGGCGACGCGCTGCTTCTCACCGCCCGAGAGGTCGCGCGCCGTGCGCGGTGCGAACGAGCGATCGAGCGCCACCTTCTCGAGGAGCGCGCCCACGGCTTCGTCCGAGAGCTCGACGCCACGCAGGCGCGGCCCGGCGCGGAGGTTGTCCGCGACGGTCCCGGGGAACATCACCGGCAGCTGAGGCACATAGGCGACGCGCACGCGATAGCTCGACGGCGAGAGCCCTCGCTCGAGCTCGCCGTCGAGCAAGATCTCGCCGCGCGAGAGCGGCTCGAGCGTGGCGAGCGCGCGCAAGAACGTGCTCTTGCCGCCGCCGGACGGGCCTTCGATCACGGCGAGCGCACCCGCGTCGAGGTCGAAGTCCACACCGTCGAGGACGGTCCGCTCGTCGAAGCGAACCGTCAGGTCGCGCGCGCGCAGTCGAACCGCGCTCACGCGCGTCGGCTCGCGGCGGAGGCCGTCGCGCGGCGATCGAAGATCATCGATCGGGGCATGCGGCGACGAGCGGCTCGTCCGGCGCGAGGTCGCGCACGCTGTTCGTCCAGAGCTGCACGATCGGAGGCATCGTCGACCACTCGCTGTCGAACTCGATCCACTCGTCGCCGAAGACGACGAGGCGGCCTGCGCCGAAGGGCCCCACCACCCCGACGACGTCGCTGCCGATCGTCGCGAACGGCACGAGGTCCGGCAGCGACGCGGGCACGAGCACGGCGAAGCCACCCGCGAACGTGACCGGCGGCAGCGTGCCCCCGGCGCCGTCGTCGGTGATCGGGCTCGGAAGCAGCGTGGCGGGCCCGCTCAAGAGGCCGCGGCCGACGTCGTAGCTCGGGCCGAGAGAGGCGAGCAGCGTGTTGTGGACGGTTCCGACGGATCCGGAGTGGCCGGTCATCACGAAGAGCCCTCCGCCTGCCGTCACCCAGTCGGCGAGCGTCGTGGACTCCGCGAGCGCGTAGCTTCGCTGCACGTAGTCGACGATGACGAGATCGAAGACCTCGAGCTGCTCGCGAGAGAGCGTCGGCGCCGCCGCCGTGTCGTGGAAGCGCGTGACGATCGCGCCCTGCATCTCCAGCCACGCCTGGAAGTTCGAGCTCGGGTTCGCGCCCGGCGCGCCGAGGATCCCGATGCGGCGGCAGCCGTAGGGAGAAGCGCCCGCGTCGCTCCCGCCCGCTCCGGCGCACGCGCCCCACGATCCGAACTCGCCCGCGCCGACGCACGTCATCTCACCCCAGCTGCAGAGCGGCACGCTGGGATCGAGGCGGCCCGGCAAGCAACGCGCGGTCGAGCCAGGGACGCAGCCGCACGTGTCGTCGACCATGTCGTTGCAGTCGTCGTCGATCCCGTTGAAGCAGAGCTCGCTCGCGGCGCAGCCCACCGGGATGCAGTTCGCGTCAGCGTTCGCGTCGAGCGGCGATGGCGCATCCGAGCCCTCGGCGTCGAGCCCGGCGTCGGTGCCGCCGTCGGCCCCCGCGTCCAGCACCGAGCGGCAGCGGTGGTCGATGCACGAGAGGCCGCTCGAGCACTCGCTCGACGACGCGCACCCCGGCGTCGCGGGAGCGCCGCACTCACAGCCGGCGGCCAGGAGCAGGAGGAGAAGGCACGGGACCCTCGCCGTCGAGCGCGGGCCTGGCCATTCGAAAGGTTCTCGCGGCGGCATGAGCCTCTCCGTCGTTCGGGCATCGAACGTCGCGAGCGAGCGTCTGGGGTTCCGCAGTCGGTGTCAACGACTGCCGAGACGAGCGTTCGCGCGGGGCCGCTGGCTGCCGGATCGCGCCAGCGGTACCGTCCAGCGATGAGCTTGCCTCCGCGCCTCGCGACCTCGTCGGCTCTCGTGCTCGCAGCGTTCCTCTCCAGCGCGCGACGGGGAGAGACGCGTTCGATCGGACGACGCCGATGGCCGCGAGCTCCGCGCGATGGGCGACGACCCAGCGCACGAGCCGCCGCCGCGTTCTCCCTTCTTTCCTCGCCCATGAACGCGGCCGCGGGACCTGGCAACTCTCCTCGGATGCGCGTCCGCCTCGTCTGGCTCTCCGGCTTTCTCCTGCTCGCGGCCTGCGAGACCTCTTCGCTGCGCTGCGGCCCGGGCACCGCTGAGGTCGGGCGGGAGTGTGTCGTCGTCGACGCCGGTCCAAGCGACGCCGCCCGCCCCGATGCGAGTCGCTCGGACTCCGGCGTCGTGCTCGGCGACGGCGACACGATCGTGGCGCTGGAGTACCCGCGCGAGGTCGACGTCGAGGTGATCCCCGGCTCGCTCTCCTGCCTGCGCGTCTGGGCTCTCCGCGCCGACGGCCACACCGAGCTGCTCGCCCTCGGCGAGGACGGCGCCCGCGTGGAGATCGACGACCCGACCATCGCGATGGCAGCACCCTGGGACGACTGCCGCGGACGCACCACGGCCGACCCTCTCGCCAGCACGCCCGGCATCATCGGTCTGCGCGCCGGCACCACGCGGGCCCACGTCATCGTCGAGGTGGGCACGACATCGCTCGTGGCCGACATCGGAGTCACCGTGCAGCCGTACACGCTGTCCATCCGCGCCGAGGTGCCCGCGAGCTTGCCGGCCGGGCGAACGGTCGGGCTCACCGGCGCGCCGCAAGGGCTCGACGGAAGCATGGAGGCCGTCCTGCGCTCCCAGCCGATCCCCGCCCCCAGCCTCTTTCGCTTCGAGGTCGGTGATCCCAGCCTCCTCGAGGTGGTGCGCGACGAGGAGAACCCGCACTACGGCTACGGCTACTCGATCCGCGGCAGGGCGGTGGGAGACACCACGCTCACCCTCCGCTACGGGCTCGACGCCAGCCAGAGCGAAGGCCCGTTCGACGTCTCGATCACCGACCCCGGGACGCTGATCTCCATCTCGACGATCCTCGCGACGCTCGAGCCCAGCGCGACGTCGACGACGGGCTACTGCCATCGAGCGCACGCCGTCGGGACCTACCAGCGAGCCGGAGAGCCCGACTACGTGGGCGACGTCAGCGGCGGCGTCACCTGGGAATCGCTCGACGCGGGCCTGGTGGTCGAGGAGCCCGGGGACCGAGCCCTCTTGTGCGCGACCCGCACGGGCGAGACCCGGGTCCGTGCTTGCGTCGGCGCGGTCTGCGGGGAAGAGACGCTTGCGAGCTTCAGCGCCGCCGTCACCGAGCTGGTGGCCACGCCCAACCCGGTCGATGCGCCCGCCGCGCCGTGGGCTTCCGCGAGCGTTCCCATCACCGTCTGTATCCCCTACACCCTCGAGCTCGTCCTCGCGGACGGCACTCGATTCGACGCGACGCTCAGCCCCATCGCCCGCTACGTGTCGTTCCCAGGGGACGGCTTCGCGCTCGACCAGCAGAGAGACGCCGCGCGCATGCCTCAGTCCACCGGCGGTGCTCCGTGCTTCTCGCTCCAGAGCGATCTCGTCTGTCCGACGGTGACGGAGGACACCATCGCTCTGGGCGTGAGCTACCCGACCGCGCTTCCTCCGGGCTCGATCGGCTCGAGCCTGGAGCTCGCCGTGCACGTCACCAGCATCACGCGGGCGCCGTCCTGTATGTGAGCCCACACGCCTGTCTCGCGATCAGCATCGCGCATCGCGGCGTGCGGCACGCGATGGAGCACGGCGCGACGTTGCCCACGGCCGACGCGCGGCGTTCTCTTCACGGCACATCCGGAAGCCTGGGCACCACGCTCAGCTGGATCTCCACCGGCGCCTCGACGTAGGGGCCGGCGCCGACGACCCCCCACGGGTCGACCCCCAACACCAGACCGCGCCCTCGGCCGAGTGTGCGCACCCAAGCCCAACGCTCTCCGCGACCGCTCGGGCGCGGAACGGAAGAGGTACCTCGCGCGCCTCGATGCGGCTCGTCACGCCGGTCCCGTATCGAGCCCGAGCGCCCCCCGTGCTTCGGCGAGGGTGACCTCGACGTTTCGCGCCATGGCATCCCGATACGCATCCACCAGCCATCCGGAGCCGACGTAAAACGACTCGTCGAAAGCACGGATGCCGAGCGCGCCGAGGTAGCGCTCGAGCATCTCGACGTCGAAGCGATCACGCATCCGCTTGGCCTGGTAGCGCTCGGTTTCCTCGAAGGGCTGAGGCGTGCCGCCAACGTCGAACCTCCACTTCCCACCGTCATTGGCCAAGCTCACGGTTCGTACGTAGTTCAAGAACTCGGTCTTCGTCGGACCATAGAGCTCCCAGATCGCGGCGCCTCGGCGAGGTGCGCTCGGTCCGCTATCGACGATGGCCACGACGCGGACCGCCCGACAACCAACGTCGCGCGCCACCCGCGAGAGGCTCGCCGCGTCGGCGAATGGAGTGCCGTTGTCGAAGTACGCGGTCCATGCCGAGTCGGTCGACTGAAAGAGAAAGCGCTGGCGCAAGGGCTTGGTGAGCGGCAAGAGCGCCGCCAAGTTCGTCTCGAGCGCACCCGAGAGCTCGGTGACCTGTGTGGGCCGCTCGCTGGACGCAGCCGCGAGGCCATCGAGCCACCGCGCGTGAAAGGCTGCGAGCTCGGACGCGTCGCCCTCGATGAACCCGACCTCCGACGTCACGGGGGCCCAGCTGTCTCCGAGCAAGAGGCTCATGGAACGATGAGCAAGGTCGTAGCGCCCGCCGGATCGTTGTTGCCGATGCGCGTGCCGTGGGCGGGGCCGCGGCCGGAGCTCCGTGTGTCATACTCCTGGTATTGCCTGGTACCGTTCGGGTCGGTGGATTGCACATCGGGTCGATTCGTACCCACGCGAACGCCGTTGGCATCGACCTGCTGCTGGTTGACGCGGAAGTCAGTGCAGCCTTGGGCTTGCGATGCGGCGATGTCGGCCTGGCATTGCGCGTTCCGGGTGGCGCTTCTGCTCTTGGGCTCGGCCGTCCCGCTCACAGCCCCGGACCCCCAAATCCGAACCACGGGCTCAGCGGCGCGGGCGCTTAGCTCACCATCCGACAACAGCTTCGCGACGATCGGCGCAGTCCGCTCTTCGAGATTCGCTCCGTACTCGTTGCACGCGCGGCAGGCCGGGAACTGGAAGGCGTCGAAGGAGAACTCCCACGACTCTCCGGGCTCGCTCATCTTGCGCCCGAAGTTCGCGCGCCTACTCGGGTCGCCGGTCCTACGGAGCAGCCACATCGGGAGGATGTGCTCCTTCGTCTTGGCTGCGGGTGGCGACCCGCAGAACACGCACCGTCGCCCGCTACCGCCTGCCACGTGCCCACTATACTCAACCGCAAGTCGTGGAACGACCGTTACTACATTAGAGCGACGTTCCTCCGGAACGTGGCCGGGCCGCCTTGTTCAGCCCTTCGCGATCTCCACCCTCTCCGCCTCCGCAACCCCGAGCTCCACGCGGACCAACCGGGAGCCCTCGCTCGTCACCACGACCACCCTCCCCGCGACGCCCGCCGCGACGAGCTGCTCCTCTATCCGCATCCGGGCTCTCTCGGCGCCCGCCTCGGCCGCCGCGTCCCGTGCGGTCGGCTTCTTCCGCGACGCGAGG
>JBBSAT010000337.1:0-8139 GCA_038252025.1 Polyangiales bacterium | reverse complement strand
GCCATCAGCGGCTCGCTGGTCGTCGTCATGAACGCGAAGGCAATCTCGAGCCCGAAGTAGTCGGTCGCCACGATCGAGACCGTGAAGTCGACGCTCGCCGCGAGGTGATCGAGCACGAGCCGCACGTCGCCGCGCGGAGCCACGCTCGTTCCTACCCGGCTCCCTGCCTGCCAGGCGATGCGCGCCGCCGCGTCGAGCGAGAAGCGCAGCGCGATCGACTCGTCGTCCGCGCGCACGCATGCGGCGTCGACCGCGCGCTCGTCGCTCCCGCAGGTCGATGGCGTCGCGCCGAGCGCCGAAGGCGTCTCACCGCTCCCGGTCACGAAGCGAACGGCGGCCAGCGGGATGGGCGCGCCCGTGGCGTCGAGCGTCCCGGCGTGCACGGCGAGCGCGTAGTCGGTGTTCGGTCGGAGCGGAGCCGCCGGTCGAAACACGGCGCACGTGCCCGACGGCCAGCCGATGTCGGTGCACGCCGCTCGCGCGGAGCGCCCCTCGACAGCCTCGCCGCTCGCGTCTCGCAGCTCGATGGCGCGGTCGAGATCCACGACGTCGCCATCGAACCGCAGGGCCGCGATCGGGATCCGGGTCGGGACTGCGAACGCACCGTCCGGCGGCCAACCATCGGTGAGCCGTGCGCCCGCGCGCGCTTCGGAGGACACGACGATCTCACGCGCGAAGGGCGCTCCGAGCCTCGAGCCATCGCGGCGGGCGAACCACGCAGGGATCGCCAGCGTGACCGTGCTGCCCGGTGCCAGCGGCGCCTCGGGCGTGAGCGTCAGCGAGCCCCCCTCCAGGATCGCCTCGACCGCGATCCTGCGCGCGCTGGTCGCGACCCGGAGCGGTGAAGCCTGGAGATCCGCGATCAGGTCGGGCCCCGCCGGCCTCGTGAGGAGCAAGCAGTCGTCGCTCGAGAGGACGGTGTCCGAGAACGTGAGGACGAGCGTCGGAAGCCGAGGCGCCGCGCGCTCCGGCCACTCGGTTCCGTGTGCGTCGAGCACGGTCAGCGAGACGACCGAGAGCCGAGAGGCCGCGTCGGCCCTGGCGTCGATGGCCCCGTCGCGGCGGACCGGAAGCGGCGGCGGGGAGAGGCACCCCGCGACCGAAGCGAGGGCGAGGACCGTGAGACCCCAGGTGATGCGTCGCATGACGGACGCTTGTCGGAGTCAGCTCCTCCGCGTTGCGAGCGCGGCGTACGCGACCGCGACCTCGCTCGCGACCCGAGCGTTCTCGAGGACGAGCGCCACGTTCGTGTCGAGCGAGCGCCCTTCGGTGCGGCCGCGAACCTCGGCGAGCAGGAACGGCGTGACCTGTTTGCCCGTGATCCCCTCGGCGCTGGCGCGAGCGAGGGCCGCTTCGATGGCGGCATCGATCGCGCCTCGGCTGAGCGCGCTCGCAGCGGGCGGCGGCACCGCCAGAAGGATGCCGGTCTGGAGCCCGAGCTCGTGCTGCGCGTGGATCACCGACGCGGCCTCGCCGGTCGTCTCGACGCGCTGCGTGAGAGGGAGGCCGCTCGTCCGGGAGAAGAACGCGGGAAGCTCGTCCGTGCCGAGCCCGATGACGGGCACCCCGTGCGTCTCGAGGACCTCGAGCGTCCGCGGCAGATCCAGGATCGACTTCGCTCCGGCAGCCACCACGCAGACCGGAGTGCGCGCGAGCTCCATGAGATCCGCCGAGACGTCCATGGAGAGCTCGGCCCCCCGGTGGACGCCGCCGATCCCGCCGGTCGCGAAGAGCGCGATCCCCGCGCGGTGCGCGGCGATCATCGTGGCGGCCACCGTGGTCGCCCCGAGCGCCCGCGTCGCGATCGCGTGCGCGAGGTCGGCCCGGCTGAGCTTGCGGACCTCGGGGGCGGTCGCCAGGCGCTCGAGCTGTCCTTCGTCGAGGCCGACGACGAGCGATCCGTCCAGTACGCCGATGGTCGCAGGGACGGCTCCGTGCTTGCGGACGACGCGCTCGAGCGCGTGCGCGGTCTCCAGGTTCACGGGCCGGGGAAGCCCGTGCGCGACCAGCGTCGACTCGAGCGCGACGACGGCCCGCCCCTCTGCGAGCGCATTCCGGACCTCCTCGGCGACCAGCAACATCGACCCTCCGACGCGACACACTCTTTACGCCGGAGTGTAGTTCCGCCACCATCGCTCTCGGATGCTCTCTCTGCCGGAAGTCGATCGCGATCTGGATGAGCTCGGCGTCTCGGCAGGACGACTGAGCGAGACGCGGGCGCGAGCCGCCAAGGTGCGCCCTGCGTCCCTCGCCGAGCTCGAGGCCGAGCTGGAGGCGCTGGCCGCTGGCGTCACACCCGTCGAGCGGGCCGTCCGGGCGCCGCGAGAGGAGCCGCCCGAAGAGGCGTCTGGTCTCATCGAGGTCTCGGAGGAGGTCCTGCGGCGGAGCGATCTCCCGGCCGTGCTCGCCCTCGACGGGGCGGACTTCGAAGGATCGCCGCCCGATTCGGAGGTGTCGGCACCCCTGAGCGAGGTCGCCGCGAGCGCCCCCGCGCCCAACGACGACATCGCCGGCGCTCTGAGCGCGCTCGCTCTCGATCTCGACTCGGGAGAGACGCCGATCGAGCTCGCTCCCGAGCCCACCGCAGCGCGAGAGCCCTCCGCCGTGAGCCGCGCGCCCTCGCCGATGGAGAGCGTCTTCGACGACCCGACGGCCGATCTCAGCACGCTCTTGGGCGAGTCGGATCCGCTTCTGGATGGCGGGGCACCGCTCGCTGGCTCCGGGTTCGACGAGGAGCTCCCCGAGGAGCACACCGTCATGTTCAGCGCTGCGGACGCCGAGCGCTTCTCGCGGCCGCCCGGCGCCGACCTCACGTTCGGCGAGGACCTCGAGATCGACATCGAGGAGGTGCTTCTCGACGACGACGAGCTGATCGAAGCTTCCGCGGACGAGGGCGCTGCGCCGCTGGTGGGTCGGACTCAGCCGCCACCTCCGCCGAGGACGATGCCGCCCGAGCCGCCGACGGGCGCACGGCCGTCCGAAGCGCCCGCCCGCGGCTTCCTCGGCAAGCTGCTCCAGCGCAAGTCCTGAGGCGCGCCCGAACGCCGCTGGGGCGAGCTGTGTCGCGGGCCCGAAAAACGAGAACGGCCGAGCCATCTCTGGCCCGGCCGTCTCGCGGCGCCCCGTCGCGGTGCGCTCAGTTGCCGATGAAGTAGAACGTCATGCCGAGGGTGCCGTAGAAGCCGCCCGAGGTGTCCGTCGAGTAGATGAGACCGTCCGAGCGGCGCTCCTGGAACTCGGGGACCGAGCTTCCGCCGACGCGCTGCCGCAGGAAGCCGCGCACGTCGAGGTTGAGGGCGAAGAAGCGGCTCAGACGAAGCTCTGCGCCGATGCCTGCCTCGCCGCCGGCGTACATGAGGTCACGTGCGCCGCGGCCCGACGTCGCGCCGAAGGTCATGCCACCACCGACGAGCGCGTAGAGCTGGAAGCGGTGCTCGGGGTTGAAGAACACGAGCAGGTCTGCCTGCACGGGCATCTCCCAGCGCTCCTGGCCCTGGTAGTCGTTGCCGTACCAGACGCCGGTGCCGACATCGATCGCGACGTGGCGCTCGGGCCGGATCCGCAGGGCCGCGTTCATGCCGCCCATACCGTGGTCCGCGAACAGCGCCGACGCATTGATGCGAAGGCCGATGTCGAACGTGGGGACGAGGTCGTAGACGACGCGTCGCTCGCGCCGGACCTGCACCTGAACCGTCGGCGGCTCACGCGGCAGCGGCTGCGTGACCACCACCACGGAAGGCGGAGGCTGCTGCTGCACGATCACGGTCGGCGGCTGAACCGGCGGCTCGTAGATGACCGTCGGCGGCTGCTGCACGACGACCGGAGGCGGTTCGACGTAGACCGGTGGCGGATCCGCTGGCCCGATGCGGAGGTGACCCTCGAGAGGGCCCACGTCCACTTCGGCGCAGAGGAGATCCCCAGGCCTGCAGCGCGCGTCCTGCGCGAGCACGGTGGAAGGCGCCACCAGAGCGGCGACGACGACGAGGAACGACACGGAAGTACGGATGGAGTTCTTCATGTTCTCACCCCCTCGCTGGAGGCCCGGCGCGGTGTTGAGCAATCGTAGTGCCACCGGCCTGTCATGGGAAACGAAGCGTGTTTCTCTCGGATCTACGCGGGATCGAGCCCGACACCCCTCTCGCCGGTGAACCCTCCCGGCGCACGCGTGACGCTCGGTTCACACCCCCTAGGCCTGGTCATCGTTGTTTCGTTCACACCGAGGCCCGAGCCACCACTCGGAGGGCGACGCCTGGGTCGAGCTCCGAGCTCGTGAGGACGGCGAGCTGTGGCAGGTCCCGCTCGAGCAGCTTCCGGAGGTGTCGTCGGAGGTCCGGGGGCGCGAGGAGCACCACGTCCGGGGCGGCGGCGCGCACGATCGCGGCGATGAGATCGCGGCCCAGCGCGGGCGCGAGCGCGAGGTGTGTGGTCGAGGACGTCGTCGTGAGCGCCTCGCGGATGGCGTCCTCGATCATCGGATCGAGCTCGATGACGTCCAGCCGCTGGTCCGGCGCGAACCGTGCGGTGATCGAGCGCGCGAGCGCCACGCGGATCTCGTCGAGCCGCGCGCCCGGATCGCGCTCGCTCGAGCGGCTTGCGGCCTCGAGCACGCTCGCGAGCGGCCGCGGCGGCACGCCCTCGGCGACGAGGCCTCGGGCGATCTCCGTGAGCACGCCCAGGCTGATCGGCCGCGGCATCGACTGCCTGACGAGCGCGGGTCGTTCCGCTGCGAGGCGATCGACCAGCGCCTGCGCTTCGTCGGGGCCGATGAGCGCTCGCGCATCGCGGACGACCGCGACCTCGAGGACCGCGCGGACGAGATCCGCGCCCTCGAGGACGCGCACGCCCAGGCTCGCGGCGCGCGCCGCGTGCTCACGGCTGAACGAACAGAAGCTCGCGAGCGAGAGCGGCGTCGCGGAGATGCCGTGCTCGCCGAGAGACTGGAACGAGCCGCGTGCGACGACGTGCCCTGCCTCGACCCGGAGCACCGCGGAGGAGACGCCGTCGATCCGGACCGAGACCATCCCAGCGGTGGGCGCCTGCTCGCCACGAACAGAGGGAAACGGGACGCCGAGGTCCTGGGAGACGCGCGCGACGGCGAGCTCGATCGCCTGCTGGCGTGCCGCCGGGTCCACGAGGTCTTGCGAGACCGCGATGACGACTCGCGAGGGCCTCTCGCCTGCCTCCTGGCGCGCGGCGCGCCAGACGTAGTAGGCGAGCCCGAAGAGGGCGGCTGCGAGCGTGAGGAACGGGATCGTGGGCAAGCCGGGCACGACGGCGAAGAGCATGAAGAGCATCGCTGCGAGCCCGAGGGTGCGCGCCGAGCCGAAGATCTGTCTCGCCATCTCGGACGCGAGGGACTGGCCGGCCTCCGCCGAGGCGACCCGCGTGACGACCACGCCCGCGGTCGTCGAGACGAGAAGCGAGGGAATCTGCGTCACGAGGCCGTCGCCGATCGTGAGCAGCCCATACGTCCGGAAGCTCGTGAGGACGTCGAGGTCGCGCATCGTGACGCCGATGACGACGCCGCCGACGAGGTTCACGGCGAGGATCACGAGGCCCGCGATCGCGTCGCCCTTCACGAACTTCATCGCGCCGTCGAGCGCGCCGAAGAGGCTGCTCTCCCGGGAGAGCTCGCTCCGCTTCTGGCGAGCTTCCTCCGCGCTCAGCGCTCCCGCGCGCAGCTCCGCGTCGATGGCCATCTGTCGTCCGGGGAGCGCGTCGAGCGCGAAGCGAGCCGCGACCTCCGCCACGCGCTCGCTGCCGCGCGCGATGACGATGTACTGGACGAGCGTGAGCACGAGAAACACGACGGCGCCGACGGCGTAGTTCCCCTGTACGACGAACTCGCCGAACGAGCGGATCACCTCGCCGGCGTCGGCCTGAAGCAGGATCAATCGCGTCGAGCTCACGTTCAGCGCCAGCCGGAACAGCGTCGTGACCAGCAGCAGCGTCGGCAGAGACGAGAGCGCGAGGGCGGAGCGCGCGGCGAGCGCCGAGAGCAGCAGCAAGAGAGAGATCGCCAGGTTGGTGACGAGGAGCAGATCGAGCAGCGGCGTCGGAAGCGGCACCACCATCATCGCGACGACGAGGACGACGATCGCGGCCAGACCCATCTCGGAAGCCAGCGCGCTCCTCGGCGCGTCGCGGTCGCTCACTCGATCCTCCGGCGCTGGTCGAACGCTCGACCGAGGGTGATCTGGTCGGCGTACTCGAGCTCACCGCCGTGCGGGATCCCGCTCGCGATGCGCGAGATGCGGACGCCTACCGACTTGAGGCACTCCGCGAGGTAGAGCGCCGTCGCTTCGCCTTCGACGCTGAGCGGCGTCGCGATCACGACTTCTCTCACTTCGTCTTTCCGGACGCGCGCGATGAGCCGATCGACGTCGATGCGATCGGGCCCCATCCCGTCGAGCGGCGCGAGGAGCGCGTGGAGGACGTGGTAGCGGCCCAGGTAGGTCCCGCCGCGCTCGATCGCGACCAGGTCGGGGACCCGCGCGACGACGCAGAGGAGCGTGGCATCGCGCCGTGGGCTCGCGCAGATGACGCAGCGCTCCGCCGCGCCCCAGTTCCCGCACTCGATGCAGCGATGAACGCGCTGGTGGATGGTGCCGATGGACGCCGCGATCGCCTCCGCGATGCTCGCGTCCTGGCCGAGGAGGTGGTGCGCGTACCGCGTCGCCGTCCGCTCACCCACTCCCGGCAGCAAGGACAAGAGCTGAACCAGCTCCGCGATCGGGTCGTTCGGCACGGGCGCGAGGGTAGCGCGCGCCGCCGCGGATGCGCATCCGCGTTCGGAGCCGGCCTCGCGGGCCGGCCTCGCAGGTAAGGCCAGAGCTTTCGCGCGCCCGCCGAAGGCTAGAAGAGGCCCGGGATCTTGAGACCGCCGGTGACCTTCTCGAGCTCCGCGTCGACCATCTCGGAGCTCTTCTTCATCCCCGCGTTCACCGCCGCGACGAGGAGATCCTGGACCATCGAGAGGTCCTCCGACTTCAGCAGCTCGGGGTCGATCGTGATGCTCACGAGGTCACGCGCGCCGTTGACGACCACCTTGACCTGCTCGTTCCCGGAGCTGGCCTCGATGGTCGACTCCTTGAGCTCTTCCTTGCGCTTCTCGATCTTGCGCTGCAGGCGGCTGGCCTGGCGCATGAGCTCGCTCATTCCGCCGCGAAAGTGGGTGCTCATCGACGCTCCATGCCTCTCCCGAGAGTCCCCGGGGCCGGTCCGTATACCGCCGTCCGATCGGGACGTCGAGATCGAACGAGCTTCGTCATTCGTCCGCGATGCGAACGTCGACGGCTCGATCCTTCGCGTCGAAGACCTCGAGGGCCTCGACGACGATGGGGTGGTTGAGCGCCTTCTTTCTCGTGGCGTCGAGCCGCGCCTTGCGCCGCTCGTCCTCGAGCTTCGCGAGCGTCGTCTCTTCCGCGCCACCGCCCGCGAGCTCGACGATCTCGATCGTCGGGCGGCCTCCGAGCCGGCGCTCCGCCACGTCCGCGATGGCCGCCTGGGCTTCTGCGCCCTCCGACTGCCGCGCGTAGAACGACCCCTTCGGGAAGGCGATCACGAGTCGCTCGGGCGTGACGAGCTGTGGGATCGCGTGCGCGAGGACCGCGCCGAGCGCGGGTCGTGTGCCGCCGAGCGCGACGACGATCGGCTCCCAAGCTGCCATGGCCTCGCGTGCAGCGGCGCTGGGCGGCGAGGCCGGACGGGGCGCCGCGGGCCGAGGCGCTGCGGCGAGCTCGGGCGGCGGCGTGGGCGGATCCGGAAACCGAGGTCTTGGCTCGACGAGCGCGCTCGCCGCGGGCACGGCGCTGGGCTTGCGCTCCGGGGACGGCGCACGATCCGTCGCGACGCGCGCGACCGGCGGGGGAGCCGCCTGCGTCGTGATCGGAGGTGCCGCGATGGCGGGCGCCGACGAGAAGCCACCGGCCGGGCGAGGTCGCTGCGCGCCGCCGCCGCTCGAGGGACCGCGGCCGCCGCCTGGCGCCCCGCCGCCCGGAGCCTTGCGCTCGGCCGCGTCGAGCCGCGCGAGCAGCTCGGAGATCGAGCGAAGCGGCGGGCGGGTCGCGATGCGCACGAGACCCATCTCGAGGGTCGTGCGCGGCAGCGTGGACTTCGCCATCTCGTCGACGAGCTGGG
>JBBSAT010000336.1:0-8172 GCA_038252025.1 Polyangiales bacterium | reverse complement strand
CTTGGCGGCGCGACTGTCGGCGCCTCACGCACGTACGTCCACGCGACCCGTGCGGTGCGGCTCAGGGCCGGACCTAAAATATGGGTCCGGCACTTCGCCTTCTCATCGGGGCCGATACGCGGCCTCCTCCATCCCGAGTGAATCGGGATGGAGCCACCCCCTCGTGTCGCTGCGCGAGAAGGCGAGACCAGCTTCTGGTCATGCCTTCAGCCCCCTGCGAGGCCGGCAGCCGCGAGGATCGCGTAGAACGCCGCCGCGAGCGACTCGCCCGCGACCGCACCCGAGGCGACCGCGATCATGTAGCGCTCGCACGTCTCCTTCTGGACCTTCTTCCAGACCTCCGCGATCACGGCGCCGATGAAGAACGAGAGGGCGTTCGCGAACGGAACGACCATCGCGAGGCCGAGCCCCATCGAGGAGGGGACGAACGCCTTGTACTTGCGCGGCGCCAGGCCTTCGATGAGCGCGAGGATGATGCCGATGATGCCGCCCGCGACGATCGCCCAGCGGGCCGAGAGCGGGATGGTGCTGATGCCGCTGGAGAGCGCCTGGGCGACGGCCGCCCACATCGTCGTGGCCGGAGAGTTGAACGCCTCGAGCGCGGCCTGGTTCGGAACGAGGACGTACCAGGCGAGGACGACGGCCGGAACCCCGAACCAGACGCCGGCGAACTGCGCGATGAACTGCTGCCGTGGGTTCGCGCCGAGGAGGTAGCCGCTCTTCAGATCGGTGAGCAGATCCGCGCTCGAGCCCGCGGCGCCCGCCGTGATGCCGGCGGTCATCAGGTTCACGGTCGAGTTGGCCGGCGCGAGCAGGGCGTAGGTGAACTGGGTGATCTTGCCCATTGCCCCGATCGGCGTCGTGTCCGTCTCGCCCGTCGCCCTGCACGCGACGAGCGCGAGGACGAACGAGAGCACGACCGAGATGAGCCCGAGCCAGGGTGCGATCCCGAACGCGAAATAACATAGGAGCGTCAAGCCGATGGTGATGGGCAGACCGCCGATCACCAGCCAGCTCGTCGGGACCTCGATCTCCGCGAGCGCATCGTCCGACGCCGACTTGTCGCGTCCGGACGTCGCGTTGCGGATCGCTCGCAGGATCGTCTTGTACCCGAGCGCGAACGACGTGAGGCCCGACGCCACGAGGAGCGCGGTCCCCAGCCAGAGGCTCCAGCGCGTGACGCGCACGCCGGTGATGACCGGGCGCGCGTCGAGGTGATCGCCCGGCGCGACGGTCGTGACCACGACGCCCGGGCCCTCGCCGGGACCGACCGTCGGCTCCCCGACGTGAACCTGATCGCGCGTCAGCCCGTTGGCGACGAGCGCGTCACGAACCGATTCGCCGCGCGCGCGCGCCAGCTCGAGCGTCCCGTGCTGATCCGAGTCGGCGTGCCCGACGAGGGTGAAGCCGGTGATCGCCGGGCTCGCGTCCATCCGGGCTCGCAGCGTCGATGCGAGGGCCGCCCCTGCGTCCTCTCCGATCTCGCCAGCACCGAGACCGAAGCTCACGGGCGGCATCGAGCTGGCCTCGATGTGACCGAAGAACTGCTTGCCCGGCTCGGTCCAGTCGTCGAGGCCCATCGCCATCGGCGCGAGCACCAGGTAGTTGATGCTCGATCCCACGAACATCCAGGTCGAGACGCGGATGCCGACGATCATCCCGGCCGCGATGAGCAGCAAGCTCGGCTCGAACCACATGCCGAGGCCCTGTCCCGTGACCGCCGTGCCACGCGCCGTGAACATCCGGAAAGCGAAGAAGACTTGCTCCTGGATGTACCCGAACGAGCGGAGGAGCGCGCTCACGATGCCGATGAAGAGCGCGCCGATCAGCGCTCGCGCCTTCTTCACGGACTCGGCGCCCTCCGCGTAGAGCGAGCGGAGCGTCTCGGCCGCAGCGATGCCCGACGGGAACGGCAGCTGCTCGCTATTGATCATCTGGCGCTTCATCGGGATCGCGAGGAACACGCCGAGGAGCGCCGTGAGACCGACCCAGCACGCCACCGGGAACCAGCCCATGCGGTTCTCGTCGCCCGTCATGAGGAGGAGCGCGCCCACGGCCGTCGCGAGCGTGCCGCCCGTCGAGTAGCCCGCCGCAGACGCCGTCGACTGCATGCAGTTGTTCTCGAGGAGCGTCATCTCGCTCTTCGAGATCCGGAGCGGGACCAGGACCTTGTTCCAGACGAACCAGCTCAGGACGCAGGCGGTGATCGCGACGCCGAACGCCCACCCGAGCTTGAGCGTCGTGTAGAGGTTCGAGACCGCGAGCGCCGCGCCGAGCACACCGCCGACGAGCACCGCGCGCAGCGTCAGCTGCGGCTTGTCGCCCGCGTAGTAGTACTTGAGCCAGGCCGCATCGCGCTCCTCTTCGGGGAGCTTCGAGAGATCGGGAAGGCCCTTCGGCGTGCCCGTGTCTACGGTCTCGGATCCTGTCGACGGTGCGCTCATGGGCCTGTCCTCGTGATGCGGTCTCGCGGCGCGCGGACGATCACCCAGAAAGGCCACGAACGGCAAGCGCGCGATTAGGGTGCGCTGCTCTCGAGCGACACGTCCGGGAGCATCGGGATGCGCAGATCCTCGCCGCGCGGATAGACCCAGAGCACGTCGTTCCAGCCGACCGAGCCGCGACGGATCACGAGGCGCTGGGCGGGATCGAGGTGCCCCTCGGGGTTCATGTACCGGTGATCGGTGACGAAGCCTTCGTACATGTAGTCCGTCAGCTCGCCTGCGTAGAGCACGCCGTCGTGCGGCTTGTAGTCGCCCTCCCCGAGCACGCCGCGGCGCAGGTACCAGGACACGTAGCCTCCGGCGCGACGCGGCTCGGCGGTGTCGCTGAGCACGTCCTCGTCGGACGAGAAGATCCCCATCCGACCCGGGCGCCGGATGACGTCCTCCGCGAAGCCGCCCGCATGACACGAGTCGAGCGCGAGGATCAGCGTGTTCGCGTGAAGCGCGTCGAGCTCGTGCGCGACCTCGGTGTCGGTGACCTGGCCGTCGACCATCACGACCGTCTCGTCCAGCCCGTCGAGCTCGACCGGATCGCCGGTCTCGGGAACGGGCTGAACGTTGCCGTGGCCCGAATAGAAGACGACGACCACGTCGTCGGCCGTCGCGCGCGCCGCGAGCGAGCGCAGCCCGCCGAGAAACCCTTCACGCGTCGCAGCGGCGTCCGTGAGGATGATCTGCTCGTCGACGCGCTGCAGGTGCGCGCTCCGCATCGCCTGACCCATGTAGGTCGCATCGTCGGCGCACCCATAGAGCCGCGAGTGCGTCGTGTACTCGGTGATGCCGACGTACATCCCGAGGATCCGGCCCCGGCCGTCCGGCCCGGCGAAGGGACCCGCCGGAACCATCTCGCCCGCGTGGACGATCACCGGCGGGCGCATCGTGGTCGCCACGCTGAAGGCGCCGCTCGCCCTCGGCGCGTACGACGACACGATGAGCTGGTAGGTGCCGGTCTCGGGGATCGCGACGAACACCGTGCTGTCGAGCGCGCGCTCGGAGCCATCCGGACCGAGGTCGTTCGCATCGTCGTTGACCCACATGTCGCCTCGTGGCCCGACGACGGTCGCGATGGTGTCGAAGTCGCGAGAGGTCACGCGCAGCCTGAGGATGGCGCCGCCCTCGCCGTGGAACTGATAGAAGCTGTGCCCCTGGAACGCAGGATCGGCGACCTGACCGAGCATGCCCTGCGCGCGCGCGCCGAGATCGAGCGCCTGCCCCACGATGGCGGGAGCGGTCACCTCGAGGACGTACGGGCCCATCTGGCCGGCAGGCGCCGTCGTCACCTCGACGCGATACGTGCCAGGCACGGACGGCGCGAACTGAAGCCACGAGTCGAGCGTGTTGGGCAGCGCGTCGTCGTTCTGGATCGAGAAGTCCTCCGGGCCGGTGACGCGCAGCACGGGATCGAGCGCGTCGGCCGGCACCCGAAGCCGGACGAGCTGGTCGGCGTCGAGATCCAGCGTGTAGCTGTCGATGACGTGTCCCGAGTCATCGGCCGGATCGCTCGACGTGAGCTCTCCCCGCGTGCTCGAGCCCACCGTGATGCGCGCCGCGTCGGGCTCCTGCGCGACGGGAGGCGCAGAGGAGATGGCGCTGGAGGTCGCCGCGCCGCCGCATCCGAGGAGGGCCGAAGCGAGCAAGACAAGCGAGACGCGGGTCGTCATGGCGCGCGACGGTAGCACGCTGCCGCCCTGCGCCCCCGGTCAGCCTGCGCCCCCGGTCAGCCTGCGCCCCCGGTCAGCCTGCGCCCCCGGTCAGCCTGCGCCCCCGGTCAGCCCGCGCCCACGCTCCGCTGCGACGTGCTCAGCCAGCGTCGACGTCAGCGTCCACCGGGCCAGCGTCGACACCGGTGTCCGGCGGGCCCGCGTCGACGCCTGCATCCACGCTGGATGCGGCATCGCTCTCGATCGCAGCATCGCCAGCATCGCCGGCATCGGCCGGCACGCCGGCGTCGGTGAGGCAGACATCGACGATCTCGAGGCCATCCGTGACCCCGGCGATGCGCATGCGATAGCCACTGAACCCGACGCCGATGCTCAGCGCATCGCACGCGATGATGGGATCCCCCGGCGAGGTCGCGCGCGTCCGGAGGTCAGCCACCCGGCGAAGCTGCGTCGAGAGGATGTCGTACCGGACGTCGCCGCGGCAGACGCCGATGTTCTCCGCCGTGTCGAGCAGGTCGTTGATCGCCCAGCGACCGGCCACGACGATGTTCTCGAGCCGCGTTCCGTCCGCCGAGAGCGTGCCAGTGGCGACGGCGCCCGTGAGCCGGACGAGCACCCCGACGGTGTCGGTCGGAAACACGATGTCGACGCGCTCGGGGAGCGACGCCACGACGACGTTGTTGACGACGTACGCCTGGGGATCGCGCACGAGAGGCTGCTCGATGTCACCGCCGAGGAACGAGTCGCTGCGCACCCAGGCCCAGTCCGCGCCATCCCAGACCGGCGGAACCAGATCGCCGCCGGACGCGAGGTGAACATCGTCTGGCGCGTTGATGATGACCGCCGGCGGCATGTCGCCCGGGAAGCTCGTGCTGAACACGGCCGCCGTGATCGTGATGTCGACGACCGGATCGTTGGGCTCGCCGTTCCAGCCCGACATGCGCAGGATCGGGAGCCCCCGCCCCTCGAGCTGCGCCATGCGCGCACGCTCCTCGAGCCCGGGAACGACGCTGGCAACGAGCGGATAGAGCGACGCGCCGAACTGGTTGTCGATGCCCTCGACGCCATCGGGCGGAACAGCTGCGCCGGGCATGCACTCGGTCAACGGGTTGGTCGTCGTGGTGTTGCGACAGTCGAGGTCGTACCCGATCTCGCGCCACATCGCGCCCTGGTCGAGAACGACGTCGCGAAGACCGAACGAGACGACGTCTGGAAGAGACGTGTCCGGGATCGTCGGGCGCGGGGGAACGTGACGACCACACGCGCTGGGGTCGACCGCCGTCACGAGCGCAGGGTCGTACACCATGCACCCGGCAACGGTGCCGAGGAGCCCTGAGACCGCGGGAAGGAGGAAAGCAAGCCGGCGCATGCCTCGCGAAGGTACCACGGCACTGCGAAGTCCGGATCGAAACGGCGGAGCCAGGCCGTCCGCCTGGCCCCGCCCTCTCGATGGGCTGTCTATCGAGACGCCGCGCTCTCCGCCCCGAGCCCACCGAGCTCGGCGTCGGCCTCGTCGCGCAGACGCGCGCGGGCCGCCGCCGCGAGAGGGAGCCACGCGTCGCCCCGCAGCCGGATCCAGCAGAGCGCAGCGAGCACGCTGATCTCGAGCAAGAGCCCGAGCCAGCCACCGAGCGCGCCGAGCCCCAACACCCGTCCGAGAAAGTACGCGAGGGGTGGCGTGCACAGCCACGCGCAGACCACGCCGAGCCGCGCAGGCACGACGACGTCGCCGGCGCCCCGAAGCACGCCGCGCGCGACCGTCGCCGCGCCGTCGGCGATCTGGAAGAGCGCCGCGACTCGCAAGAGCGAGAGCGCCACGCCCGCGAGCCCGGGCTCGACCGTGAAGATCGACACGAGCGCCGCGCCGAACAGGACGAGGAGCACCGTCCAGAGCCCGGTGTACAGCGACGACGCGATCAGCGCGTCTCTCGCCACGCGGCGCACGAGCGCGTCTCGCCCCGCGCCGACGGCCTGTCCCGCGAGGACCGATCCGGCCTCCGCGAGCGCCGCCGTCGGAAGGAACGAGAAGCTGACCACCTGGATCGCGATCTGGTGGGCAGCCATCTGCGTCTCTCCGAGCGAGCTGACGATCGCTGTGAGCATCGCGAAGCTCCCCATCTCGAGCAGGAACTGGATCCCCGTCGGGATCCCGATCTGCACGAGCTGACGTACGTGCCGCAAGCGCGCGCCCCAGATCGGAAACCCATGCCTGGACTGAGCGTAGAGCACCACGAGGAGCTCGAGCGAGTGCCCGAAGAGCGTCGCCGACGCGCTCCCGCGAACCCCGAGCTGCAGGTGGATCACGAGCAGCCAGTTGAGCGCGACGTTCGCAGCATTTCCCACGAGCGCTGCGACCATCGGTGAGCGCGTGTCGCTCTCACCGTAGCGATACTCGCGAAGCGCCACGAACGTGAGCACGACGGGCGCGCCCAGCGTTCGGATCGAGAGATACGACTCGGCAGCACGGCCCGCGGCGACGCTGGCCGCGACGAGCGGCAAGAGGCTGGACAGGTAGTGACCCAGCACCGCGGTCGCGAGCCCGAGAACGAGCGCGACGGCGATCCCCGCGCCGAGATGCGCGCCGAGCTCGTCTCGCCGTCCTGCACCGAGGGACTGCGACACGAGGACCTTCGTCCCGCGGAGCAGACCGAACGAGAAGCAGTAGAGCGCGAACGTCGCCGTTCCGGCGAGCCCGACCCCGGCGAGCGCCGAAGTACCGATCGACGACACGAAGAGCGTGTCGACGAGCGTCATCACACCGAACGAGAGAAGGGACACCGAGATGGGCCAGCTGAGTCGGAGCAGCGCTCTGAGAGGCTGTTTCGACCAGGAGAGAGAGCGTGTTCTAGGACGCCTGAGGGAACCTGATTGGACGGACACGGGTCACCTCCGCAGAGCGGAGAAGGAAGATTGGGGAGTCGGGCATCGGACGGTGTCCGCTCCGGCGCGCCTCGTGAGGGGCCAGAAGCAGGAAGGCCGCGGGACCTCTCGGTGCCGCGGCCTCGTTCGTCTCGGATCCAGCTCGCGTCAGCGAGACCGGTCGAGGAAGGAGGCGTCGGCGCGGAAGGCCGGTCGCATCTCGCGGACGGAGGCGAACCAGCAGGAGACGAAGTTGCCGCAGTCGGCGATCTCGCGAGCTCGGATGCTGTGCTTTGCGGTCTTCATGAGTCTCTCCTTCCGAGCTCGGTTCGTACTACGGCCGACGCTTTCGTCAAGTCCGGCATCGCGGGACGATGCACGCGCGCGGTACGCTCTCGCGTATGCAGTCTCGCTCGCGCTTCCTCGTCTCGCTCGCTCTCTCGCTCTCGGTCGGATGCAGTTGTTCGACCGCGCCCCCAGCCGAGGACGCGAGCATCGATGGTGCGGTCGACACCGGCACCGATGCGCCGCTTCCGCCTGGCGATCCGGGTCGTGTGCTCTCCGTTTCCGAGACTGGCTCGTTCACGTTGCCGACGCTCGAGTCCGACGTGCAGGTCGTCTACACGGAGCTCGGCGTGCCGCACGTCTTCGCGGCAAACGACCACGACCTGCGCGTCGTTCAGGGCTACCTCGCCGGTCGAGATCGTTTCTTCCAGATCACGCTCTATCGCTACAACGGCCTCGGCGAGGTCTCGCGCCTCGTCGGTGACGGCGCGCTCGGGACGGATCTGGCGGCGCGCTCACGCGGCTATCGGGAGGTCGCCGAGCGCCTCTGTGCGTCGCTGACGAGCGAGCAAGAGATGCAGATGGACGCGTACGCGGAGGGCGTGAACGCGTACATCGAGGACGTCCGCACGGGCGCCGCGCCTGCCCCCGGCGAGTTCACGACGTTTCGCCTCCTCCTCGGCGCGCGCAGCGTCGCCGACGCGATGCCTCCGATCGACCGCATGGGTCTCTGCGGTGTCGCAGCGACGATCGTCTATCAGACGGGCTTCGAGCGCGACGACGTCTACGCGAGCCAGGCGGAGGACGCGATCCGCGCGCGCTTCGTCGGCGACCCCTTCGAGACGCTCCGCCGCGAAGGAGGG
>JBBSAT010000335.1:0-8205 GCA_038252025.1 Polyangiales bacterium | reverse complement strand
GCCGGGCGACATCTCGCGGGGGCGCTGGATCGCCAAGAAGCTCTCGCGGCTCGCCATGACCGGCGTGTGCGCCGCGACCGGGATCGTCCGGCGCATGGAAGCGCGAGCGCCCGGACCGCGCGTGCGCGTGCTGACCTACCATCGCTTCGCCGACTCGGGCCGAGACCCGTTCTGTGTCGATCTCGAGCGCTTCGACGCGCAGATGCGCTGGCTGAGCGAGCGCGGGCTCGCCGTGTCCGCTGCGGACGTCTACGAGCTCGTCCGCGGAAGGCGGAGCCTGCCTGACGGCGCCTGTCTCGTGACGATGGACGACGGCGTGCGCAGCATGCTCACGGGTGCGCTCCCCATCCTCGAGAAGCACAGGATCCCCGCGCTGGCGTTCATCACCGCGAGCCTCATCGACGCGCCGAGCTTCGAAGGGCTTCCCGAGCCGTTCATGACGCGCGCCGAGCTGCGCCGGCTGGCGGACGGGGGCGTGTCGATCGGGTCGCACGCGCTCACGCACCGCTCGCTCGGAAGGCTCTCGCTGGACGAGGCGCAGCACGAGGCGCGAGAGAGCAAGGCTCAGCTCGAGTCCATGCTGGGCCGTCCCATCTGGTCGTTCGCGTACCCCTTCGGAACGCACGGCGACTTCGACGCGCGTACGGACGCCGCGCTCGCAGACGCGGGCTACGCGCTCGCGTTCAATTCGCAGCACGGATCCCTCCGCTTGGGGGATCTCGGTGCGGATCGCGCCTTCACGTCGCTCCCCCGCGTGAAGATCGAGGGCGGTGAGCCGCTCTGGATGTTCGCTGCGATCTGCCAGGGCGCGATGGATCCCTGGCGCTTCGTCGACGAGAACCTGTTCAGCTTCCAGCGCGTGCGCCGCGAGCTCGTGCGCAGCGCAGCGCCTGCGTCGGGGTCAGCGCTCGATCGGGAGCACCCCGCGCCGATACGCGTCGATCAGCACCTGCGCGACCTCCGCCGGAACGCCGAGGAACGCCTCGTCGTAGCGGATCGGCTCGTCCTCTCGGCGCTTGAGGACGAGCGCGCGCGCGCGGTGAAAGCCCTCGAGCACCGACCACGCGTTCTTCTCGTCGATGGTCGTGCGCAGGAGCCTCTGCCACCGGGTGCGGAGCACACCGGCGCGGGTGCGGAGCAAGAGCTCCGCGGGCGTGATCACCATCGCGACGCCGCGACGGGGCGCGATCTCCCGTCGTGAGAAGAGCACCCAGCCGATGGGGACGATGACCGCCAACGCGGCCGCGCCGATCACCGGCCAGGGTCCGAGCGCGTCGTGGAGCTCGGTCGGCGCGCGAAGCCATCCGTCGATCACCGCGGCGGCGAGCAGCACGCTTGCGTAGGGCCCGCGCCGCAGCCAGCGGTCCCCGTGCTTCACCACGAGCACGCCCGGCTCCTTGATGCCGTTCGCGGCGTCGTCGTAGGTCTTGCTCGCGAGGCCCTTCGGCTCCGGGAACACCGGCGCCTCGTCGCCTTCTCTCGGCCCGAGCCAGCGCATGATCCGCTCCGCGAGGATGCCGGGCGTGTCCTCGAAGATCGGCGGCAGCTCGACGAAGAGCGGCGCCTCGCTGGAGCCCACGACGTAGACCGGCGCGAAGCGGCGACCGCTGCGGCCCTGCCAGCTCCCGCGCTCGGTCGCCGCGAGGATCTCCGGGCGCGGCATCGCGGTCTCCCCGTGCGGAAGCCGCGCGTAGAGGCCGTCTCGCGTCAGGACGAGGCGCGCCCGTCGCGCGGAGAGCGCGAGCCGGAGCCGCGATACGAGCCCGCCGAGGAGGAACAGCGCGCGCACCGTGAGCCCGATCGCGAAGAGGCGCATGAAGAGCGCGAGAGGATCGACAGGTCCGGTGACCATCTCGCGGAACACAGCGCCGGCCCACGCGACCGCAGCGACCATCGGCGCGAGCAGGCCTCGCATGCCGTCTCCCTCGAGGATCGGCGGAGCGTGCCCTTCGAGGACCTCCTCGCCGCCCGCCACTGCGACCGAGCCCTCCGCGAGTAGGCGCGCGCGATCGATCCACTCGCTCACGGCGCGGCCGCACCCTCGCTCGCGCGGCTGCACGTCCTGTTGGCGCGCTCGCTCCGCGCGCGGGCGTCCTGATCGTCGAGGGGCGCGGCCGTGGCCTCGAGGTGAGCCGCAGCGGCGCAGATCTCGTCTCGCGCGGCGGACCGTTCGTCATCGCCCCCGGCGGTCTCGAGCGCGGCCGACGCGTGCGCGATGCGAGCCTCGTCGACCTGGATCGAAGCGAACGCAGCGTGGAGGTCCTGTCGCGAGGACCCACCGCACCCGCCGACGGCCAGGACGACCACGAAGAGGGCCGAGGCCCGGATGAAATGATGGCTCACGAGAGCGTCGGCCTCCGAACGAGCCGTGTTAGCATGATCGACGAGACCTCTTTCGAAGGCCTGCCTCCTCGACATGCCGCTCGTCCAGCACGCCCAGAAGGAACTCCACGTCAAGGTCGTCTACTACGGCCCTGGCCTGGGCGGGAAGACCACGAACCTCGAGTGGATCCACGGCAAGAGCCGCCCGGAGCGCCGCGGCAAGCTGCTCTCCCTCGCGGCCGAGAGCGAGCGGACGCTGTTCTTCGATCTGCTGCCCGTCGACCTCGGGCAGTTCAAGGGCTACCAGGTTCGGCTCCACCTCTGCACCGTGCCCGGTCAGATCGCGTACGACCGCACCCGCCAGCTCGTGCTGCGACACGTGGACGGCATCGTCTTCGTCGTCGACAGCCAGCGCGCGCGCTTCGAGGAGAACGTCGAGAGCATCTTGAACCTCTCGGCGAACCTCCGGCGGCAGGGGGACGATCCGGATCGGCTTCCGCTCGTCGTCCAGTACAACAAGCGCGACCTGCCGAACATCAGCCCGGTCGCGGAGCTCCGCGAAGCGCTGAACGTGCCGGCGGGCGTGCCCGAGCACGAGGCGGTCGCCGTCCGCGGCATCGGTGTCTTCGAGACGATGAAGACGATCTTGAAGCAGTGCCTCGCGCTCGTGCCCGATCCCGCCAACGCGCGCGAAGGACGATCGCCATCGATCATCCCCGGGCAGCGCGCGTCGATGTTCCCGGAGCGCGCCGGCATGAACGAGGGCGGGCGCCTCGCCTCGGCGCTGCGCCCGCAGAAGCTTCCGGGCGGCCGGTGACCGTCGAGGCCTCGCGCGGTTCCCGGGCGTGACGTTCTCCGGCGAGCTGGCGATCGGCGGCTCGCTTCGCGTCCTGCCGCTCCTGACGCCGACGCTCCCGCCGGCCACGCACACCAACGCCTGCCTCCTCGGCCGCTTCGACGACGACGCGCGTGGTGAGCTGCTCGTGGTCGAGCCCGCGACGCCTCACGAGGACGAGCGGGCTCGGCTGCTCGCCTGGCTCCGGCACCACGAGCGCCTCGGCTCGCGCATCACGGCGATCGCGCTGACCCACCACCACGTCGATCACGTCGGCGCGGCCGACTGGCTGCGCGAGCAGCTCGGCGTGCCGCTGCTCGCGCACGAGATCACGCGCTCGAGGCTCGCCGGGCAGATCGAGATCGACCGGACGGTCGCGGAAGGAGACGTGATCTCGCTCGCCGGCCCGCGCCCGCTCGCGATCGAGGTGCTCCACACGCCGGGCCACGCGCCGGGGCACGTCTGCCTCTGGGATCCGGAGGCGCGCACGCTCGTCGCGGGCGACATGGTCGCCGGGACGGGGACGATCCTGGTGGAGCCGACCGACGGCGACGTGGGGCTCTACCTCGCTTCTCTCGCCCGCCTGGCCGCGCTCGCGCCGGCCGTGGTGGTCCCGGCTCACGGCGCGCCGCTCGGCGACGAGGTGCTGCTCAGGTACATCGCGCACCGGCGCGCGCGCGAAGCGAAGATCCTGGCCGCGCTGCTCGCGCTCGGCGGCGCCCGCCCCATCGACGAGATCGTACCGCTGGCCTACGCGGACACGCCCGCTTCGGCCTGGCCGCTCGCGAGCCTCGCCACCGAGGCGCACCTCATCGAGCTCGGCAAGCAGGGGAAGGTCGTGCGCGAGCTGCTCGCTGGGCGGCCGGTCCGCTGGCTGGCTACTCCGCCGGGCTGACGAGCTCGCGCTCGACGCGAACGACGTAGCGCTCGCCGCCTCGCGCGAACGTCAGCAGCGCCGGGCCAGGCGGGCCGCCGAAGCCCGCGCGGGCGGCCGCTGCGCTCGCGACGTCGCGACCGTCGAGCTGTACGAGCACGTCGCCCGCTCGGATGCCCATGCGCTCGGCGCTCGAGCCGCGGATCACGTCCGACACGCTGCGTCGATCGTCGAGCGCGACGGCGATCGAGCGCGCGCGAGGCGAGGCCGACACCCTCGGCGCGTCGTCGAGGCGGCCAGGAAGGTGCACGCGAAGCCCGAGCTCGTCCCGCCCGCGAACGACGTCGCGGCCGAGGCGCACTTCGCCTGCCGCCGCGTCGCGAACGTCGAGCACGATCTCGCCCGCCGCGACGGCCTCGAGAGCGAAGTGACCGTGCTCGTCCGTGCGGGTGAGCAGCCCCATGCCCTCGATCTCCACGCTGGCTCCGGTCACGACCGACCCGAGCCGATCGACGACGTCGCCCTCGACGCGCTGACCCGAGTCGAGCTCGACGGCGTCGATCTCGACCTCGCCGCCGCGGCTCGCGCGCGCGACGAAGCGCCCCTCGTGCGCGATGTGCCCCGCGGCCTCGATCCGGAGCGAGTACGCGCCTTCGCCGAGGCGAGGCACGTAGAAGCGGCCGTCGTCGCGCGTGACGCTCTCTCGAACGATCGGCGGGAGCCCCTCGGAGATGAGCAGGACGCGCGCGCCGGCGACCGGCTCGGCCGACCAGGCGTCGACGACGGAGCCGGCGGCCCTCAGCGCCGGAGCCAGCACGATCTCGACCTCGTCGAGGCTGTCCACGTCGACGCTGGTGCCGGTCGCGTAGCTCGTGTGATCAGCGGTGATGCGGAGCGGCGGCGCGGGCACGGAGGTCAGCTCGAAGCCGCCGTCCTCACGGCTGAACGCGGTGCGCGTCACGGCGGTCCCTGGCCGCAGCGCTTCGAGCCGGAGCTGCACGCCTTCGATGGGGAATCCGCGCGCGTCGAGCACGCGGCCCGCGATCGTGAGCCCCGCGGGATCGAGCGTGAGCACCAGGTCGCGCTCGGCGCCGCCCGGCACGCTGACCCGCGCGTCGGTCGGCGGACGATCGGCGGGAAGGGCGCGAACGATCACCGATCCGGTCGCTTCGATCGCGAAGCGTCCGTACGCGTCGGTGAACGCGATGGCCGGCGTGGGATCACGGTCGCTCCGCACCTCGATGAGGACGTCGGGCACGCCGTCGCCGCGCTCATCCTGGACCACGCCGCCGACCTGTCCTGCGGGCGCGAGCACGATCTCGATCCCGGGGCGCGTGGCGCCGGGGCCGACGTAGACCGGATCGCTCGTGCCCGTCGCGAGGCCGTGGGCGCGCGCCGTCACCTGCACCGTCCCGGGCGAGATGCCGGGGATCTCGAACGTGCCGTCGGCGCCGGTGCGATAGCGGACCGCGGCGACGACGGGCGTGCTCGGCGCATCCGCCGCGCCGAGGCTCGGAGCGCCCGCGAGCGCTTCGAGGGGGATCGGAGGCACGTCGCTCGTCACGTCGAGGCGACCCGGATCGCCGAAGGTCGCCGTCTCGTCGCGGAAGAGCGCGCCCTGCATCCCGGAGGCGGCCTCCGACACGGCGACGGGCTGACCGGCGGAGTCTCCCCAGACCTCGATCTGTGCGCCCTCGACCGGTCGCCGCCGCTCGTCGAGCACGACGCCCGAGACCGTGCCTGCGTGCGTGAGCCGCAGCGTCATCGCGCCGCCGTCCCAGCGCTCGGCGACGAGCGCGACGAACCCCACGGCGCGCGCGGAGACGCGCTCCGGCTCGCCCTCGCGAAGGCCCGCGATCCGGAACGCGCCCGCGGCGTCCGAGCGCGTGGTGCGTGGCACGGACGAGAGCGCCTCGCTCGCCACGACGATCTCCGCGTTCGGGACGGGAGCGCCCGTAGAGTCGTCGACGACCGTGCCGGCGAGCGTCGCGCCCGGGCTCAGCGCGAGCGTGAGCATGACCCGCGCGCCTTGCTCGACGACGAGTCCGCGCCTCGGCTCGGACGCGAGCGCGCCGCGCGCTTCGACCTCGTAGACCCCGGGCGGCACGTTCTCGAACGTGAAGCGGCCGTCGTCTCCGGCTCGGACCGTCCGCGCGGGCCAGATGCCGCTGCCGACGATCAGCACGTCGGCGCTGGCGGGAAGTCCATCGACCCCGAGGATCTGCCCCGCGACACGCGCGACCCGCACGACCCTGAGGTCGAGCGTCCCATCGAAGGGAAGCGCCCGGACGCCGCGCGCCTCCGAGTAGCCTGACGCCGTCGCGGCGAGGACCCAGCGCTCCTCCGAGAGGCCCGAGAGCGCGAAGCCGCCGCTCGGGTCGGTCGTCGTCTCGTGGCGATCGGTGGGGTCGCGCTCCGGCCAGGCGGTGACGTGACCTCCGGCGAGCGCGACCTCGTCCGGCCCGAGGAGGCGCCCATGGATCGAGGCGACCCCGGCTGGCGTCGTCGATTCGAGGGCCGTGGGCGCTCCCGTCGAAGAGCTGGCCCCGGCCGGAGCGAGCGGCGAGGGCCTGCCGCCCGGAACGAGGGACAGCAGGAGCGCGAGCAGAACCATGGCCCGGAGGCCACGGCTCTCTCTGCCCGTGCCAGTGACTCCTGCCATCCGATCGACCCGCAACGAGTCTAGCCCAGCTGGGCATTCCCGCGTCGTTCGGGGGAACACCGGCCTTGCTCCCTGGAAATCGCGATGCTAGTCATCGCGCCCCCTCAGGGAGACCCTCATGTCCTACCGCTGCAGCATCTGCGACAAGGCCGCTCAGGCCGCTCACAACGTCAGTCACTCGAACCGCAAGTCGCGGAAGTGGCAGAACCCGAACCTGCAGCGCGTCCACGTCGTGCTCGACGGCAGCCGCGTCCACACGCTGGTCTGCACGCGCTGCATTCGCACGGGCAAGGTCGTGAAGGCCGGCTCGACGAAGCGCGCCGCCTGACCCAGACAAGAGTGCTCGCGGAGCCGTCCGCGTACGGGAGTGCTCGCTTCGAGCACGTAGGGGAGCGGTCGGCGCAGCGAGCCGATCGGTGGACCCAGACAAGAGTGCTCGCGGAGCCGCGTCCGTGAGGACGCCGCGTCCCGACCGGGTGCCGGCGGAGAAGCACGCGAAGGAGCGGGAGCGCCGCGCGCGGCTGCCCGAGGTCGCCGTGCCTCCCGGCTGTGATCCTGCCTCCGTCGTCCTGGCGTTCGAGGTCCCGAACGAGCTCGACGGTCACCGGCTCGATCGCTTCCTCGTCTGGCGGATCCCCCGGCTGACGCGATCGCGGGCCGTCGAGATCACGCTCGCTTGCGCGGTCCTCGCGGACGGAACGCGCCGCCTCCCGAGCGAGCGCGTGCGCGCGGGCGAGACGGTCCTGGTGGTGCGCGAGCGGTTCGTGGAGCCCGAGGCGCCGCGCGAGTTCGGCCTGATCCATCAGGACGCGCAGGTCGTGGTCGTGGACAAGCCGTCGGGGCTGCCCGTGCATCCGTCGGCGACCTATCACCGCAACACGCTGACCAACCTGCTGGTCGAGCGCTTCGGCGAAGGCGGGCCGCGGATCGTCCACCGGCTCGACAAGGAGACGAGCGGGATCGTCGTCTGCGGCATGCCCGGCGGCGCGATGATGCTGCTGAACCGACAGTTCGAGAACCGCGAGGTCGACAAGGAGTACCTCGCGATCGTGCGCGGCCGGATGCCGGACGACGAGGGCGTCATCGACGTCGCGATCAGGCCCGTCACGTCGGGGCTCCACCTGATGATGGAGGTGCATCCCGACGGGCTCTCGGCGCGCACCGCGTACCGGGTCCTCGAGCGCACGAACGCGGCGACGCTGGTCCACCTCTTTCCCCAGACCGGCCGACAGCACCAGCTGCGCGTGCACCTCGCGTCCATCGGTCACCCGATCGTCGGCGACAAGCTCTACGGGCCCGATCGAGAGGCCGCCTTCCTCGAGAACATCGAGACGGGCATGACGCCGGAGCTGCTCGCGCGCCTCGGCCACGGCCGCCACGCGCTCCACGCGCACCGCGTGGGCTTCAAGCATCCGGGAACGGGAGAGCCGGTCTCCTTCGTCTCGCCGCTTCCGCCGGATCTCGCGGAGCTCTGGGCGCGATCCTGAGCCAGCCTGCTACTCGGATCGCTGG
>JBBSAT010000334.1:0-8235 GCA_038252025.1 Polyangiales bacterium | reverse complement strand
GGGCGGAGCCCTCGCGCGAGCAGCGCCTCACGCTTCTTCTTCACCATCGCGTCCGTCTCGCCGAAGAGCTGCCTGCGCTCCGAGTGACCCACGATGGAGAACGTGCAGCCCGCGTCCACGAGCATCTCGGCAGAGATCTCGCCGGTGAACGCGCCGCGCTCCTCCCAGAAGACGTCTTGCGCGGAGAGCGCGACCCGGCTGCCCGCCAGCGCCTTCGAGACCGACGCGAGCGCAGTGAACGCGGGCGCGATCACGACCTCGACTCCTGCGTCGGCCTGCGAGAGGGCGGCCACCACCTCGCGCGCGAGCCCGACGGAAGCGGCGACGCCGTGGTGGAGCTTCCAGTTCCCGCAGACGAGAGGGGTGCGCTCTCTCGCCGTCACGCCCTCAGCGCCTCGACGCCCGGGAGCTTGCGGCCCTCGATGAGCTCGAGCGACGCGCCGCCGCCCGTCGACACGTGGCCGAACGAGCTCGCGAGCCCGGCGTCCTGCACAGCCGCGACGCTGTCGCCGCCACCCACGACGGTGAACGCGCCAGGCAGTCCGGCGATCGCCTTCGCGACGCCGAGGGTGCCTGCCGCGAAGGGCGCCTTCTCGAAGAGACCCATCGGCCCGTTCCAGAACACGGTCTGCGCGCCCACCATCGATCGCGCGAACGCCGCGACGCTCTTCGGGCCGATGTCGAGCGCCATCGCGTCCGCCGGGATCTCCGAGACCCCCACCACGCGTCCCTCGGTCGCATCGAGCGAGTCGGCGATGACGACGTCCTCCGGCAGCAGCAGCGAGACCTTTCGATCGCCGGCGCGCGCGATGATCGTCCGCGCCATCGCGAGCTTGTCCTCTTCGACGAGGCTCTTCCCCATCGCGACACCCTTCGCCGCGAGGAACGTGTTCGCCATCGCGCCGCCGATGATCAGCACGTCGACCTTCGCGAGCAGCGCCTCGAGGACGGCGATCTTGTCCGAGACCTTCGCCCCGCCCAGCACCGCAACGTACGGTCGGGGCGGCTCGCCGCGCAGCTTGCCGAGCGCCTTCAGCTCCGAGAGGAGCAGGAGGCCGGCAGCCCGATCCCGGATCAGCTTCGGCAGCGCGGCGACCGACGCGTGCGCGCGGTGCGCTGCGCCGAACGCATCGTTCACGTAGCAGTCCGCGAGCTTGGCGAGCTCCCGCGCGAACGCCTCGTCGTTCTTCTCCTCCTCCGGGTGGAAGCGGAGGTTCTCGAGGCAGCAGATCTGCCCGTCACGCAGGTCTGCGACGACCTTCTTCGGCCCGTCGCCCACGCAGTCGTCCGCGAGGAGCACCTCGACGTTCATGAGCTCGGCGAGGCGATGCGCCGCGGGCTCGAGCGAGTACTTCGGATCGGGGCCGCCCTTCGGTCTTCCGAGGTGTGAGGCGATCACCACGCGGGCACCGTTGTCGAGCGCGTACCTCAGCGTCGGAATCGCCGCGCGGATCCGCGTGTCGTCGGTGACCCTCGTGCCATCGAGCGGCACGTTGAAGTCGACGCGGATGAAGCAGCGCCGACCTGCGAGCTCCAGCTCCTCGATCGAGACGATCCCCTCGAGCATGTCAGGCCGCGCCCATGTACGCGGCGAGGTCGACCATGCGGCACGAGAAGCCCCACTCGTTGTCGTACCAGGCCTGCACCTCGACGAGGTCGCCTCCGACGACGCCGGTCTGCGCGGCGTCGACGATGGACGAGCGAGGATCACCGATGTAGTCGCTCGACACGAGCGGCGCGTGCTCGACGCCGAGGATGCCGCGCAGCGGTCCGTTCGCGGCGGCCTCGAGCGCCGCATTGACCTCGTCCACGCTGGTCTGCTTTCCGACCACCACCGTCATGCAGGTGAGCGAGACGTCGGCCGTGGGCACGCGGATCGACGTACCGTCGAGCTTGCCCTTGAGCTCCGGGAGGACGAGGCCGATCGCCTTCGCAGCGCCCGTCGTCGAGGGAATCATCGAGAGCGCCGCGGCGCGCGCGCGACGGAGATCCTTGTGCGGGAGATCGAGGATGTTCTGGTCGTTGGTGTACGAGTGAACGGTCACCATGTGGCCCTTCAGGATCCCGAACGAGTCGTTCACTACCTTCGCGATGGGGGCGAGGCAGTTCGTCGTGCACGACGCGTTGGAGACGATGAAGTGCTTGGCTGGATCGTAGCTCGCGGTGTTGATGCCGACGCAGAACGTGGCGTCGATGTCCTTCTCGCCGGGTGCGCTGATGATGACGCGCTTGGCGCCCGCGCCGAGGTGCTTCTCGCCGCCGGCGCGGTTCCGGAAGAGGCCGGTGCACTCGAGCACGATGTCGACGCCGAGGCCCTTCCACGGGAGCTCCGCGGGGTCCTTCTTCGCGAAGATCGGGATCTTCTTTCCGGCGACGACGATCGCGCCCTCGGCGGCCTCGACCGGCACGCCGATCTTGCGGTGGACGGAGTCGTAGGTGAGGAGGTGCGCGAGCGTCTTCGGGTCGGTGAGGTCGTTGATCGCGACGAGCTCGAGGTCGGTCTGTCGACCGAAGAGAACGCGTGCCACGCAGCGTCCGATCCGGCCGAAGCCGTTGATCGCGATCCGAGTCACCATGGAGCCTCCTGTCGGCGCGCGCGCGCGCTGGAAATGAGCCGCGATCTAGCCCCCAGGGCAACGAACCGTCAAGGCATGGACCCATCCGATCGAGGACCCTGGCGCCTCCGCGGCGCGGAGTCGGCGGTGCTCGGTGAACGACTAGCCGGACCGCCACACTTGGGATAGGCACGGCCGGTGAGCGCACAACCCGCGAGCGGGCTCGAGAGGGTGCGGGCGGTCCTCGCGAGCGAGCGGGTGCTGCTCGGGCTCACCGTGGTGACCCTCGTCCTGGCGACGCTCTGCCTCGTGGTTCCGCTCGCCACGGCGCACTGGCTGCCGTTCGTCGACTATCCGCAGCACCTCGGCACCATCGCGGCCATCCACGGACCGAGCGATCCGAACCTCTCGCCGTACTTCGTGGTCGAGTACGGGCGGACGCAGTACCTGCTGCTCTACGTGCTCGGGGACTGGCTGGCCTACCCGTTCGGTGTCGAAGGATCGGGACGGCTGACCGCGATCCTGTCCATCGCTTCGCTCCCGCTCGCGGTCGCGCTCTATCTCCGGGAGCACGGCAGGCCCGCGATGCTGGGCGCGCTGGCCGTGGGGATCGCCTTCCACGTCTACGTGTTCTGGGGCTTTCTGAACTATGCAGCTGGAATGTCGCTGGGCGTGATGGCCCTCGCCGCGATGGCCCGACTGCACAGGGCGCCGGACGGACGGCACGCGCTCCTGCTCGCGCTCGCCGCGCTGGCGACGTTCTACGCCCACGCTCAGCTCTTCGCGTGGTTCGGCCTCGCCTGTGTCGTGCAGACGCTCTTCCTGGCGCCATCCGCGGGCTGGCGCCGATCGCTGCGCGTCGCGGGCCTCGCGTCGCTCGCCGCCCTTCCGTCGCTCATCGCGACCTGGGCGTGGCTGCGCGCGTCGAACGTGATCGAGCACGGCGAGGCGGGGAGCCGGTCGGGGCTCGCCGCGCAGGTCGGCGATGCGCCGCCGACGTTCTCGTCCATCGACGAGCTGCTTCGGGACTGGCTCGCCCACTCGTTTTCGACGTTCACCGATCACAGCGGTGAGCAGCTCGCGCTGGAGATGCTGACCGTCCTGCTCCTGTTCGTCGCGCTACGTGGCGCGGCCCGCGCGCGTCCGCCCGCAGACCTCGCGACGGCGAACGGCGCGGGCTGGCGAGCGGTCCTCCTCGGACGCGCGCCGATCGCTGCGCCTTTCACGAGCCGCGCTCCCGAAGCCGTGCTGGCGCTGACCGTGGCGCTCTATCTGTTCGCGCCGTTCAGCTACCGCTACATCGAGCCGATCAACCACCGGTTCCTTCCGCTCGTCTTCGCGCTCACCCCGGTGCTCGGGCCGACGGTGCTCGGCGCGCGCGGGCGCTGGCTCGTCGCGTCGGTGCTCGTGGCGCTCTCGCTGCACGTGGCCGTCGTGCACGTCGCCGAGTTCCGCGCGAGCGACGAGGAGATGGGCGACCTCGACGCGGTCCTCGAGGAGACCGAGCCCGGCCATCGCTTGCTGGGGCTGATGTTCGATCGCAGCAGCACCGTCGTCAGCCAGCCGATCTATCTGCACGCGCATCAGTACTATCAGGCGCGCGTCGGCGGCTTGAGCTGCTTCAGCTTCGTCGAGTTTCCGAAGTCTCCGGTGCAGTACCGACCGGGGCACGAGCCGCCGCCGTTCCCTCCGCGCTTCGAATGGACCCCGGAGCGCTACGACCACTCGGTCTACGGCGACGCGTTCGACTACTGGCTCGTCCGCCACGAAGCGCACCGGCCTGGTCCGCGGATCTTCCGGTCGGCGTCGCCGAGCGGCGCGGCCGAGCCGGTCCTGATCTTCGAGACCGATCACTGGAGCCTCTTCGCACGGCCCGAGCTGGCTCCCGATCGAGACTGACGAGACGGAATGAGAAAGGCGGGCTCGATGGCCCGCCTCGCTCGATCAACTCCGCTCCATCACGGATGGATCAGGATCACTCCTCGGCCATCGCCTCGTCGTTCGTCTCACGGATGTCCGACGAGACGAGCGAGAGCATCTCGGTCGCGAACGCGAGGATGTCGCCACGGCTGTACCCGCTGCTCTTCAGCTCGCGGAAGACGGACTTGGCGAGGATGCGCAGGGCTCGGGGCTGGGTGGACGGGTCGGCCAGCTGGCCTTCGGGTCGCTGGGTGTCGGTCCGACCATTGGCCGCACGCGTGGGCTCGCTCATCTCTGCCTCCGTGCGCTCGGGAATGCCTCGAGCACGGACAGCCCTAGAGCAGCGAACGTGCCACGTTCGAGACCGCTTCGATAAGTACCTGAAATCAGCTACTTAGGACCCAACTCTGACCGGCCGACCGGCCGGATTTGTGTCCTCCGCGCACCATGCTTCGCGGTCGGCCCCCCGATCGCCGCGCACGCCTCTTCGCAGTTAATCAGGGCTGCGAAGGCTATGACGCGGCGATCACACCCCCCGCGGAGCGGCTGCGGGGCTCAGCGATCCACGTGGATCGTCTTGTCGGCCTGCCCCGGCGCGTCGCTCGTGGCGGCCTCGCCGTCGGGCGGCTCGGGGGTGTCGACCATGTCCGCGTGCGACGTCGTGAGCCGGGCCTCGACGTAGCGGCGCATCGACCGGAGCGCCGTCCCGTACTCGCCCTCCTGGTCGTAAGCGCGGGCCAGGTAGTAGTGAACCTCAGGGTGCGAGGTGCAGTAGTCCTCCTCGGTCCGAGTGAGCTCCTCGAGCGTCTCGGCGGAGGCGCGGTACTGGGAGAACGAGCCGTCGGCAGCCTTGTAGAGCAGGTAGCCGTAGAGGAATCGGAGCGCAGGTCCGCTGTGCAGTCGCAGCGGCGACGGGATCTCCTCCATCGCCTGGAGCGCCGCGCCGAACTGGCCGCGGTCGACCGCAGCGCGCACTTCGTCGTAGCCGACGACGAGCTGCTCGGCCGTCGTGTGGTCCATCTCCGGGCCTGGGACCGGAGCCTCGATCCGGATCGGCGGCTCGTGCTCGTCCGTGAGCAGGTGCGTGAGCACCTCGAGCGCAACGGCCGTCTCTCTCGCTCGCCCGGCGTGCTGCGACTGCTCGATGAAGTCGGCCGCCACCTCGTATCGCCCGTGCGCGATGAGCGACATGGCGAGCTCTGCGAGGTTTCGCGCGAGCACGTCTCCCTCGCCGAACCCTTCCATGTGATCGGCGATGCGCGCGAAAGGCCAGTCCGCCGAGTAGATGGTGGACAGGTAGCCCTCGTAGCGCTCGAAGCCGATCAGGTCGCGCGGCGCGCCGAACTCGATGATGGCGTTGTCGTCCGTGTTGATCGGCGCTTCCCGGCGCCTGCAGTCCGGCGCCGCGCAGTCGTGCGTGTTCGTCGAGGCATAGTCGACCTCCCACGAGTCTCCGCGCCTGTGCTCCTCGACCTGCGTGTACGTCATGACCTCTTCACGGCTCGCGAGGAGCACGCGCGCGAAGACGTCGTAGGGCGTGTGGAGGTCGGCGCGCTCCATCTGCGCCGGGACGCTCATCCGCCCCTCCACCGCGCCGAGAGAGAACACGCGATGGAAGCGCTCGAGGTCGAACGTCAACGGAGCGTCCGATCCGAGCATGACGGTGTCGCTCGATCGGTCGTCCGCCGAGAGAACGACGACGTTCGGATACACCTCAGCGAAGGTCCGGAAGATGGTCTTGATGTTCTCCGGACTCATCTCGTAGAGCTGGACCCACTGGCAGTAGATGCCGTCGGGGCGCAGCCGCCGCTTCGCGCTCCGGAAGTGATCGATCGTGAAGAGATCCGACACGCCCGTGATCCACGGGTTCGACGGCTCGCTGATGATGATGTCGTACATGCGATCGGTCGCCGCGAGGTAGTTGCGTCCGTCGTCGTTGATGACCGTCAGCCGATCCATCTCCACGAAGGGGAAGTGATCGAGCCGATAGTCGAGGAGGTTCACGTCCTCGAAGAACCGCGCTGCCTCGGGGATCGAGCGCTCGAGCTCGATCACGTCGACGCTTCGGACCGGGAACGAGAGAGCGGTCCCGACGGTGACGCCCGAGCCGAAGCCGATGACGGCGACGTCCAGGTCGGTCGGACCGCGCGGGTGCATCAGCATCGGGTATGCGGCGACGGTGATCTGCGTCGGCATGTCGTCGCCGTTCGAGGCGTCGACCTTGCCGTTGTTCTTCAGCGCGTAGTGCCTGCCCCAGCGCTCCACGGTCACCGTCGTGGAGAGGCCGTCGTGATAGAAGACGAGGTCGGGCTGGCCCCAGCTCTCGGGGTCGAGCATGCCCTCGGCGAGCGAGACGCGGAACACGCCGAGCGTCATCTGCGTCTGGTTCCACCTCAGGATCGAGTCGGGCCGTGAGGTCCCGAGCCAGAGGAGCGCCAGGAGCGCCGGGATGAGCGGCGAGAGCACGTAGACCGTCACGGCGTGCCAGAGCGGCAGCTCGCCCGGCTTCTTCTTGCCGGCGGCCTCGAGGGCCTTGATGGTCTTCTCGTCGGGCTCGGCCGCTCCGGCGATGAGCATGCCCAGCGCGAGCAGCATGTTCAGGAGGATGCCGACGTGGAGCGTGCGCTCCATGCCGATGAGCGGCATGAGGACGAACCCGGGGAGCCACGAGCCGATGATCGCGCCGACCGTGTTGCCCGCGTAGACGACGGACACGTCGCGCGCGATGCGCTCGCCGCCGCTCGTCCAGATGCGGATCGTGAGCGGGAACATCGCGCCCATGCCCAGGGTCGCGGGCAGCGTGCAGAGCATCGCCGTCACGAACATGAAGAACTGGACGGTGCCGACGTGGCTCGGGAGATCGCCGATGCTCACGACCAGCTGCGCGAAGCCGTACGGGATCTCGTCCTGCCAGATGTAGGAGACGATCGTCGCCACCGCGATGTAGAGCTGGATCACGGCGAGCAGAAGGACGGGCGAGCGGCGCAGCGTGAGCATCACGCCGACGAAGACGCACACGCAGGCGACCACCGAGGCGATGATCTTGGGCAGGTAGCCGGTGTGGAAGTAGCCGAGGTTCAGGCCGGTGACGGTGAGCGGCACGAGGATCATCACGAGCCCGGGCGCGGTGATGTCGAACTTGCCCTTGATCTCCTCGAGCACCTCCGCCGCGCGCTGCATGCGCAGCGAGTACATGTACGTGGCGATCAGCAGGACGAGCGGGAGCAGAGAGACGGCGAGCCAGGTGACGATGTCACCACGGTGGGTGTCCTCGCCGATGCGGAAGTCGACGGCCCAGGGCACGTTGGCCAGGAGTGTCATCACGAACGCAGCGACCCCGACGCCGATGAGCGGACGCTGCGAGTCCTTTCCGAGGAACGCCGCCATCGCCGCGGAGCCCGCCGCGATGCCGATGAGGAACGTCTCGAGGATCAGCGCGAAGCTGTAGATCGAGGAGCCGATGCACATCGCGAGCGCGCGCGACCAGACGACCTCGTAACAGAGGGCCGCTGCGCCGGAGAGCGAGAAGCAGATGAAGGCCATCTTGCGCGCGATCGGCGGTACCCAGATCGCGTCTTCCGGCGGCGCGGACCAAGACCAAGAAGACTACCAGGAAGACGGCCGCGAGGAAAGCCGAGGCTGAGCCGAGGACGGAGCCCTCGGCGCCGCCGGAAGACGTGATCTGGGTATTGCCGATCGCGTGCAAGATGGCCTTCATCTGCTTCTCGCTCTCCGGCGCAGCGGCCCTCTGTTACGAGGT
>JBBSAT010000333.1:0-8236 GCA_038252025.1 Polyangiales bacterium | reverse complement strand
GGCGTCTGTCATCGGTGGTCCTCGTTCGAGAGTCGTGTCGGCGCTCCGAGCGGGAGCTCAAGGCGTGACCAACAATGGTCGCGCCTTGTCCTTTCCCAGCGTGAAGCGCTGGGAATTTCTCTCAGTCGAAGGGATCTGACCAAAGTATTTGGTCAGACCTTCAGTGGCCGTCGAAGTAGCTCTGCACGTGCGCGCGGTAGTCGTCGGGGATGGGCGTGTGATCGATCGCGCCGTCGTCGCTCGGCGCTGCGCCGTCGCCGGTCGCGCTTCCGCCGAGGTGGGAGGTGTCGGCGCCGCTCGGGTCGACCCACTCGACGCTGCTGCGCGTGGGCGCGCCGGGGAGGTGTCGCGGTCGAACGCGCGCGAGGACGCCACCTTCGGTCCCGAGGTCTCGCGTCTCGCCCGTCGCTGTCGAGTGCCCACCGCCGGGCCCGGGCCCCCCCTGCCCATCCCCTTCCCCTTGTCCCTGCCCTTGCCCTTGCCCTTGCCCTTGTCCCTGCCCTTGCCCCTGCCCCTGCCCTTGCCCTTGCCCCTGCCCCTGCCCTTGCCCCGGCACCGGCATCCCTTGTCCACCCTCACCCATCGATCGCTGCAGCTCGTCGAGGTGCTCCAGCGCCTCGCGAAGGGCCGCCTCCATCTCCGCCGCGGTCATCGGCTGGCTGCCGCTGCCGTCGGACGCCTCGCTCCCCGAAGGCGAGTCCTCTGCCGGCGCGTTCCGCATCGCTTCGGCGAGCCGCTCGCGCTCCTCCGCGCTCAGCCGGCTCCACGCCTCACGCATCGCATCGACGAGCTCGCGACTGAGCTCCGAGCCGTCGCCCTCGCGCTCGAGGCTGTCGAGCGCACGCCCGAGGTCGCCCTGCATCAGCTCCGGCATCGCCTCCGCGAGCTCGCGCGCCATCGCCGCCTGCTCCGCGCGCTGCTCGAGGAGATGCTCCGACCGCTCGAGCGCCGCAGCGAGCTGCTCGTCACCTTCGGCGCGCGCTGCGTCGGCCGCGGCCTGCAGGCCATCGTGGGCCCGCGCTCGATCCGACGCCTCACGTCGCGACGCGGCGCGCTCGGCTTCGCGTGACACGCGATCGAGATCGCGATCCCGCGCGGCGTCGGCGAGCTCCGGCTCGGCGGCGAGCGCCTCGGCGGCAGCGTCCTGCGCCCGAAGCTCGGTTCCGGTCGGCTGGTGCTGAGCCGCCTCGAGCGAGCGCGAGAGGCTCGCGAGCCGATCGAGCGCTTCCCTTCGCTCGAGCCCTGCTTCCAGCTGCTCGCGAAGCTCGCGCGCTTCCTCGCTCGCTTCCTCGAGGCGACGCCGCTCTTCCGGATCTTGCGCGCGCTCCGGGAGGCGCTCGATGCGCTCGAGAGCGCCGTCGTCGGTCCACCGCACGGTGTCGGTCCCGATGGCCGCGTGCGACGCGCGCGGCGGCGGGACCAGCGACGCTGCGAGGAACGTCGCCGCGGCCATGCCCAGCGCCCAGGCGTCGCCGCGCACGATCCGCGGGCGCACGTCCTTCGCGCTTCGACCCGCGAGCGTCGCCTCTGCGCGCGCGAGCGTGCGCGCCGTGAAGATCCCGCCGTCCGCCTCGCCGCTCTGCTCCCACGCCGTCACGAGCGACTCTCCGGCGGCGAGCCGACGATCGACGTAGAGCACCACGTCGCCCACGGACGGCTGGGCTCGGCGCGCGCGAACCAGGCCGATGATCGGCGCGAGCGCCAGCAGCGCGAGCGCGGGCCAGCGAGGGAGGCCCGGCGAGACGAGCGCGAGCACGAGCGCGAGCGACCCGAGGACGGCCGCCCAGGTGACGACCTCCGTGAGCACGGCGCGCATGACGAGCGCACGCCTCACGACCGCGATCAGCTCTTCGACACGCGCTCTCATCGTCCCCCGTGCATCCTGGCCCATGTCGCTCCGACCCGCGCCATCCGTTCGACCGTGGGCCGGCCGAAGCCGCGAGCGGTCGTCCCCGCGCCGTGAGTGGCTCGGAAACGAAAACGGCAGCCGATCTCTCGACTGCCGTTTCCTTCCGGGGTTCCCGCGGAGACCCGCCTCGGAAGACCGGCCTCAGAAGGACGCGTTGCGGATTCGCCAGAAGTACTGGCCCGTGTCCGCCGTCACCCGCACGCCCGGGCAGCCCGCCGTGTCGAGCCCGTCGAGCGACGTGACGATCGTGCGCTGACCGACCCAGGTGCCCATCTCGGGGGCCCAGTTCGTGTCGTCGGTGACGAAGCTGCCAGCGCCATCCGGGCCCGTCCACGGGGAGTGACCGCCGAGCACGAGGCTCGAGCCGACGACGACGGTTCCGTAGAACGCGACGCTCATCCCGCAGTTCTGCGGGATGCCGCCAGGGCCGATGACCGGCGGCGTCGAAGGAACGACCGGCGGCGCGAACGCACCGCCGGTCTGGCTGACCTGCATCGTGTACGGCGCGCCCATGCCCGACGACGAGTACGCGCCGACGTACACGTCGACCTGACCGGCCGGGAACGCGTTGACGATCTCCGGGTTGAGCCCGTTCGTGTCGTCGTTGCAGAAGACCTGTCCGCTCGGCGAGCGGACGACGATCGTGGTGTCGGACGCTGCGGTCACGCTGAAGCGCAGCGTGGAGAAGGGCGCGGTCAGCGTGAAGGAGTGGTTCGGCATCATCGCGACGGTGCCGCGGCAGTCCATCCCGTATGTGCTCGCCTGCGCGGGGCCGCCGGCCGAGCCGCTCACCATCATCGGGTCGGGCGCGAAGCCGGGCGCGAGCGAGGTGAGGCCGCCCACACCTGGCACCGTCCCGGGAGGCGGCGGTGTCCCGGTGCTGCCCGGCGTACCGCCGAAGCAGCAGCCCGCGAGGCCCAAGGCGAGCAACGCCTGAACGACGGATCGCGTCATGTCTCTCTACTCCTTCACCCAGGTTCTCGACCTGGTTCCCGGCGGGACTCGACGTCCGCCGGGCATCGTCTTGCCTACTCGAGCCCCATACCGAGAGGGCGCCCACCCACCAACGCGGCGTAGGGTACGCGAACTCGCTCGCGAGATACCCGATCTTTTTTGGGCTCTCTTCAGGGGCTCGGAGGTGTCGGTCCGAGCCGCCGAACGTGCCGAACGAGCGCCACAATTCCCTCGGGGCTCAGTCGATCGCCGAAGGCCGGCATGAAGCCTCCGCGGCCGTCTCGGATGACGGCCGCGAGCTGTTCGTCGGTGCGTTCGCTCTGGAACTCCGCGCGCGTGAAGTCGGGCAGCGGCGGCGCGACGGGTGGCCTTCCGGGCCCATCGCCTGCGCCGCCCGCGCCATGACAGCTCGCGCACATCGCGCCGAAGAGAGACGTCGCCGCGCGCATCTCCGTGACGGCCGGATCCTGATCGATCTCCTCGTCCGGCGCGGCACCGCGCTCGTCGTCGGCCGACGTCTCCTGCTGGTGGTCGGCGGGCGTCCACTCGGCGAGATCGGGGGTGCCCGTCTCGCCGCAGGCGGACACGAGGAGGACCGAGGTCAGGATCGCGCGGCGAACGTTCACGGCGCGAGACATAGAAGGACAGCGCACGGATCGCAACGCCCCGAACTTCCCTGGGGTGCGCGGTGCGAGTACCGTTCGCCCGTACACATGAATCCTTGGCTCATCCGTATCGGGCGCTTCGTCGCCGTCGCGTTCGCCGCGCTCGTCCTCTACTACGCGCTCGACTCGTGGGGCTACGCGTGGCTGATGGTGCCGCTCGCGTCGCTCGGTTTCCTCGCCTACGTCGGCGAGATGTTGCGCATGCGCTGGGTGCGCCAGAAGCGCGTCCGCGACTGGGATCGCTGGGAAGCGGCCGTCGTCGACGACCCGGCGCGTGAAGGCGCCATCGCGGAGGTGCGCGAGGCGCTCCAGAAGTCGCAGCGGCTCGGACCGCGTCTCCGGCTCGAACAGGCGCACCTCTCGGTCATCCTCGCGGAGCTGCTCGATGCGGCAGGGCGTCCGCAGGAAGCGTCGCGCGTGCTCACCCGCGTGAAGATCGACGAGCTCGCGCCAGGGCAGGGCTCGGTCGTCCGGCACGCGAAGGCCGTGGCCTACCTATCGGCGGGCGACGTGGACAACGCCGACCTCACGCTGCGCGTCCGCGGCTCACGGAGCGACGAGGCCGACGTCGAAGCGCGCCTCGACTTCCTCGAGCTGATGGTCGCGATCGAGCGCGGCGAGGCCGAGAAGGCGCTCGAGGGCGCCGACGTCATCGCGAAGAAAGTCCCCAAGGACGAGTCGATCGCGGAGGAGGCGCGCGTCGTGGAGGCTGCGGCGCTCGAAGCGCTCGGCAAGCACGACGAGGCCGTCGCGAAGATGAAGGCGCTCTCGAAAGAGACGATCTCGGCGCTCGCCCGGCTGGGCCCGCCGCGTGTCCGCGGGATCGCGAAGGACGCTCAGACGGCCTGAAGGTCTGATCAAATACTTTGGTCAGATCCCTTCGACTGAGAGAAATTCCCAGCGCTTCACGCTGGGAAAGGACAAGGCGCGACCATTGTTGGTCACGCCTCGAGCGCGCACCGCTCAGCTGGGCATGTTCGAGGCGAAGTACGCCGCGACGCCGCCGATGAGCGGGATCACCACCACGAAGAGGAAGATCGAGAGGCGGAACGCAAAGGTGTCGTCGGTGTGCATGTGGGCGCGACACTAACAGAGATCGGCGCCGTGTCCGGCAGGAGACCCCTCCGTGGCCCCACGTCCACGTGCTCCCTCGTCGATCGCGCGTTTCGTCCCCATTCTGGGCTGGCTCGGTTCGAGCACACCGACCGCGCATGGAGCGCCCCCAGAACCTCGGTCCGTACCGTGCGTCCGCTCGCCCGGCCGCCACCCCGCCCTTCAAGACCTCGCGCCTGATGGCCGCGATCGGGCTCTCGGTCGTGTGCGTCGTGGGGCTCCTGTCCCTGCTCCGCCGCGCGGGCGCCGACCCACTCGCGGCGTCGGCCGTCCCCGCGCTGATCGACTTCATCACGACGTTTCCACCGCCCCAAGACGAGCTGCCGATCGCCACGCCTCTCGCGCCGCTCCTGGCGGCCGATGCCCCCGAGTCGCTCGCCGTCCTCTCGCCCGCCGAGGAAGGGGCCATCCGCCTGCGGCGTGGCGACGTCCTGACCGTGCGCTTCAACCGCCCGATGGTGCGCGCGACGCAGGTCGGACGCGCTCTCGCCGAGAGCCCCATCGTGTTGACCCCGACGGTCGCCGGGACGGCGCGCTGGGTGTCGCGCAGCTCGGTCACCTTCACTCCCGACCCGCGTGCCTACGATCGTCCGCGCGAGTCGAGCGTGACGTTCGACGCCGACCTGGCCTCGGTCGACGGGGAGATTCTCTACGACGAGACGCCTCGGGTCATCGTCCTCGACGGAACCCCGCGCCTCCTCTCTCACGAGTCCACTGCGCCGGTCGGCGCGCCGATCCTCCTCACCTTCGACGCGCCGGTGCGCACCGCGGAGCTCGCGCGCGAGCTCTTCGCCTTCGAACAGGGCGGCGGCTTTCGCACGCTTCCCGTTCGCGTGGTCTCGCGAGGGCTCGTGCCGACCTCGCACGAAGGGCAGGAGCGCTACCTCGTCGCGCTCGAGCCGACCCGTGCCCTCGAGCCGGGCGCGCGCATCGGGATCTCGGTCGCGCCGCGGTGGATGAGCTGGGGCGGCGCGTACGCGGGCAGCCTCGCCGTCCAGCTCGAGCCGCGGCCGCGTATCGAGGGCATCGGCTGCACGATCTCCGACTGGGGAACGGCGGGCTGCGCGTTCCGTGGCGAGCCCGGTGAGATCGTCGACATCGAGTCGGAGCTCATCCTGCTCTCGACGCACGCGCTCGGCGACGTCGATGCGTCTTCGGTCCGGGTCACACCGGCTGCCTCGGGGCTCGAGGTCGAAGTGGCGGGCGAGGGCGAGGAGGCCCGACGCCATCTCGTCGTGCGCGCGGAGTGGGATCCGGACCAGGTCTACGAGATCCGGCTCGCGCGCCTGTTCACCGCGCGCGGAGCGCCGCTCGTCCAGACGGGGCCGATGGCCGTGCGCAGCGCGGGGCACCTGCCCACGCTCCGTGCGCAGACGGGCTCGTTCGTCTTCGAGCGGGACGCCGAGATCCGCTGGCCGTTCGTGGGCGTGCACCTCGACGAGGGACAGCTTCGCCGGCGCGTCGTGCGGCCCGGCGACGAGGTGCGCGCGCTCCTTCACCCGGCGGCCTACGTCACCGAGGCTCGCGGCGAGGCCGACGCGAGCACACGACCGCTCGCGCCGTTCGCGCCGGGGGTGCGACCGAATCGGTGGGCCCGCGGCGAAGTACAGGTCGCGCACGAGGGCTCCGTGATGGAGGTCGTCGCGCTGCAGGCTGGCGCGCGCGGTGAGCCGACGGATCTGCACGCATCGCTCGTCATCGCGACCGACCTCGGGGTCTCCGCCACCGCGGTCGACGCTGGTGTCGTCGTCTGGGTCACGTCGATCGCGACGGGCGCTCCGATCGCGGGAGCCCGCGTCTCGCTCTTCAGCGCGGCAGGCGCCGCCCTCGCCGAGGTCCGGACCGGTGACGACGGTGCGGTCTCCGTGCTGACCGACGCGCAGGCTGCCGGGTCGATCGATCACGCACCGCTCGAAGCGCCGACGGTGATCGTCGTCGCGACCGACCACGATCGCACCGTGATGACGCTCGATCCGCGCAGCGCGATCGGCGCGGCCACGCTCGGGGTCTCGGGCGGCAGCGCCTCGGGCGACGGCGAGGTCCACGCGACGGTCATCAGCGACCGGGGCGCCTACCGCCCCGAGGAGACCGTCCGCGCGCTGGCGATCGTCCGTCGCGTCGAAGGCACGTCGCTCACGACGCCGCCTCGCACGACAGTCGCGATGCGGCTCATGGGCCCGTCGAGCGAGCTGCCCGTGGCCAGCCTCGACGTCCCTCTGTCTCCCGCGGGCGTGGCCAGCGCGACGTTCGCTTTGCCGGACGGCGCGGGCCTCGGCGAGTACCGCGTCGAGGCCGTGCTCGATACGCGCGTCATCGGTACGAGAGCGATCCAGCTCTCCGAGTATCGCGAGCCGCGCTTCCGCCTCGACCTCACGGCGCCGCCGGAGCGCAGCCTCGTCGAGGGCGACGCGCTCTCGATCGGGATCGCAGCGCGCTATCTGTTCGGCGCTTCGGTCGCCGGCGCGAGCGCGCGCTACTCGGTCGTGCGCGGCGGCGCGGTCGGGCACGGCACCCGCTGGCGCGAGCTGACCTTCGCGCCCGTGGACGGCCACGCGGCGCGAGCGACGCTCGCCGAGGGCGACCTCGCGCTCGACGCGCACGGCGAAGGCCGCATCGAGACGCACGTCGCGCTCGGCGTCCCGACGCGAACGAGCCTCGAGGTCGAGGTCGAGGTCACGGACGAGAGCGGCGAGAGCACCGCGTCGCACCGCACGATCGTCGCGCGGCCGGCAGACGTCGAGGTGGGCCTGCGGCGCGGTCAGGGCTTCGTGGCGCTCGGACAGCCGCTCACGCTCGAGGCCATCGTGCTCGACGCGGCGGACGCCCCGATCATCGGCCAGGCCATCGAGGCGCGCATCGTGCGCGTCGGCAACCAGGGCTACTACGAGTGGGAGGACGCCTCGCGCGGCGCGCTCGACGCCGACGGCAGCTTCCAGCTGAGGCGGGCTCAGGCGCGCGACGAGGTGCACCACTGCGCGCTGCGCTCCGCGGAAGAGCTGGCTCGCTGCGAGTGGACGCCCGACCGCGCGGGCGGCTACTTGCTCGAGGTCGAGTCACGCGATCCACGCGGGCGTTCCTCGGTCGCCTCGCGCCTCGTCTACGTCGCCGGGCCCGAGGGTGCGCCCGATCGCGACCCCGCTGGCGCGCCCATCGCCGTCACGCCCGGGCGTGATCACTACCGGGTCGGCGACGAGGCCGAGATCGCGTTCGAGAGCCCGTTCTCCGAGGCCGAGGTGATGGTGATCGTGTCGACCGATCGCGTGCTCTCGCGCCAGCACCTGCACGTCGGCCCCGGCGGGACGACGGTGCGTATCCCGCTCACCGATCGCATGGCGCCGAACGCGTTCGTCACGCTCGCGCTCGTCCGCCCGCGGACAGGCCCGCCCGGCGGGAGGATCGACCTCGACGCGCCCGATCTCCGCGTCGGCGCGACCGAGCTCCGCGTCGACCCCGCGCTCTCGCCGCTCACGGTCGCCATCGACGCTCACGCGGCGACGGCCCGGCCGGGCGCTCAGGTGCCGATCGAGGTGCACGTCACCGGTGACGGCGGGGACGCGTCCGGCGTCGAGGTCGCGCTCTGGGCCGTCGACGAAGG
>JBBSAT010000332.1:0-8257 GCA_038252025.1 Polyangiales bacterium | reverse complement strand
GCTCGGGATGGCGAACGAGAGAGCGACGAGAAACAGGGCTCGGTGGTCCATGGCAGTCTCCTTGCGCTCCAGGCTGCCTCGGCGCGGACGCAGCCGAGGTAAGGCCTTCGTAAAACGCGACCGCTGTCTTCGCGCGGCCATCCGCGGACGCGTTCGATTGCGCCGACGCTACGGCACGCGCGCTGCTTCGTCTCCCGCACGGCCAGAGGCGCGATGTTCAGGGCGAGCGCAGACCGTAGCTCGGCGGGGGGCAGAACCTCCGTGAGGAGCGGTGGGCGCCGCGCGCACGTGGGAGCCTGCGAGGCGTTCTGCTACGTCGACAGTGTCTTCCTTTCCGAGGGGTGAGCGATGGCGAACGAGGTACCGAACGGCGAAGCTCTGCGCGCGCGGGCGCCCCAGATGTTCCCGGTGCTCGACGACGCGCAGATCGCGCGGATCGCGCGCTTCGGAAAGGAGCTCACCCTGCCGGCGGGCACACTGCTGTTCGACGAGGGCGATCGGCTCGTGCCCATGTACGTCGTCCTCGAGGGCGCGATCGAGGTCGTCCATCCGCGCGGCGCGTTCGAGGACTTGGTGACCTCCCATGGGCCGAAACAGTTCACGGGCGAGATGACGATGCTGAGCGACCGGCGCGCGCTCGTCCGCGGCCGCACGACGCAGCCGACGCGCTCCGCATCGAGGCGGCCCAGCTGCGCACGATCGTGCAGATGGATCCCGAGCTCAGCGAGCTCTTCATGCGCGCGTTCATCCTCAGACGCGTGGCCCTCTTCGCCGAGCAGTTCGGCGACGCCATCGTGATCGGGTCGCGACACTCGGCCGACACGCTGCGCATCCAGGCGTTCTTGACGCGCAACGGGCACCCGCACCGCTACGTCGACGTGGAGACGGAGCCGGACGTCGAGGCTCTGCTCGAGGGCTTCCACGTCGCCGTCACCGACGTGCCCGTCGTCATCTGCCTTCAGACGCGCGTGCTCCGGAACCCGTCCAACGCCGAGATCGCCGAGTGCCTCGGCTTCAACGTGGAGATCGATCCGAGTGCGACGTGCGACGTGCTCGTGGTCGGCGCCGGACCCGCGGGCCTCTCCGCCGCGGTGTACGCGGCATCCGAAGGGCTCGACGTGTTGATGGTCGAGGCGATGGCGCCCGGAGGCCAGGCGGGGTCGAGCTCGAAGATCGAGAACTATCTCGGGTTTCCGACCGGCATCTCGGGTATGGCGCTCGCCCAGCGCGCGCTCACCCAAGCGGAGAAATTCGGGGCCAAGCTCTCGATCGCGCGCGCGGCGGTGCGCCTCCACTGCGAGGAGGCGCCGTACCACGTCGAGCTCGACGACGGTCAGGTGCTGTCCGCGCGCGCGATCATCGTCGCGACCGGCGCGCGCTATCGAAGGCTCGACGTACCGGACCTGGAGCGCTTCGAGGGCAGAGGTGTCTACTACGGGGCGACGTTCATCGAAGCGCAGCGCTGTGCATCCGGAGAGGTGATCGTGGTGGGCGGAGGCAACTCGGCCGGCCAGGCCGCGACGTACCTCGCCCAGACGACGCGCCACGTCCACATCCTCATTCGCAGCGAGAGCCTCACTTCGAGCATGTCGCGCTACCTGGTCCGCCGGATCGAGGACACGCCGAACATCACGCTCCACACGCGGGCACACATCGTCGCGCTCGAGGGGCGGGACGAGCTCGAGCACGTGACCATCGAGCACGCGGGCGGGGAGCGTGTCCGACGGCCGATACGACACGTGTTCTCGATGATCGGCGCGGTGCCCAACACGGAGTGGTTGAGGGGCTGCCTCGCGAGCGACGACAAGGGCTTCCTCCTCACGGGCACCGATCTCCCGACCTCGCCACCTCCCGGCTCCGCCCGCCCGGTCTTTCCTTTCGAGACGAGCCGGCGCGCGATCTTCGCGGTCGGCGACGTCCGCGGCGGAAGCGCGAAGCGCGTCGCGGCTGCGGTCGGCGAGGGCTCGGTCTGCGTGCAGTTCCTTCACCGGACGCTGACGGAATAGCCGCCTCGCGCCGAGGGCGGGCCGTGCGAGGTCTACGGCATGCTCCCGCTCAGCGCGCACCGATCAGCGCGCACAGACCTGCGTGCCCGGCCGCGTGCTCGAGCACGAGCGCGCGTGACGACGATCGAGTCGACGTCACAAGCGCAGGCGCAGCCGACCGCGAACACCCGGAGCGACCTTCGCGCGGACTCTGCTCGACTAGCGCGTCAGGGGGCGATGCCGATCCGATCGAAGGGGATGTCGGGAAAGCCAGGGATCGCATGCGTGGGTGAGTCGGCCGCGAGCGCGAGGTTGCCGCTCGCTTCGTCCACGAAGCGCGGATCGGCGTCTTCCATGTTGTCCGCGACCGACGCGAAGAACGAGTACGCGCCACCGCCCTCGCTGTCCCAGCGGCCGAGCTGCCAGCCGAGGTTGCCGTCGAGCACCGAGCCGCCCGGATCGCGCCAGGTCGATCCCGCAGCCGTGATCGCGGCCCAGGTGTTCGGGATCGCTGCACACTCGGGAAAGCGCGACGCCCACGGCTCGTCCTGATAGCCGAGCGCCTGGAGCTTCTCGAGCAAGTTCCAGCTGTCTCCTGGCGTGCTCACGATCGCGGTCTCGCCGCGCGCATCGGTCGCGAAGCCGGTGCCGCACTGCGCGAAGACGTTGTGACGCACGAGGTCGTCGCGTCCGCCGCCGTGCTGTACCGCGTTGCCGGACACGTCGTAGATGATGTTGCCCTCGACGAGCACGCCAGAGAGCGCGTCGTCCAGATAGATCCCGTGCGCGCCGTAGCCTTCGACGGAGGTCCTGACGTGGCGGATCACGTTGTTGCGGATCACGTTGCCGCGCGAGCCCCAGTCGCGACCGGCGTAGATCGCGCCCGCATCGCTCGCCATGGCGACGACGTGATCGATCTCGTTCAGCTCGAAGAGATGGTCGTTGCCGCCCCAGAGGATCGCGCTGTGCGGCAGATCGTGGATGTGATTCTGGCGCAACGTGATGCCGGCGCCCTGCACGATCACGCCGGCCTGGTACATCCACACGAAGCGCCCGTCGTGATGGATGTCGACGTTCTCCACAGTGACGTCGCCGTGCGTGAGCGTTCGGCGATCGCCCGCGCTGACGACGATCCCGGCGTTGCCGAGCCCATGGACGCGGCCGCGATCGATCGTGACGCGGGACGCGCCCGAGATCGAGACCCCGTGAAAGCCGCCGTTCCGGACCTCGACGTCGTCGAGCCGAAGACCGCTGCCGCCGTGGATCTCGAGCTGCGTGGCGCGCCCTGCTTCGATCACGAGATCACGCAGCCCGAGGTGCGTGACGTCGTTCATGCGGACGACGGGCGCTTCGAGCATCGAGACGACGACATCGGCGCTGTCGAGCGCGTGTGTCGGATAGAGATAGAGCATGCCCGTGCTGCGATCGAGGTAGTGCTCACCCGCCTGGGTGAGCTCTTCGACCAGGTTGTAGACGTAGTACGGGCGCCCGGGATCGAGCCCGTAGCCCGGCGCGTGGCCGAGCGTGATCGTACGCGCCGCGGTGTCGACCGTGACCGCCTCGTGGCTGTCGGACCAGGCGTACTTGAACAGACCGTGGGCCCAGACGTCGGTCGCGCTCGTCCAGCGCAGAGGGCGATCGCCCAGGTAGTGGAACGAGGTCGCGTCGATCGCGTCGAGGGTCGAGACGAAGCCATGCGAGATGCGCCCGGGTGGCTCGATCGCGACGTCGCCCGTCCCGCCCTGCGCTGGCGACATCGGTCCGAGCGTGGCGTCGTAGCGATACCAGAACGGATCGCCGGAAGGTGGATATCCAGTGGCGGCCGTCGTGAGGAACCACGCCGTGTACATCCCGGTGACCGTGTTTCGATGCAGGTTGTACTGAAGCCCGCCGACCAGGCCCTCGCGCTGGAAGGTCGAGACACCGTCGAGCGCGCCCGTGCGGACGTAGTGGCCCGTGACGTCGGGGCTGACGGTGCCGAAGAGATCGATCGCGTCGCCCGAGGGGTCGGGCGCCGGCTCGTCGGCGTCGGCGTCCGGATAGCGCGCGAGCCACATCGGCTCGTCGTCGACGAAGAGCTCGAGCGCGGAGACCGAAGCGCTGGGCCCTGCGGACTGACGCTCGGCGAGCGTGCCGAAGTCGGCGATGCCTTGCGAGCCGAGATCGCAGACGACGATCGACGCGCGCGCGGCAGGATCGAGCCGGCTCTCGATCGCAGCGCCCGAAGGGACCGGCGCGAAGCAGCTCGGATCGAGATGGCGTCCGCCGCTGATGCGCGCGATCTCGCCTGGAACCGAGCGCCACGTGATGTTCGTGTCGTCGTCGCCCGCGTCCTGTGCGTCGAGGACGAGCGTACCGGGGAGCTCGTAGCGCCCTCCGTGCAGCCACACGACGACGTCGCCGGCGGGCAGCGTCGCGTGCTGGGTGCGGAGCGCGTCGCGTGCCTCCACGAGCGTGCCGTACGGATGCGCGTCGGAGCCATCGCCACCGGTCGCGCCTGGCCGCACGAAGATCGAGACGGCGGCGGTCGTGCACTCGCACGTGTCGTACGCGCTCCCGTCGTGGAGACATCGCTCCGACCCGACCGCGGCGCCGGTGCACGCGCACGACGCGATGGTGTCCGGTACGCACGCGGCGGTTCCGCCATCGGACGCGGCATCGTCGGTCGCGTGGCCCGCGTCTGCCGCGTCGACGTGCGCGTCCGAGAGCATCGCCGCGTCCTCGTGCGTTCCGTCGGGGCTCGGACAGCCGACGAGGAAGCACGCGAACGCGAGGCCGAGCTGGATTCTTCTCGCGGTCATCCCGCAGCGTACTGCGCACCGCCACGCGAGCGGAAAGTTCGTGCTGGCTCTAGCCCGGGCGGCGGAGCCGATTCGATCACCCGCGCTGCGCGAGCGCCTTGGCGAAGAACGATGAGCTCTTCGCGAGCGTCTCCATGTAGCCGCGCACGTCGCTCGCATCGTCGACGGAGAGCTTCGCGTACGGGATCACGTGCTCCTCGGGGACGAATCGGAACGTGAAGTTCACGCGCCTCGTCTCGAAGCGCTCGGCCCTGAGATCGAAAGAGAACCTGCCCTTCCGCTCGACGCGCTGGACGCGGTGAAAGAGCTGGTTCTTCCACCGATCGCCGCCGAAGATCTGCAGCGACGAGTCCTCGAGCCACTGCTGGAGAGCGATGGCGTCGCGCTCGCCCGGACGGCGGCTCTGGACGAACTGGAAGAACGCGCGCTCTCCGAACGAGATCGACGCGACGGGGCCGGGCTCGAAGTCCTTGTGATCGCCGACGCGCGCGGTGTCGATGCGCTTGTCGCCCTCGATTCGATCGCCGTAGAAGTTCACGAGGCAGGTGTTGAGGTGCCACGCACGCGGGATGTCCGCTGGGCTCAAGAGCGCGCGCGTCTTCTTCTCCACCTGCGCGACCAGGCGCGCGAGGACCGGCGGGAACGGCTCGGCGCGCACGCAGCGGCCATGGATCCCGCGCGGCGGGTGGTAGTAGCCGAGGCACGCGAACTGCCAGTTCCCCAGCCAGTAGACCGGCCGCAGCAGCCAGCGCTGCGACTGCGCCGGTGGCGGCGGATGGTGGGCCGAGTAGCGCTCCTCCCAGAGCGGCACGAGCGTCCCGAGCCAGCGCGCGATCTCCGTGCGGTCGCCCTCCGTCACGAACTTCGGATCGTAGAGCAGCCCCGCCGCACCATGCGTTCGCGCGCCAGCGCGACGCGCGCGCTCCGCGGCCCAGTTTCTTGCGGGGGGCTTGGGCGCCATGGAAGCGATCCATAGACCATCGACGCGAGGGTCAAAAGGAGCTTGCGGCGCTCACTCGACGGAATTCGTGGCGCTCTGCTGAGGGACGACGAAGGGCCAGGCCTCTCGGATCTCGCCAGGCGTCGTGAAGACCCAGACGTCTCGTGAGTTGGCCTCCCGAAGCAGCGCGCCGAGCCAGTACCCACGCTCCGCAAGGTCCGCGCTCCTGAGATGGGCGCGAAGATCTCCCGAGGTCGCGTCCGTCCACCACAGGAAGTGGGGGCGCTTCGCGTCGTCCCGATCGACGCGCTGGTGGGCGGCAGCATCACGATGGGATCCTAGAATCGCGGGTCCGGACGTCTTACCGAACCCTTACGAGCGGCTCCGCCGCGCGCGGGCAGAGTCCTCTTCGACATCGAAGACGAGAGGACGCCCATGCACGCTCGACCGATCCACCGACTCTTCCTCGCCGCCGTCGCCACGCTCTCTGCGTGCGGTGGCGTCACGGACACCGCTGTCGACTCGGAGGTCGACACCGCCGGCAGCGAGGCCGGACTCACGCTCGCCGAGCTGTCCGAGGTGGCGGTCGATGCGGACGCCGCTCGCGCGGAGGACGCGATCGCACGACTGCGCGCCGCAGGCCCGGACGGGCATCGCGCCCTCCTCGGCGCGCACGCGAGCGAGATCGACATGCTTCGGACGAGCCCGCCAGAGGTGCCGACGCCCGAGCTCGAGCGCCTCCGGCATGCGATCGACGTGGTGAGCGGTCAGCGAGACGGGCACGCGTCCGGGCTCTACTGGTTCACCGATCTGCCGCTCGCCCGCGCCGAAAGCGAGAGGACCGGCCGTCCGATCCTCGCGCTGCGCTTGCTCGGCCGCCTCGACGAGGAGCTCTCCTGCGCGAACAGCCGGTACTTCCGCGTGGTCCTCTACGCCGACGAGCGCGTGCGCGCCCAGCTCGCCGAGCAGTTCGTTCTCTTCTGGTCGAGCGAGCGGCCCGCGCCTCGCATCACGATCGACATGGGCGATGGCCGGACGATCGAGCGCACGATCACAGGCAACAGCGTCCACTACGTGATGGACGCGAACGGGCGGGTCGTGGACGCCATTCCTGGGCTGTACACGGCGGCCGACTTCGCGAGCCGGCTGACTGCCGCGCGCGCGATCGCGATGGAGTGCGGAGACAGAGAAGGGCAAGCGTTCGCGACGTGCGTGGCGCCGGCTCATGCGCGCGCTCTCGCCGAGTCGGAGCTCCAGTGGAACGGGGTACGGACTGCGTCCCTCGGCTTGCCGACGTGGGAAGGCCTCGCGGACGCGCGCCCGGTGCCGCCGGGATCGGCGCCCTCCGCCACCGTGGCGATGCCGCTGACGATGGGGAAGATGTTCGTCGAGCAGCCGATGCTCGACCTCGTCGTCGCCCGCCCCGGACGTCCGAGCCCGAGCGTGTTCGTCGACTGGCTCACGCTCGCGAATCAGGGAGGAACGGCGCCACTCGGCGAGGCGAGCCTGGCGCTGCTCCGCCTCAAGACGGGCGCGACCGAGGTCGCGACGCTCGCGATCAGCCTCGCGCGCACCACCCAGGCGGACTCGCTCCGGAACGAGCTGACGATGCACCGCGTGATCCACGAGTGGCTCGCGGATCCGACGAGCGGCGCCACCGACTACGCGCGCCTCAACGAGCGCGTCTACACGGAGCTCTTCCTCACGCCGGCCAGCGATCCGTGGCTCGGGCTTCGTGCGGACGACGTCTGGGACGCGATCGAGAGCGCCGGCCGCTGAGCCGAGCGCGGGCCGCGGAGCCGAGCCGCTACTCCCCCATGCTGGTCGGGAGGTGCGACACGACCGCGATCGGGAGCACGCGTCGTCCGGTGCACGCCGCCTCGACGTCCTGGAGCGGCCCGTGCTCCTGGGAGAACACCACCGAGGGGCCGAGACGGAACTCGATGTGGAGCTGCGCGCCGTTTCTCAGTTCGGTGAGGCGGATCACCTCCCCTTGCCGGTCGAACGTCCCGACGACGTCGGCGCTCTGCTGCGAGCGCCTTCCGTCGGCGTCCAGGACTTCGACCACGACTCGGTCGAAGTCGGCGGGCGCGCGCAGGTCGCCGATGTAGTCGATGCTCAGCGTTCGCGAGCAATCGCGCGAGCAGCCCAGCAGGCCGACGCTCGCGATCGAGAATGCGCCGAGCAGCGTTCGCACCAGGCTTCGAGGGATCGCGTTCACGTCGCCCAGCGTTCTACACGAGCCCGCGGGAGTGCGCAGTGACCACGAACGGGGCGTGCGCGCGGAACGCGACAGCGCTCGACGCGTGCGAAGGGGCTCGACGCGTGCGAAGGGGCTCGACGCGTGCGAAGGGGCTCGACGCGTGCGAAGGGAGGGGCTCGACGCGTGCGAAGGGGCTCGACGCGTGCGAAGGGGGCTCGACGCGTGCGAAGGAAACATGCTTCGTCATTTTCGTCATATTGAAGGTACGGAGGGACGCGCTTCGTCATTTTCGTCATGTGGCAGAGATGGGGCTCAAATGACGAAGATG
>JBBSAT010000331.1:0-8264 GCA_038252025.1 Polyangiales bacterium | reverse complement strand
GAGAAGATCACGATCGCCGGCCGCCACGCGGCGAACGCTGCGTAGAGGAGGACGAAGATCAGCAGCAGCGCGATCGGCACCGCGATCGCGAGCCTCTGCGACGCGTCGCGGAGGTTCCGGTACTCGCCACCCCAGCCGAGCGTGTACCCCACCGGCAGATCGATCGCGGCGGGGACGACGCGCTGCGCTTCGAGGACGAAGCGCGCGAGATCGCGACCGCGCACGTTGCACTCCACGGCCGTGCGCCGTCGTGTCGCTTCGTGGCTGATGCTCGCCGGCGCGTCCTCGATCTCGAGACGCGCCACCTGAGCCAGCGGAAACAGCGCTCCGCCGGTGCCGCGCACCGTGAGCCGACCGAGCGCCTCGACGTCGCCGCGGACGTCGTGCGGAAGCCGAACCTGGAGCGGAAACCGCCGCTGGCCCTCGATGACGTCGCCGGTGCGCCTCCCGCCCACGGCCGCCACCACGTCGAGCGCTGCACGCGCCGTCACGCCATATCGCGCCGCCATCGGCCGATCGAACTGGACGTCGAGCGTCGGCAGGCCCGAGAGCTGCTCGCCGCGCACGTCCGTCGCGCCTGCGATCCGATGCAAAGCGCGCTGCACCTCTCGTGAGAGGCGCGCGAGCTCGCTCAGGTCGTCACCGTAGATCGTGACCGCGAGGTCCGAGCGCGTGCCGCCGTTCAGCTCCGAGAAGCGCATCTCGATCGGCTGCGTGAAGGCGTATCCTTGGCCCGGGGCGCGCGCATCGATGCGCTCCGAGAAGAGCGCGAGCAGCGCTTCGCGATCGTGCACGTCGGTCCACTCGGCCCGATCCGTCAGCTCGACGTGACAGTCGGACTGCCAGAGCCCCATCGGGTCGTTCGCGATCTCGGGCCGCCCGGTCTTGCAGACCACCGTCTCGACCTCGGAGAGGTCGCCGATCGCTCGCTCGACCCGCGTGGAGTCCTCGATCGCCTGCTCCAGCGACACGCTGGGCAGGTGAGCCATCTCGATGATCACCGACCCTTCGTCGAGGCGCGGGATGAAGTCCGCGCCCATCCCCGCGCCGACCGAGATCGCGACGCCGAGGAGCAGCAGCGCGAGCAACGCCACCACGCCCGGTGAGCGCATCGCCCAGCGGAGCGCGTGCGGGTACGCGGACGAGAGCTTCCGCACGACGAAGGGCTCCTTGTGGCTCGCGCTGCCGCGCATGAACGTGGCCACGGCGACGGGCACGAACGTGAGCGAGGCGACGAACGCGCCGAGCAGCGCGAACAGCACGGTGATCGCCATCGGACGGAACATCCGCCCCTCGATCCCGCCGAGCGTCAGGATCGGGACGTAGACGAGGACGATGATCGCTTCGCCGAAGGTCGCGGCGCGCCGCACGTCGAGCGTCGAGCGAAGCACGACCTTCGCGGCTTCCGCATAGCTCAGCGGACGGCCCCGTCCGTGGAGCGCCGCCGCGAGATGCACCACGGCGTTCTCGACCACGATGATCGATCCGTCGACCACGATCCCGAAGTCGATCGCCCCGAGGCTCATCAGGTTTCCCGAGACGCCGAGCGCACGCATCCCGATGAAGGCAACGAGCATCGCGAACGGGATCGCCGCCGCCACGATGAGGCCGCCGCGCACCGAGCCCAGCAAGAGGAAGAGCACGCCCGCAACGATGAGCGCGCCGATCGAGAGGTTCTCCGCGACCGTCTCGATCGTGCGATCGACGAGCGCGGCGCGGTCGTAGAAGATGTCGATCGTCACGCCCTCCGGAAGGCTCGGCCCGATGCTCTCGAGGCGGTCACGAACGCGGTCGACGACGTCCCGACCGTTCTCGCCGGCGAGCATCATCACGATGGCGACGACCGTCTCGCCCTGGCCGTCGCGCGTCGTCGCGCCCTGCCTCAGCATCGGCGCGAAGCGAACGGTGCCGAGATCGCGCACGCGGACCGGCGAGCCTTCGCCGCTCGCGACGACGAGCGTCTCCTCGACGTCCTCGAGGCTCGTGAAGCGCGCGTCGGCGCGGATGAGGACGATCTCGCCGGAACGGACGAGGTACCCGCCGCCCTCTGCGTCGTTGTTCTCTTCGAGCGCGGTGAACAGATCGGAGAGCGCGAGGCCGTGCGCGGCGAGGCTCTCGGGGTCGACCTCCACCTCGTAGGTGCGCGCCTCGCCCCCGAACGGGTTGACCTCGATGACGCCGGGCACGGTTCGCAGCTCGAAGGCGACGAACCAGTCGAGGATCTCGCGGAGCTCCATGAGCGTCCTGCCCTCGCCGCGGATCTCGAACTGCAGGACCTCGCCGAGGCCGGTGCTCATGGGGCCCATCTCGGGGCGGCCGAGGTGGCCGGGGATCTGCGCCGCTGCCGCCGAGAGGCGCTCGCCGACGAGCTGACGGGCGCGTAGCAGATCGGTGCCCTCTACGAAGGTGAGCGTTACGGCCGACACGCCGAAGCGCGACACGCTCCGCTGCTCCTCGAGCCCCGGCAGCCCGCTCATCGCGCGCTCGACCGGAAGCGTGATCGTGCGCTCGACGTCGAGCGGGGAGAGCGCCGGCGCGCTCGTGAGCACCTGGATCTGCACGTTCGTCACGTCCGGTACGGCGTCGATGGGAAGCGCGAGCGCGCTGCCCACGCCATACGCCGCGACCAGCGCGGCGAAGGCCACGACCAGGACCCGCCATCGCAGGCAGAAGCCGAGGAACGACTCCATCAGTCGTCCTCCTGGAGCTCGGCGCGCAAGAGCTCGCTCTTGAGGATGAAGGTGCCGACGACGACGATGGCGTCGCCGTCCTCGAGGCCGCTCGCGATCTCCGCGAGACCGCCGGATCGATGACCGATGGCGACCGCGTGTGCGACGAAGCTCCGAGGCGCATCACCCGGAACGAAGACCACGTCTCCGCCGTCGAGGCGGGCGAGCGCGTCCTCCGGCACGACGATCGCCTGGCCCGCGGTGTCTCCGAGCGCCAGCGAGCCGAAGAGGCCTGCGCGGAGGCGGTCCGAGGGATCGTCGAGCTCCACGCGAACGTCGAGCGTCCGCGAGGTCTCGTCGAGCATCGGCGAGAGCAGCGCGATGGTTCCGTCGAAGTGCTCGGCGGGGTAGGCGCGAAGACGCAGCGTCGCGGGGAGCCCTTCACGGAGGTCTTGGAGGATCAGCTCCGGTGCGCGTCCGATCGCCCAGACGTGGTGGGTGTCGGACACGGTGAAGAGCGCCTCGCCTGCGGCGACGATCTCGCCGGGCACCGCGTGGACCTCGACGACCGTGCCGTCGAGCGGCGCGATGAGCGACACGCGCTGTCCGCCGCGCGCACCGACCACCCCGCGTCGCTGGGTCAGCCCTGTGAGCTCCGCGCGCGCACGATCGCGCTCGGCCTGCGACTCGAGCAGGGCTCGCTGCGAGGAGACGCCCGTGGCGCCGAGAGCCTCGAGCCTCACCGAAGCAGCCTCCGCGACCACCACGCGCGCGCGGGCCTGGGCGATCGCCGCGGCGAGGTCCCCGGCGTCCGCGGACGCGAGCTCTGCCAGGACCTGCCCCGCGTGCACCGGGTCGCCGAGACGCGCCTCGACGGAGCGCAATCGTCCGGTGACCAGCGCGGAGACGTGCGCCGTGCGGGTCGGGTCGAGGTGCACCACGGCGGGCACCACCATCGCGCCGGTGAGCGTGCCGCGCGTCGCGCGCCCGATCCGGACTCCCGACGCGACGAGCTGCTCCTCCGAGAGCAGTACGGTGCTCTGTCGCGAGACAGGCTCGCAAGCGCGCTCCCCTTCGCTCGCTCGCACGGGCTCGGGGGCCGCGCCGCAGCCGGCGACGAGCCCGGCGAGAACGACGAGCCATCCGACGCGGCTCATCGGACACCTCCCGTCGAGGCGTGGTCGTCTCGAGCGGGAGGTGTATCGATCTCGGCGCCGAGCTCGGTCTCGAGCTGCCCGAGCGCATCGTGGTACGCGGTGTACGCGTCGATCGCGTCGGACTGAACCTCGAGGAAGCTCCGCCGGCCGGTGCTGAGCGCAGCGAGATCGATCTCGCCGATCTCGTACGCCTGCGTGAGCCCCGAGAGCGCTTCCTCCCACCCGGGCACCACGTCGCGCTCGTAGAGATGAAGACGCTCCGCCGCGAGACGCACCGTCGAGGCGGCGCGGAGCACGCGCGCCTGGACCACCGCGCGCACGGCTTCCTCCTCCGCCTCTGCGATCGCCAGCGCGGCCGATGCGCGCGCACGCGCGTCGGTGTTCTGTTGCCAGACGGGAAGCGTGACGCCGAGCACCAGCAAGCCGATGTAGTTCGCCGGACTGCCGGCCGAGCCCTCGCGCGAGAGCTGTACGCCGAGGTCGATCGTCGGGAACGCGGCGCGATCCGCGCGCGTGAGCTCGGCCCGGGCGGTCTCGACACGCGCGAGCGCCGCACGCACGAGCGGCTGATGATCGAGCGCGGTGGCGAGCAAGCGAGCGTCGCTAGGGAGCTCGTGCGGCGCGTCGAGGTTCCCGATCGGCGCCGGCGGCCGCGTCGGGTCCCAGCCCGCCACCTCGGCGAGCGTCAGGATCGCGCTCTGATACTCGGTCAACGCGACGAAGCGACGCTGCCTCGCACGCGCGAGCTCGGCCGTCGCGATCACGCGCTCGATGTTCGCGCCTTCACCGATCCGAGCGCGTGAGGTCGCGATGCGCACCACCTCCTCGGCGAGCTGAATCCAGCGCTCCTCGGTCTCGACTCGCACGCGATCGTGAATGCCGTGGTGGTAGGCGAGGTGGATCTCGCGATGCACCTGCCACTCGACGGCAGCGAGCTCCGCCTCGCGCTGGGCCATCAGGCGATCGGCCGCGTCCATCCGGGTTCCCCGCTCCCCCGCCACCTCGATCGGCTGCGAGACGGCGACCACGAGATCGAAGTCCCCTTGCCCGTCGCTCTGGAAGCGAGGCCCGGCGCCGACGGTGACCGAGAGACCGTGCGAGAGGAGTGGCGCGGCCCCTCGCCTCGCGGCCTCGCCTTCTTCGAGACGTGCTCGCGCCTCCCGCAAGAGCGGAGCGTGGCTCTCCGCGTACGTCAGGATCTCCTCGAGGCTCGCCTCGCGTGGCTGCGCACGCGCGGTGCTCGCCCCGACCCATGCCATGCCCGCGAGCACCGATGCTCGCACGCACGATGATCCGAATTTCATCGTTCTCTCCGTCACTGTCCGAAGCCGCGCCATGCACGGACCCCGACGCGTCGAAGCGAGGCTCGAAGCGAGGGGTCCACCCGGGATCGCGCGCGCACGAGCGAGGGCTCGCGCGTGCGATCAGGCGCGAGGGACGGTCAGGATCTCGGACGCCGGCGCGCCTGGCGGAGCTCGTCCAACGCCTACCTCCGGCAGGTTCCCCGAGCAGACGGGAGGACGCGGCGGAAGAAGGCTCGCGAGCACGGGCGGAAGCGCGTTGTTGTGGATGCACTGCGCGCAGTCGTGGCAGTCGTCCGAGAACGGAGGGCAGTGGTCCTCGTCGTCGTCACCGTCGCTCGCGCATGCGTCGTGTCCTGGCGCGAGGGCCGTCTGCAGCAGCTCGACCGTCGTCGCCCCGAGGACGAACAGGCTCATCAGGACGAGGATCCAGGCACGCACGGGGCCGACGATATCACTGCCTGACCCGATGTGCGCCACCCGCAGAAGCCGAAGAGACACTCGTTCGCAACGGATGACGTCGGGAGGCTACCCGCGCGAAAGGTCGACGTCGCTCGAGTTCGGGGCCGCTGGCTTCTCGTCCCATCGTCTTCCCGTGCGCGCTCGATCAGCGCGCTCGATCAGGTTCGTGGATCCGGCTCAGGTCTGCAAGGACAGCTGGACCGAGAGACTGGGCGCGAAGTAGTAGCCTTCCGCCGTCGACACGATCGCTTCGCGTAGCCCGAGCCGGCGCAGCGTGGAGATGGCGACGTGCAGACGATGGGCGGCCGAGTCCGCCGTGGGCCGGTCGTCGGGCCACACCACGCCGACGAGCGAAGCCGGGTCAGCGGCGATCCCCGGCTCGACGATCCTACGCAGCGCGAGCTCCCAGGTGAGGCGCTGGAGCGTGGCGCGCGTATGCAACGCCACGCGCGATCCCTGGTGGTCGAGCCATCGACCGCGCCAGCCGACGACGAGCTCCGCCGTTCCCGTCGGGATCGCGCTCGCGAGGATCTCCCGCTCCAGGAATTGCCGCGCGTTCCGGAGCTCGCGGAGCGCGCTTTGCCGCTCCGGCACCGCGGCCAACCGGCGACAGGCCGCGGCGACGTGGCGCTGCGCTTCGTCCGACTCCCCGGCGCGCGAGGCTTCGGTCGCACGCGCGAGATCGACGTGGCCTCGGAGGAGCGAGAAGATCGTGCGCGCCAGCTCGTCCTCGAGCCCATCGGCGGCGTCGATCATGCGCGAGGCCTCGTCGATCCGCCCCTCTCGCGCTAGCAGCGCTCCCCTCCATCCGGAGAACAACGACTCGAAGCGGACCGAGTGTGTCCGAGCCGCGCGCGCGATCGCCTCCCGATACTCGGCCTCCGCCTGCGCGTCTCCGAGCTGATGCAGGGTCATCGCGCGATAGCCGCGGAAGATCGCTTCCATCAAGGAGGCACCATGCGCCTCGGCGATCGCGACGGCGCGGTCGTAGTGCCTCACGGCCTCACGGTGTGCGCCCTCGTCGAAGGCCACCGCGCCCAGGAAGCCGCACGCCGACGCCTCGTTCGCGCCGTCCTGGACACGCACGGCGAGCGCGCGCGCGTGCTCGAACCGGCGGCGCGCCGAAGCGAGCCTTCCGCGCTGCAGCTCGCACTGCCCCTGAAGGCTCGCGATCAGCATCTCCGGCGCCGGGTCTCCGTGTCCGCGCATCGCCGCGGCGGCCTCCGCCAGCGCGCGGTTCCCACCCGCGGCGTCGCCCTCGCGTAGTGCCAGCCAGGCGAGCTGACACGAGGTCATCGCCTCGAACCTCGGGTTCACGCCGCCCGCGCACAGCGCGCGCGTCTCTTCGTAGATCACCTTCGCATCGGCAAGCTGTGATTGCGCGAGCCGAGACAGCCCGCGGTAGAACGAGACCTCGGCCCTCCGTGCGCGGTCGATTCCCGCTTCCTTGGCCATCGCGATCGTTCGGTCGAGCACCTCGATCAACGCCGGTGAGGGTCCGAACGTCTCGACGAGGCGACCGAGCGCCCGAGCCAGATCGGTCGCGAGCGAGACGACCTCTTTGCTCCGCGGGCGCGCGACCGCCCAGTGCCACGCGCGCATGAGGCCTTCCTCCGCGCGAGCGATGCGCGCCGCGCCCGCCGAGGACCGGTCGTCCGCGAGCGAGACCGCCTGCCGTGCGCGCCAGGCGGCATGCTGCGCCTCGAGGGCCGCTCTCCGCTCGCCCGTCACGCGACCGAGGACCACCTCGCGCACGACCGCGTGAATGGTGAACGTGAGCGTCGCCGAAGCCGCGCCTTGCCGCGCCGAGAGCATCGAGTGATCGACGAGCGACCGCACGTCGTCGAGGACGCCCGCGCTGGCTCCGACCAGCGCTTCGAGCTCCTCGAGCTCGAACTCTCGGGGCAGCAGCGAGCCGCATTCGAGCAGGTGGAGGCTCGATGCGCTCAGTCGCTCGCTCGACGACACCACGGCGCTCTCGAGCGTCCTGTGCGCGATCGGCGCGTCGATGGCGCCACGGCCGACGGCATCGATCGAGGCGTCCAGCTCCAGACGGAGACGCGCGAGCCCCAGGCTCGACGCTCTCGATGCGGCCAGCTCGAGCGCGAGCGGCAGTCCCTCGAGCCGCCGGACGATCGCGGCGGCGTTCCGCAAGGCGTCGTCGTCGATGACGGGAAGCGTTCCGCCGCTCTGCGCCCGCGCCAGGAAGAGCTGGACCGCGCTGCTGCGTCGCGCGCCCGCCGGGTCGTCGTCCCGCGGAAACTCGAGCGGCGGCAGCACGATCACCGACTCTCCCGAGAGCCGTGGACGCACGCGCGAGGTCGCGAGGATGACGACGCCGGTCGCGGCGAGGCGCCCGATGAAGACGAGGCCGCCTTCGTCCGCGTTCTCGATCTCGTCCAGTACGAGCACCTCGCCGGAGCGCTCCCGCATCTCCCGCTCGACATCGCTCGCGAGCGCATCCGAAGTGGCGGCGCGTGTCGTCGCGCCGATGGACGCGCCGATCGCGAGCGCGAGATCCTCCACGTTGCGGCAGGCGCCCGCGCTACAGAACGAGACCTTCCGGCTCGACTGCCGCTCCGTCCACGCGCGCGCGAGCCGCGTCTTGCCCATGCCGCCTGGGCCGAGGATGACGACGAGCCGCGACCCACTCGAGATCTCGGCGTCGATGGCCT
>JBBSAT010000330.1:0-8334 GCA_038252025.1 Polyangiales bacterium | reverse complement strand
GCGCGAAGGAGATCTTCCTGCCTGTGCTCGGAAGCGAGGGCCTGAGCCCCGACGCGTTCCGTCGCTACGACCTCGATGCGATCTCGAGCGTACGCCTCGAGACCGCCTCGCAGCATCCTCTCGGCACGTGCCGCATGAGCCGCACGGCCGCGGACGGCGTCGTCGATGCCTGGGGGCGGGCCTGGGACGTGCGTGATCTCTACGTGGCGGACGGGAGCATCTTGCCGTCGAGCCTCGGCGTGAACCCGCAGCTCACGGTGATGATGATGGCGACGCGGATCGCCTGGCACATGGCCGAAGCGTGATCGCCGCAAGAGCGCTCGCGGCGGCGCGAGCCGCGCGTCAGCCGGCCGTCCACGCAAGCATGAGCTGCGATCCGAAGTAGAGCGGCAAGCCCCAGGCGCGGTTCACGAAGCCCTCGCTGACGAAGCGATTCCGCGCGACCGCGAGGTCCGAGAAGTAGAACGCGACCGCGCCGATCGGGATGCGCAGATCTGGAGCGTCGGCGTAGGTACCGATCGACAGCGCGACCATCGTCGTGATCACGAGCACGTAGCTCGCGACCGGGATCCGCATCGGGCCGGGCACGTGGGGCCAGAGCCAGCGCAGGATCGGCACGGCGAGCACGAAGAGCGCGACGAGCGCGGCGACGAGCGGCGCGAGCTCCACGCCCCGCACGATGAACGCGATGCCATACGCGACGTGGCCGAAGAGGAACGCGATGAGCCCGAAGAGGAACGAGCGCTTGCTCGCCGGGATGAGGAGCACGTCACCGATCGCGGCGAGCACGAGGCCGAAGGTCAGCACCTGCCCGTAGATCGTCTCCAGCGAGCCTCGCGCGACGGCGGCGGCGATGAAGGTGAGCGCCGCGAGCGGCTTCGTCGCCCACTCGAGCCGGCGGTCTCGACGACGGCTCGCGACGAGCACGAGCCCGACGAGCACCACCATCGCGATCCCGTAGAACAGCACTCAGGCGATCGTGCGGAGCCGGAGCGGCTCCTTGCGCTTCGGGCGGCGACCGTCCGGCGAGTCCGGGAGCACACCCGCATCGTCTGCAAGGTCTGCGACGAGGTCGTGCTCGGCTGCGCCGGTGATCAGCGCCTTCCGGATCTCGCCGACCTGCGCGGTGCCGTTCGCGAGGACGACCTTCCCGTCGATCTCCGGCGCCTGACCCCACCAGCGGCCCTCGAGCAGGAAGTCGCTCTCGTCGCTCGCGCCCTCGACCAGCACCTCGACCTCGCGGCCGATCATCTCCTTCGCCTTCCGGCGCGAGATCGGACGCTGGAGCGCCATGAGCTTCTTCGCCCGTGCGCGCTTCGTCTTGTCGGGCACGTCGTCGACCATGTCGCCCGCCGTCGTGCCCTCCTCGTGCGAGTACTGGAACACGCCGACGCGATCGATCTCCGCCCACTTCACGAACTGCATGAGCTCGTCGAAGTCCGCCTCGGTCTCGCCGGGATGGCCAACGATGAACGCGCTCCGCATCACGAGCTCGGGGATCTTCTCGCGCAGTCGCTCGACCGCGCGCTTCTGGCGGTCGATCCCGTGCCCGCGCTTCATGATCTTCAGCATGCGATCGCTCGCGTGCTGGAGCGGCATGTCCACGTACGGAAGCACGCGCGGGTGCGATGCGAATAGCTCGAGCAGGCCGTCCTTCATCGTCTCCGGATAGAGGTAGAAGACGCGCAGCCACCGGAGGCCTTTCACGTCGGCGATGCGCGCGACCACCTTCTCGAGGCTGGTGCCGTCCTTCAGGTCGCGGCCGTACGAGATGGTGTCTTGCGAGATCAGGTTGAGCTCGACGGCGCCCTCGCTTACGAGGCGCTCGCACTCCTCCACGAGATCCTCGATCGAGCGGCTGCGCTGCTTGCCGCGGAACGATGGGATCGCGCAGAACGCGCAGTGACGGTTACAGCCCTCGGCGATCTTCACGTACGCGAAGTGGCGCGCGAGCGAGGGGAGGCGCGGATCGCTCGCCTTGAGCATCTGCTCGGCCGGGTTGCCCACGAGCATGCGAGGCGCGACGCCGGGACGCGCGAGCACGTCCTTGAGCTTCAGCATGTCGCCCGAGCCGAGGAAGTGATCGACCTCGGGCATCTCGTTCGCGAGCTGCTCTGGGTAGCGCTGCGAGAGACAGCCCGCGACGACGAGCGTCTGGACGGAGCCCTCCTCCTTGAGCTGCGACATCTCGAGGATGGTGTCGATCGACTCTTCCTTCGCCGGACCGATGAAGCCGCACGTGTTGACGACGACGACCTCGGCGCCCTTCGCGTCCGGGACGATCCGGAAGCCCTCGAGGCCCGAGACGCCGAGCATGACCTCGGTGTCGACGCGGTTCTTCGGGCAGCCCAGCGAGACGAAGTGGATGGTACGAGTCACGAACGGCGAACCCTGGAGAGTGGGGCGGGTTGGGTCAAGCAGCGCGGTCTGGTAGGCTCACGCCCATGTCTTCACCGCCTCGCTTGACGCCGAAGCCCAGCGTGCCGGCGCTCGTTCGGCGCGCAACCGTCCTCGGCGCCGCCGTGATCGGGGCCGCGTCCGCGATCGGATGCAGCGCCAGCCCGCCGATGCCCGTCCCGACGGTCCCCGACACGGCGAGCGACGACGCAGGGGCCGACGCCTTCATCGCGCCGATGCCACCGCCGCTCGACGCGGGCGGCGATGCGTTCATCGCGCCGATGCCGCGGATCGACGCCGCGCCCGAGGTGGACTCGGGCGTCATCCCGCCCATGCCGCCTCCGACGCCGCCGCCGAGCGACGCCGGGACCGACAGCGGCGTCGTCCCACCGATGCCGCCCATGCCGCCGCCGATGCCGCCGCCGATGCCGCCGCCTCCTCCGACGCCCGCTCCCTGACGACCCACGATGGCGGCGAAGAAGCGCGCCCGCGCGCCGACGAAGAACGACGACGCGCTCGAGCTCGCGCGCGAGTGGCAGCGCTGGGCCGCGGAGAACCTGCTCCGGGGAATGCCGCGCGCCGAGATCGAGAGCGCGCTCCGCGCCGAAGGCGTGCCCGACGCCATCACGGCGCCGGCCCTCGACGCGATCCTCGCTTCGCCCGTCTTCGAGGCGGCTGTCCCCTTCGCGCGCGAGTCGCGGCGCTATCGAACGCTCGCGCGGCTCCATCGCGCCCTCGGCAAGAGCTCACCCCGACCGACCCGCATCGCACGGCTGGCGTTTCCGGGCGTCGATGCGTTCTACGAGCGCTTCGTGGCGACGAGCACGCCGGCGATCTTTCTGGACCTCGTCCCCACGTGGCCGGCGTTCGGAAAGTGGACGCCCGAGCGTCTGCGCGAGCGCTTCGGCGAGGTGCCGATTCGCATCACGGACGGTCGCGAGTCGGACCCCGACTACGACATGAACCACGTGTCGCACACGCGAGAGGTCCCGCTCGCCGCGTACGTCGACCGCATCCTCGCGAGCGGTGAGACGAACGACTTCTACATGGTCGCGAACAACCGAAACCTCGGGCGCACGGCGCTGGGCGCGATGCTCGATGACGTGACGCTGCCGGACGGCCTCCTCGCGACGGAGCGTCTGAAGGATGCGACGGCGCTCTGGCTGGGCCCCGCCGGCACGGTGACGCCGCTTCACCACGACACGTCGAACATCCTCTTCGCGCAGCTCGTCGGCCGGAAGCGCTACCGGATGATCGCGCCGTGGGAGATCGCTGTGCTCGATGGCGCGCGGAGCATGTACGCCGGCGTCGATCCCGAGCGCCCCGACCTCGCGCGCTACCCGTGGTGGCCCGACGTGACGGTGAAGGACGAGGTGCTCGCTGCGGGCGAGCTGCTCTTCATCCCCGTCGGTTGGTGGCACCACGTCCGCGCGATGGACGTCTCGATCAGCCTCGCGATGAACTGCTTCGCGACGCCCAACCGCTTCGACTGGTTCGTCCCCGCCCAGGACTGACGCCCTTGCGCTCGAGGCGGCGCGAGTGTGAACGTGGAGCCATGTCGCGCACGGCCGTCCTTCTCCTCATCCTGCTCTCGATCTCCTGCAGCTCAGCGCCTGCCGCGAACGATGGCGGAGCCGCGCCCGACTCCCCGCCGGCGGTCGACGCGAACACACCGCGATCCGACGGCGACGTGGCCGACGCCGCATCGACCGAGGACGCGCGGATCGGGGTGGACTCGGGCACGGGAGTCGACGCGGCCATCACGCCCGGCGACTTCGCGCTCCCGCCGGTCAACGGCGGCCTCGACTATCAGCTCGGGGGTGCCTACGCGCCGCCGAGCGGCGTGCGGATCGTGTCGCGCGATCGAACCGAGACTCCCGCGCCGGGGCTCTACAACATCTGTTACGTGAACGGCTTCCAGTCGCAGCCCGGAGACGATGCCTTCTGGCTCACCGATCACCCGGACCTCGTGCTGCGCGACGCGGCGGGCAACCCCGTGATCGACGTCGACTGGGGCGAGATGCTGCTCGACGTCCGCACGGACACCACGCGCGCAGGCCTGGCGACGATCGTCGGGGAGTGGATCGCGGGCTGCGCGGCGGACGGATTCGACGCGGTCGAGATCGACAACCTCGACTCGTACTCACGCTCGGGCGGCCTGATGACGGAGGACCAGGCGGTGGCCTTCATGCACCTGCTCTCCGTCGCGGCGCACGCACAGGGCCTGGCGATCGCGCAGAAGAACTCTGCCGAGCTCGTCCCGCGGCGCGCGGAGCTGGGCACGGACTTCGTCGTGGCCGAGGAGTGCAATCGCTACAGCGAGTGCGACGTCTACACCGGGAGCTACGGCGACCACGTCCTCGTGATCGAGTATCGCCGCGCGGACTTCACCGCCGGCTGCAGCGCGTTTCCGAACCTGTCGATCGTTCTGCGCGATCGAAACCTGACGACGCCGAGCGCGGGCGCCTACGTCTACGACGGCTGCTGAGGTTCCAGAGCGGCTACGGAACGGGCATCTCGTCGATGCCGACACCATCGACCATCCGCGCGACGTCGGGGCCGAGCTCGATCACGGGCGGCGGCAAGATCGCGTCGGTGTGCACGGGCCACCGCACCACGAGAGTGCCGCCGAAAGGCGGGACCTCCACGCCATCGAACGCACGGAGCAGGCAGCTCGCGAGCTCCCCGGGGATGTCGCCGCTCACGGAGGCATCGACGATCTCTCGATCGGCGAGCGTGATCTCGAACTCGACGGCGCGATGGTGGCGAGGACGACCCGCACGATCATCGCGGAAGCATCCGCGCGCCGCAGGGATGACGCGACGACGGAGCATGTCGCGCAGTGCGCGCGCGGGAAGGCTCGTCGTCCTGGCTTCGGCGCTCGGCGCAGCCACGACCGGCGCGCAGCTACGTCGATGCGCGGGCGCGACGCGGAGCCCGTGACCGACGATGCTGCTGACGCGCGCTGTGGGGCGAGCGCGCGGCGACCCGTCCGGCTCGCAGGCCCCAGCCGTCGAGTCGAGATCGTGCGGGTCGACCGCGACGAGCGCCTCGACGTGCGCCGCGAGGGCGACCAGCGCTGCAGCGTGCGCGGCGTCCGGCGCGCGCGCCGCAGCTCGCTCGCCGCCGAGCGAGAGCTCGGCGCGTGATGCGGATCCCTGCCAGACGATCTCCTCGCCGGTCGACAGCGCACCGAGGTCGAGCGCGTGCCCGTCGACGCGAGCGGACAGCGCCCCGGGGGCGCGATCGGCGAGGGCGAGCGTCAGCAGCTCCGCGAGCGCTTCGTCCCCGTGACCGCGCGAAGCGACGTCCGCCGCAGCGCCCGCCTCGACGACGTTGCCGCCGGTCCTGAGGACGGCCTCGCCCAGCACGCGCGTCACGCTCCGATCGGCGACGTCCACGGCGCTGATGATCGCGCCACGTGCCGCCGCCGCTGCGAACGCGGCGCGCCCTTCGGCGCCGTTCGTCAAACCTCCGTCCCCGACGATCACGATGCGCGTGCCGGCGCGCACGTCGCCCTCGATCGCAGACCAGAGCGCTTCGAAGCGCGTGGCGGACCCGAGCTGGCTCTCCGTCGAGAGGCGCACGCGTGCGAGATCGATCTCGGAGGGCTGGCCGCTGGACAGGTCCTCTGCACGCGCGGCGAACGCCATCAGCCGCACGCGGGCAGTGCGCGGCAGGAGTGACACGAGCACGCGAACGCTGTCCGTGATCCGTCCGCGCGCCCCCGCGCTCGTCGAAGGGGAGGCGTCGATCGCGACGATCACGTCCTCGCCGGAGATGCGCGCCCGCGCTCCGACGGCCCGAAGACGCGCGCACCGACCACGGCCACACGGGACCAGCGTCGCCTCGACGTGCGGTCCGCGAGAGATCGGTGCGAGCGCCGTGACGACGAACGGGGAGGCGGTGAGGATCGACACCGGCTCGCGATCGAACGTCACGCCATCGATCCGCGGCTCGACCAGGTCGACGGCCGTCACGCGCACGGCCGCCGCGGCGGTGCGCTCGTCCTCGCCGCGCGCGGGCATCGCGAGCCTCGCCACGCCGCCGTGGAGCGGCATGGGCACCGCCCAGCGCACGACGAGCGTCAGCTCGCCGGGGTTGAGGGTGCTGCTCTCGGTCGACGGCCGCCCTCCGAGGAGCGGGGCGGCGCGGACGACGATGGCCTCGGCCCCGAGAGCGTGAACGACTCGCGCGTGAGCGACGGGTAGCGCGCTCGGGGTCGTGCTGCGCACGTACAGCGCGTCGTCGTAAGCGCCTTGCGGCGTGTGGGCGTCATCGGGAACGCCGTCGCGAGCGCCGCCGCGGCTCTCCACGTGCAGAGAGACGAGGACCGCGCCCTCCGGGACTCCGAGGCGCATCTGCACCTCGGCGCTGTGACGCGCCATGCTGGAGAACCGCATCGTCTCGGTGGCGATCGCGAGCCCCGCCTCCAGCGAGAGCTCGATCCGATGCTCCACCTCGCGGACGCCCGCGATCGCCTCGAGCACCGCACCGTGTCGGACGGGGACCGGCGCCTCGACCTCCTCGATATCGGGATCGGGTCGCACGGTGTCGAGCGCCGCAGCATCTCCGGTCGAGAGCGGATCGTGCGCGTCGCCCATCGGATCGGAGCCCGCGAAGGGATCGCCGTCGACTGCGGCCCGAAAGGCCGCGCCCTCCGGATCGAGAGGCTCGCCCGCGCCGACTCCCGCGTCCTGCGCCCCGAGAGGACCCGGGGTGAGCAGGGAGGCGATGCCCACGAGCACGGCGAGGAACGAAGTGGCGAGCGGCGCCCTACGCAGCATGTCCGACCCGACACCGGGCTGGGCGCGATGTTCCTCCCGGAAGGCAGGATGGTTTCCGCGCTTCCGTACGAAATGCTGCGCCGGTATGCTGCGTCCGTTCGCAAGCGGCCGCGTGCCGCAGGAGGGTGCTTCATGGGAGTCATGGATTTCGTGCGTGGCGGCGTGCAGGAGATGGTCATCGCGCGACCGGACAGCGCGAAGCAGTTCATCGTCTACAAGCACCCGGAGCGAACCATCCCGAAGTGGTCGCAGCTCACGATCGGCGCGGATGAGGCCGCGGTCTTCTTCCGCGACGGCTCCCTCGTTGGTGTCCTCCGCACGGCAGGCGTCGGTCAGCGGCATACGCTCGACACGGGCAACATCCCGTTCCTCTCGAACCTCGTGGACTCGTTCACGGGCGGCAACATCTTCGTCACGGACCTCTACTTCGTCACCATGCGCCCGATCCGGGACACGCGCTTCGGCGGACCGCTCCAGGCGATGAAGGATCCGGAGCTCGAGATCACCGTCTCGCCGCGCATCTTCGGCACCTTCCAGTGGCGCATCGCCGAGCCCGAGAAGTTCATCGTGAACTATCTCGGCCTCGGTGAGTCACCGACGAACGACAAGGTCGAGAGCTTCATCACGACCAAGTTCATGAACGCGGTCAAGAAGACCGTCCCGAACTTCGTCATCCGCCAGAAGATCGAGGTGCAGAACCTCGGCGCCTACCACGACGAGCTCGGCACGACGTTCCTCCAGAAGTGCGACGACCTCTCGGACATCGGCTCGCAGTTCCTCGGCCTCGGCGACTTCTCGATCAACTTCAGTGACGAGGAGATGAAGCGCATCCAGGAGGCGCAGGATCGCTACGCCGACATCAAGGCGAAGAAGCGCGCGAAGGACGACCTGACGGGCGGCAACTACGCGCAGTACGCAGCGGCCGAGGCGATGCTCGGAGCAGGACAGGGCATGGCGAAGGGCGGCGGCGAAGGCGGCGGCATGATGCAGGGAGGCCTCGGCCTCGGCATGGGCATGTCGATGGCGCAGATGTACCAGCAGCAGATGAACCCCTACGGTGGCTATCCGCCGCCCGGCTACCCTCCGCAGGGTGGACCGCCCCCCGGCTACCCTCCGCAGGGTGGACCGCCCCCCGGCTACCCTCCGCAGG
>JBBSAT010000329.1:0-8351 GCA_038252025.1 Polyangiales bacterium | reverse complement strand
GTGTGGAGGACGGTCCGCGGGACGCCCCGCTCCATAGCTGCCTCGAGAAAGCGCGTGAGGAGCGCCTCGGCAGCACCCGTGCCCCGCGCGCCCGGCGCCACGAAGACGTCGTGCAGCGCCGCGTGGCTGCTGAGGAGCATGTTGAAGTCGCGCTCCTCGATGCGTCCGTAGACGTAGCCGACGACCGCGCCGGAGAGCTCGGCGACGAGCAGGATCGCGTCGGCGTTCTTCACCTCTTTCCCGAACCACCAGCGGTAGCCTTCCTGCACCTCGTCCGGGAGGAGGAAACGATCGCTGTCGATCTCGTGGTGGAAGCGCACGAGCTCGGCCGCCATGGCCGCCATCGCGTCGAGGTCGGCCTCGCGGGCGGCGCGAACAGTCCCGGTGAATCCCGACGCAGTCGTCATCGTCTCTCGCCCCATGGCGCATCGCCCCGGAAGGAAGGTGCGCTTCGAGTGGCGCTCGGGCATGATCGCACGGGCGCGGACGGGGCGCTCTCTCGTGAGAGTGGTGTCCGGCGCTGTGAACCAAGGCTTGGAGGAAGATCGATGCGCATTCATGCTTCGTTGGCGATGGGAGTCCTCACGGTCGCGGTCCTCGGGGGCTGCATCGCGCGCTCGAGAGACCCGTACGAGGCTTGCATCGTCAATGCCGACTGCAACACGACGACCGATCGCTGCCTCGACGTCGTGAACGGCACCGCTCGAGACAGCATCTGCAGCTCGAGCTGCTCGAGCTCGGCGCAGTGCCCGCGCGACCGCATGGGCGCGATCGGTGACTGCCGCGTTCTGGGCACCGGTGGTGCGAATTGCTTCCAGGCCTGCGCGACGGACAGCGACTGCAACTTCGGCTTCGGCTGCGTCGACCCGGACGGCGGCTCGTTCGACCCGATCTGCCTCCCCGTGCGCGGCGGCAGCTCGACGATCACCGTCGACGCCTACGAGGCGTGCAACAGCACCCGCCTCTGCGTGACCGGCACGCGCTGCTTCAACATCCGGAACGGCAGCACCGCGGCGGACGAGTGCACCGAGAACTGCAACAGCGACGCCGACTGCCCCTTGGACATCCGAGGCGGCAACGGCGCATGCCTCGACATCACGGGCGGCTCGATGGGCGTGTGCTTCGAGCGTTGCCGCGGCGACCTCGACTGCCGCACCGGGTTCTTCTGCGACTCGCAGACGGCGGGCGGCATCTCGCTCCCCGTCACGGTCTGCCTGCCGTAGTCGCCATCGACTGAGGTCCGAGGAACGCGCGCGTCGGGGCTTGCCTCGCCGCGCGCGTTTGCTCTTGCCGCACGGGCCGCGCGCTCCATGCTCGCTCTCGATGTCGCGCGGAGCGTTCGTGATCGCCCTGCTCTCCGCGCTGGTCGTCGTCGCCGCGATCGCTGCATGGATGGGCCAGACCGCGGCGCGACCTGCGGAGTCGAGCGCTACGCCGGACGCGCCCTTCACGGCCGAGGACGTCGCGCTCGCGGGCCCCTCCGAGCCGCTCGCGATGCCTCTCCACGTGCGCTCGATCATCGCGGGCGGCGGGCCCAGCCCGGATCTGGACCAGGTCTCGCTCGAGGACGACGTCATGCTCGCTCTCGACGTGCTCGGCCGAGACGACAGCGTGGTGCTCTTCGCGGGCGGGCCAGGCACGCGCGCCGTGCAGGTCCTGGGCGACTCGGAAGAGGGCGACTCGCTCGTGCTCGCGCTGGCGAACCTCTTCGCGCCTCGAGGAGGGCGCGACGCCCGCTACCGGCCGACGCGGCTCGCGCTCCACGGCGGCACCACCACCGAGGAGGTGCTCGGTGCGCTCGAGGCGGCGCTGCCCGACGGGGAGTCGCCGCTGCTCTTCTACTTCACCGGCCACGGCAGCGGCGGCAAGAACGAGCGCCAGTCGCTCGCGCAGACGTGGGGCGACGGTGCGCTCGATCCCGGGCTCCTCGCCGAAGCGCTGGAGGCCTCGGCGACGCGGCGCCAGGTCCGCATCGTCCTGAGCACCTGCTACTCGGGCGGCTTCGCGGAGCTCGCGTTCGAGGAAGCCGACGCGAGCCAGGGGGCGACGAGCCAGGATCGGTGCGGCATCTTCGCCACGGCGTGGGACCGCGAGTCGGGCGGCTGCGACTCCGATCCCGACCGCGCGGTGCACGAGGGCTTCGGCGTGCACTTCCTCTCCGCGCTGCGCGGGCAGGAGCGGGATGGAACGGACGCGCGTGCGGCGATCGATCTGGATCACGACGCGCAGATCACGCTCCTCGAGGCGCTCGCGCACACACGGATCGCGTCCCGAGCGATCGACATCCCCATCACGACCTCCGAGCGGCTGCTGCGCGTGACCGCGCCTACCGAAGGGCCGCTCCTCGAGGTCGAGGCGCCCGAGGAGCGCGCCGTGATCGACGCGCTGGTGGCGTCGTTGCGCCTCGACTCCCCGGAGGCCGCTGCGCCCGCGCTCGCGGCTCTCGAGGCCCGCGCAGCCGAGCTCGACGAGGCGCTCGTCGATGCGTTCGAGGAGGCCGAGTCGCTCGCGGGCCTGGTCGCCGGGAGGGTCCTCTCGCGCTGGCCGGTGCTCGATGACCCCTACCACCCGGACTACCCCGCGCTCCTCGCGCACGACCGCGACGAGATCGCTGGGTTCTTCGACGAGTCCGAAGAGGTCGAGGCCTGGGCAGAGGCCGAGGACGAGGCCCAGGCGCTCTTGACCACGCGCAACGCGCTCGATGTCCAGATCGCGGTCCACCGCCGGATCACGCAGGCGCTCGAGACGATCGCGCTCGCCAGCCGCCTTCATGCGGTAGGCGGCGAGGCCTGGGCGCGCTACGAGCGGATGCGCGCATGCGAGGCCACCGTCCCCTAGCCCTCTCCGGAACAGACATCGAGACGGATGTGCGCGTCGAATGTCCGCACGCGAAGGACTGTCCCGGGTGCGCGCTCATCGAGCTGTCGCCGAGCGAGCAGCACATGGCGAAGCTGGCGCTCGTGCGCAGCGAGCTGGCGGTACACCCCGGCCTCGTCGACCTCGCGCCGACCGAGCTGCGCGTGCTCAGCGAGCCGATCGCCTACCGAACGCGCGCCAAGCTCGTCCTCGGGAAGGGCGGCGCGCTCGGCTTGTTTCGGGCCGGCACGCACGACGTCGTGGATCTCCCCGGCTGCCGCGTGCAGCGACCGGCCATCGAGGACGCCGCTCGCGCGATCCGCGCGCTCACGCACGCAGCGGCGACCCCCGTGCTCGTCTCGACCGAAGACGGAGGTCCGCTCGCGGGAATCGATCTGCGCGAGGTGCTCGACCCGAGCGGACGCGCGCGCTTGCTGCTCACGCTGCTCCTTCGCGAGCCGGTCACGCCGGCGCTGCTCCGTCTCACCGTGGAGGCGCTGCGCGTCGCGTGCCCGCGCGTGGTCTCCATCGCCGTCGATCACGGCGGCGGGCCGCAGCTGCTCTCGGGCCGGCTCGAGATCCTCGACGGCCCCTCGGAGGCTCCGGATCGGCTGCGCGAAGAAGGACCGTTCCACTTCGCGGCGCATGGATCGTTCGTCCAGGCCAACCGCGCCGTCGCGGTCGCTATCCTCGACCGCATCGAGCGCCTCGTCCGCACGAGGCGCGGGGCACCGCCTCGTGTGCTCGAGCTCTTCGCGGGGTCGGCGACGACGGGCCTCTCGCTCGCCCGCGCGGGCTGCGAGGTGATCTCCGTCGAGATCTTCGGCCCGAGCATCGAGCGCGCGGAGCGGGCCGCGGCGGAGCAGGGCCTCGCCGATCGCTTCCGAACGCACCGCGGTGATGCGGACGCGATGCTGCGCGAGGCGATCGCGGCGGGCGAGCGCTTCGATCTCGTCGTGGTGAACCCGCCCCGGCGCGGGCTCTCGGCGCAGCTTCGTCGGGACCTCGCTCGCCTCGCGCCCGGACGCGTCGTGTACGTGAGCTGCGAGCCGAGCACGCTCGCTCGCGATCTCTCGCACCTCGGGCGCATCGGGCTCGGCGGCGTCTCGGTCGACGCCTTCGACATGATGCCGCTGACCGACAAGGTCGAGTGCGTCGCGATCCTCGCGCCCGCGCCCATCCCGCCGGCCACGATCCTGCTGGAGCGAGGAGATCTCGTCGTGGCCCTGAAGCTCCCGCACGAGCCGACGGCGCCGCACCCGGACCACGAGACGTCGCTGACCGCGCGCGTTCGCGCGATCCCGGGCCTCGAGGAGGCGACGCCGCTCCATCGGCTCGACGAGGGCACGAGCGGCCTCTGCCTGTTCGCTCGGCGTCCGGGCGCCGCGGCCGGGCTCTCGGCAGGGCTCCCCGCCGCGACGAAGACGTACCTCGCGCTCGTGCGCGGTCTTCCGCACAAGAAGGGGACGATCGCCGCCCCGCTCTCGGAGCGCGGCCGAGCCATGCCGGCCGTCACGAGGTACGTGCGGCGCGAGATCGTCGCCGGCCACGCGCTCCTCGAGGCCTCGCCCGAGCAAGCGCGAACGCACCAGGTCCGCCGTCACCTCGCCCACATCGACCACGCGGTGCTCGGGGACGCTCGCCATGGGCACGCCCCCAGCAATCGGCACATGTTCGAGAGGTACGGCCTCGATCGCACGTTTCTCCACCTCCGCTGCCTCGTGCTCCGCGTGATGGGCGAAGACCTCGTGCTCGAAGCGCCCCTCGCGCCCGACCTCGAGCGAACCCTCACGGCGATGCGCGGCGCGAAATAGGTGCACCCCCTTCGCTCGTAGCGTCACGGTGTGCCCGATCGAGAGCTCCCCGAGCTTGACCCACATCCACCCCGCAGATAGAACGCGCGGGTTTTTGAAGGGCCCAACGCGCCTTTGCACGCGATGCGACGCCTCCTCATCAGCTCTGCTCTCGCGCTCGCATCGACCGCCGCCATCGCTGGCGTCGCGCTGCTCGATCGCGCCATCGCGCAGGACGCCGAGGTCGAGGGCGATGCGGACGCGGACGCGGACGCCGACGCCGACGCCGACGCCGACGCCGACGCCGAAGAAGAGGCGCGGCTTCGCGAAGAGCAAGAGGCCACGACCCCGGCCGCAGGCACTCCGTACACTGGCGTCGACGACGCCCAGACGGGCCTCCACGTCCCGCAGACGATCTGCGAAGGCGCTCGGATTCGCAGGATTCGCGTGCTCGGCAACCGCCGGGTCGCCGACGACGACATCATCGCGGGCATCCGGCTCCGCGCCGGTCGAACGTGCACGGACCGCCAGGTGACCCGCGACGCGCAGGCGCTCTGGGACCTCGGCTTCTTCGACGACCTCATCGTGGAGGGCGAGCTCGCCGACGATGGCCGCATCGACCTCGTCTTTCGAGTGCGCGAGCGCCCGGCCATCGGGCACGTCCGCTACGAAGGCAACAACCACGTCGGCTCGAGCGACATCGACGAGATCATGACCCTCCGCGAGGGCTCGGTGCTCTCACGCCCCGACGTCGCGGCGCAGGTCACGCGCCTTCGCGACCTCTACGCGGAGAAGGGCTACTTCCTCGCCCGCATCGTGCCGCGCATCACGCGCACGGAGAACAACGAGGTCGACGTCGTCTTCGTCATCGAAGAGGGCGACGAGGTCACGGTCCGGCGCGTTCGCTTCGTCGGAAACCACCACGTTCCCGAGGCCGACCTCCGCGGGATCATGCAGACCGGCGAGACCGGCTTCTTCTCGTTCCTCACGAACAACGACAACTTCCAGCAGGATCACTTCGACGAGGACATCACGCGGCTGCAGGCGGTCTACTACGACCGCGGCTTCCTCCAGATCCACGTCGGAACGCCGCGCATCGAGCTCACCGCGGATCGCCGCTACATCGACATCACCATCCCGCTCGTGGAGGGGCCGCGCTTCCGGATCGGACACCTCCGCGTGTCGGAGCTCGATGCGACCGGCGAGGAGATCGATCCGCTCGGCGGACGACGCCAGCTCCGCGAGATGGTCCCCGCCGAGCCGGGCGACTGGTTCAACCGCACCGCGCTCGCGCAGGCGCTCCAGTCCATCACGCGCTTCTATCGCGACCACGGCTACGCCCATGCCGAGATCCAGCCGCAGATGGAGCTCGACGCCGCCGGCCGAGCGGTGGACCTGACGATCGCCATCGCGCGCGGGCCGTTGACCACGGTCGAGCGGATCAACATCCGCGGCAACACGAAGACGCGCGACAGCGTCATCCGGCGCGAGCTGCGCATCTCGGAGGGCGACCTCTACAGCCAGAGCCAGCTCGAGACCTCGCGCGCGGCCGTCCAGGCGCTCGGCTACTTCGAGCGCGTCGACATGAGCGAGTCGGACGGAACCACCGACGACACGATCGTGATCAACTTCGAGGTCGCGGAGAGGCCGACGGGCACCTTCCAGGTCGGCGCGGGCTTCTCGTCGATCGAGAGCTTCATCCTCACGGCGCAGATCCAGCAGCAGAACCTGTTCGGCAACGGCCAGTCGCTCTCGCTCCAGCTCCAGCTATCCGGCCTGAGGCAGCTCATCCAGCTGCAGCTCGTCGAGCCCTACTTGTTCGGCACGGACTGGAGCGCCGCAGTCGAGATATTCAGAACCACCCGCCAGTACCAGGCGTTCAGTCGAAACTCGACGGGCGCCTCGCTGAGCGTTGGCCACTGGGTCTTCGATCGGCGCTTCACGTTCTTCGCGAGCTATCGCGCCGACTACGTGGAGATCGGGGCTCGGACGAGCGGGTTCTTCGGGTCGGGCTCGGGCGCCGGCCTCCAGCAGCTCCCGTTCCTTCCGATCGCGAACCTCTACCGCCAGGGCCTGACCAGCTCGTTCCGCTTCACCCTGCAGTGGGACTCGCGCGACAACCGGATCACGCCGATGAACGGCCTCTACATCCAGGCGTCGACCGAGATCGCCGACGAGGTGTTCGGCTCCGCCAACTCGTTCGTGCGAACGAGCGCGTTCGTCCGCTGGTACGTCGAGCTCTTCTCGGGCGTGGTGCTCAAGATGAACACCACGGCCGGCATCATCACGTCGCGGCAGCAGCCCGGCCCGCCGGTGTTCGAGCGCTTCTACCTCGGCGGCATCTTCAGCGTCCGCGGCTTCCCGCTCAACGGCCTCGGCCCGCGCCTCGGCATCTCGAACTCGCTCGACCCCAACGCGGGCCTCGGCGACACGGGCACGCCGATCGGCGGGAACATGCAGTTCTATTACAACCTGGAGCTGGAATTTCCGATCATCCCCCAGGTCCAGATCCGCGGTGTCATCTTCACGGACGGCGGCAACGCCTGGAACCTCGACAACTACCTCTGCCAGTCCGCGCCCGCTCCGGTGCAGGACCCGTCGTCCGATCCGTGTCGCGTCAACCTCTTCGACATCCGCACGTCGTGGGGCTTCGGCGTGAGGTGGATCTCCCCGCTCGGTCCGCTCCGCTTCGAGTGGGGCATCCCGTTCCAGCGCCGCGCCTGGGAGCAGCAGATCGACTTCCAGTTCACGATCGGCAACTTCTTCTAGCCTGCGCCTCGACCGCTTCCGATTGAAGCGATCCCGTCTCCGATTCGTCCCTGTCCTTGACCCGTGTTTGGCGAACGGGTACCCATCCCCGCTCCGTTGCTATGGAAAGCGAGCTATCGCCTTGACGACGACGCTTCATAGGCACGCGATCACCCTGGTGGCCGCGCTGCTTCTCTCGATGGTGGCTCCGCGCATCTACGCCCAGGTGCGGATCGCGGTGGTCGATCTCCAGCGTGCACTGAACGAGACCGAGGACGGTCGGCGGGCGAAGGCGCGGCTGAAGCGTCTGTTCAAGCAGCGCCAGCAGGAGCTCGACAAGGCCCAGGGCGAGCTGAAGACGCTGAAGGAAGAGTTCGACGAGCAGGCAGACACGCTCTCCGACTCCGCGCGCCAGACGCGCCTGGACGCCATCCAGAAGCAGTTCGTCGAGCTGCAGTCGACGTACGTCGAGTACCAGCGCGAGCTCGCCGAGAAGGAGGCGGAGATGACCCAGGAGATCATCGCCCGCATGGAGACCATCCTCAGACGAGTCGGCCAGGAGGACGGCTACACGCTGATCATGGAGCGGAACGAGGGCGGGGTGATCTTCGTCCCCGGAAACCTCGACCTCACGGACGTGGTCATCCAGAGATACAACGCGGGCGAAGGCCGCGAGGCCGACGAGCACGGCTCGTCCTCGTCGTCGTCCTCCTCGTCGAGCAGCTCGACCCCGCCCGCGCCGCGAGGTCGGACGAAACGCTCGACCCCGGCCCCGACCCCGTAGGCCCCGACCGCGTAGGCCCCGACCCCGTAGCGCCTACCCGCCGTCCCCGCCGCAGCGCCGAACGGGTAGGGCCATCGGCGCGGTTTGGTGTGGGGCGGCGGCCGGCGGTGATTCGTCCCGGGGAGCGAGACCATCACCGCCAACACCCGAGACTGCCCCAACGCGCGCCG
>JBBSAT010000328.1:0-8356 GCA_038252025.1 Polyangiales bacterium | reverse complement strand
GGGGAACTGCATCGCGCGCGGTCGCATGCGAGTTGAAGTCGCAATACGGGCACTTCTTGAGGCACCACGGGAAGTGCACGTAGACGGAGACGCGGCGCACGGCGGGACGGCGTGAACCAGTCGCTTCGGTCGGTCAACCAGCGGCTCTCCGTCTATCCGGGCGGCCTCGACGTGCTCGGGCCGATCGACCCTGCGATCGGCGACCCGCAGCGGAGCGACAGCACGCCCGACAGCGCTCAGCGTCGTCCGTCCTCGATCGATCTCGAGCTCGAGGAAGGGCAGGGCCTCTTCGTCGATGCTGTCTGTGTCGTTGATTTCGAGTACTACTACGACACCATCATTCAAAACAAGACCTCAACGACGCCGAGCAAGACACGCGTCCTCGAGTTCACCGGCGCGCACACGTCTCAGCACGCCACCGTTCCCGCGCTCGCCTGCCCGACGCTCTTGCTCGTCAGCCCGCGCCGCGACGCGACGATGGCGGCCACCGGCCGTGTGCGCATCTACCAGACGCCGCCGCCCCCGCCCGCGACGAGCACCTCCACGACGACGACGTCCTCCTCGAGCGGCACGACGACGACGACCACCACCACCGCGGCGCCGCCGCTGACGTCGCGCCCCGTCCGGATCCACCTCACCGGCCTCTCCGTCGTCACCGCGTCCACGTCGGGGAGCCGATGGGACATGGTCGGGAGCGAGCCCGACACGTACATCGTGATCGCGAGCGTTCCGGGGCAGCGCGAGATCGAGCGCACGACGACCGTCGACGATCAGCACGAGGTCACGCTCGATCACTGGCTGCCGGGCGCCTATCACGCGGACGACTTCCCGATCCGCTTCTCGATCTACGACGACGATGTCGGCTCCGACGAGCTCATCGGCGTGGTCGACGTCACCGCGCGCGAGATGGCGACGGGCGGCGAGATGCGGCTCGACCTGCGGTCTCAGGGTGACGTGCCGCAGACGATGGGCACGCTGCGCTTGACGATCGCGCCCGTTCAGTAGCGTCGCGAGAACACGAAGATCTCGCGCGAGAGGTAGCCGCCTCGCGTGTGGAGCTCGTACGGGGCGGAGCAGCGAACGTCGGCCCCGCGGTCCTCGCAGGTGACGACGATGCTCTCGGGCTCGGCGCTCCAGTCGGGCTCGCGCGATCGGCAGCCGAGCATGAGGCTCGGATTGCCGACGGAGTCGAAGTCGAGATCGCATCGAAAGCCGAACTGGTTCTGCACGTAGATCCGGTACGAGCCCGCCGCGGAGGTGATCTCGACGGTGCGCATCGCCGCGGAGCGGTTGTCGTGCCCTCGAAGCGGCCCCGCGATCCAGGCGGCGATCGCGTCGTCGCGCAGCGGCTGAGGTGCCGACGGCGGATCGACCCCGAGCGGGATGGGGGAAGGCATCATCGGGCTGCGCGGCGCCGGCGGCTGGACCGGCGGCGCAGTGAGCGTGGGGACAGGCGAGGCCTGAGTGAGGCCGGCAGACCCCGGGCAGACGCACGGGCCGTAGAGCGAGTCGTCGCCGCACGTGCTCTCGCCGACCGCGTCGCCCGGACACCAGCAGGTCGTCGTGGGGCCCTGAGGACAGGGGGGAGTGCACGCGAGGAGGGAGAGGGAGAGCAGGGAGGCGGAGAGGGAGGGCACGGGCAAGGGTGAGGGCGATCCCATCAGCTTGGTTGTACGGCACCGATCCCCATCTCGCGAGAGGGCACGCGCATTGCGTTACGCTCGCCCCGTGGGCCCCCGACGACGACCGACACCGGCCGAATCGCATGTGCTGCTGTCTCCGCGAAGCAGCCGACGCGCGATCCGGGCGAGCGCGCTGCCCATCCTCTGGACGCTGCTGCTCGGCTCGGCGGGCTGCACGGGCTCGCTCGATGGCGGCGCCGCCGGTCCGAATGGTCGGGAGCGAACCGTCGAGCCGACGCCCTTCACGCCGGCGCCCGCGACGCTGCACCGCCTGACCCGGGCCGAGTACGCCGGCTCCGTCGTCGCGCTCCTCGGCACGTCGATCACCGTCGCCGACAGCACGCTGCCGACCGACACGCCGCTCCACGGCTTCACGACCGTAGGTCACTCGGAGATCACGATCACACCGCTCGAGGTCGAGCAGTACGAGACCGCGGCGCAGGAGGTCATGCGCCAGGCCATCGACCCGACGAACCGCGACGCGGTGTTCAGGTGTGACGTCGCGTCGGAGCCGACCTGTCTTCGCACCTTCGTCGCTCGCTTCGGCCGTCTCGCGTGGCGTCGTGCGCTCTCCGCCGCCGAGGTCGACGCGCTCGTCGCGCTCGCCACGGGGATCGGCACGTCGCTCCGCGATCCCTGGGCCGGCGCCGGCTACGCGATCTCGGCGCTCCTCCAGTCGCCGCACTTCCTGTTTCGCGTGGAGATCGGCGTCCCGGACGAGACGACGCCCGGTCGCTATCGCTACGATCGCTACGAGCTCGCCAGCCGGCTCTCGTTTCTCCTCTGGGGCGCGCCGCCGGACGACGCGCTCCTCGACGCGGCCGAAGCGGGCGACCTCGACGACGCCGACGGCGTTCGCGCCGAGGCCGAGCGAATGCTCGAAGACCCGCGCGCACGCCCAGCCATGCAGCGATTCTTCGCCGAGTTCATGAGCCTCGATCGGCTCGATAGCGTGCAGAAGAACGCCGACATGTTCCCCGAGTGGAGCCCCACGCTGCGCGACTCGATGCGCACCGAGCTGACGGAGGTCTTCGGCGACGTCTGGGATCGTGACGCCGATGTACGCACCCTGCTCTCGACCGACGTCACGTACGTCGACTCCGAGCTCGCCGCCGTCTACGGCCTGGCCGACCCCGGAGCCGGCATGCGGCAGCGAACGCGGCTCCCCTCGAGCGCGCGTCGCGGCGGCATCCTGGGTCGCGCCGGCTTCCTCGCGATGTGGTCGCACGCGACGGTGACGAGCCCGACGCGCCACGGCAAGTTCATCCTCACGAGCCTGCTCTGCGAGCCGATCGGCGAGCCGCCGCCTGGAGCCATCGCCGACCTCTCGACCGACACGGACACGACACCGCGCACGCTGAGGAAGCGCCTCGAGGCGCGTCACGACACGCGGCCCGACTGCGCGAGCTGCCACACGCGCATCGATCCGCTCGGCTTTCCGCTCGAGGACTTCGACGCGATCGGTCGTCACCGTCTCCTCGACAACGGCCTCCCGATCGACGCTACCTCGGAGGTCCACGGCGTTCCCGTCGACGGCGCGGCCGACCTCGGCGACGTGCTCGCGGAGGATCCGGCGGTCGGCGCGTGCTTCGCGCGGCGCTTGTTCCGGTACGGCTTCGGGCACGTCGAGACGCGCGGCGAGCTCCCCGGCATCTTCGCGATCGAGCACCAGTTCGAAGAGCAGGGCTTCGGCCTGCACGAGCTCGCGCTCCTCCTCGTCACGAGCGACGCGTTCCGCTTCGCGTCGCCGCCGGTCGGCGACTGCGTCGACGGCGATTCGCGCGCGTGCACGGCGGCCTGTGGCGCAGGCACGGAGACGTGCGCGCTCGGCGAGTGGCAAGCCTGCGTCGGCGACGTGTCGAGCGCCGAGACGTGCAACGGGCTCGACGACGACTGCGACGGAAGCGTCGACGAGGCGATCACGCGCGCGTGCTCGTCCGCTTGCGAGGCTGGCGTCGAGACCTGCGCGGCCGGCGCGTTCGGCGCGTGCAGCGCGCGGGCCCCCTCCGCGGAGATCTGTGATCGCGTGGACAACAGCTGTGACGGCACGGTCGACGAGGGCTTTGCCGCGGTCGGGGCCTCGGCCGGCTACGCCGTCCTGCGCGCCTACCATCCGAGCTGCGACGGTGCGACCGAGACCGTGGGGCTCGAGTGCAACCTCGCGATCCACGGCTACTGCTCGATGGCGAGCGGCGTGTGCGGCACGAGCGGCTTCGGTCCCGTCGAGCACTCCGCAGACACGGCCGCCGTCACCTGCGTCGCGTCGACCTTGGTGAGCACGAGCTACTCCGAGCTCTCCGGGCGCCACGCCGGCTGCACGGCCGCCTCGCCCTACGGCCCCGCGTGCAACGCGGCCATCCACCGGCACTGCGCGGCGCTCGGGCACGTGACGGGCTACGGGCCCGTGAGCGCGAGCGGCGACGCGGTCGAGATCGCCTGCACGCCGAACGCGGTGGTCATCGACTCGACCTACACCGAGCTCTCCGCGCACCACGGCGGGTGCACGACGAGCACGCGCATGGGCGGCGAGTGCAACGCAGCGATCCATCGCTTCTGCGGATCGCGCGGCTTCGTGAGCGGGTTCGGGCCGCTCGAGAACTCCGGCGACGTCGCCATCGTCGCGTGCGTGAGGGCCACCCCATGAAGAAGCCGTCGACCAAGAACAGTCGTGCGCGCGTGCCTCGCGCGACTCGTGCGGGGATGAATCGCCGGACGTTCCTGCGCGGCGCGCTCCTCGGCAGCGCGGGCGCCGTGGTGGGCCTTCCGCTGCTCGACGCGATGCTGAACGACGGAGGCACCGCGCTCGCCGATGGCGGCGAGATCCCGACGCGCTTCGGCGTCTGGTTCTGGGGCAACGGCGTCCGGCCCGAGCACTGGGTGCCGAGCGCCACCGGGGCCGACTACCCGCTCTCGGCCGAGCTCGCGCCGCTCGCGGGCGTGAAGTCGCACCTCAGTGTGATCAGCGGCTGCGAGATCAAGACGGCGACGCATCCGCACCACTCCGGGATGACCGGCATCATGACCGGGCAGCGCTACTTCCAGAACGGGACGACACGCGACACGATCGTCTCGACCTTCGCCGGCCCCTCGGTCGATCAGATCGCAGCGGAGCACTACGACGGGCAGACGCCGTTCCGTTCTCTGGAAGTCGGGATCACGAGGTTTCGCGGCACCGACGAGGGGACGACGTTCCAGCACCTCTCGCACAATGGCCCGAACAACCCCAACCCGAGCGAGTACTCGCCGAGCGCGATGTACGCGCGGCTCTTCGCTGTGCCCGTCGAGTCGCAGGTCACGCTCGCGCGTCGCAGCGTGCTGGACGGGGTCATGGGACAGATCACCGAGCTCGAGGGGCGCGTCGGGCGGAGCGATCGTGCGCGGCTCGATCAGCACTTCGAGAGCGTGCGGACCCTCGAGCGGCGTCTCGAGACGGGCCCCAGCGTCTGCACGACGCCCGTGAGCCCGGGGGACTTCGGCGACGTCGGCGGCAACGAGCAGATCGATCAGCAGAACCGCGCGATGAGCGATCTCTGCGCGGTGGCGCTCGCGTGCGACATGACGCGCGCGTTCTCGATGTTCTTCAGCACGGCGGGCTCGGGCGTGATCATGTGGCCGGTGGGCGCGACGAACGGTCTTCACCAGATCAACCACGATCAGCCCGCGCCCTTCGCGACCGTGCACGCGGCGACGACATACACGATGGAGCAGCTCGCGTACTTCCTCGAGCGCCTCAGGGACACGCCGGAGGGCACCGGCAGTGTGCTCGACAACGTCTCGATCCTCGGTACGACGGAGCTGACGGAAGGCTGGACCCACTCCAACAGCAACTTCCCGATCCTGGTCGCGGGTCGCGGCGGCGGACGGCTGCGCGGCAACGTCCACTATCGATCGCCCTCGGCGCACAACGCCAGCCATGCCGTGCTCACGGCGCTCCGCGGCGGCGGCGTGCCGGCCGCCTCGTTCGGTGCCGATGCAGGCTACGTGACCGACTCGTTCTCCGAGCTCGAAGTCTAGAGGAGTGCTCGCGTAGCTGGCCGCGGACGGGAGTGCTCGATGCGAGCACGCACGGTAGCGGTGAGCGGAGCGAGCCCTAGTACGCGAGGCCGAGCACGAAGCGCCCGAGGGTCAGCTCGGAGGTACCGCTCGCGATCCAGTTCGCCGCCTGCGGGAACAGGGTCGCGAGGCGCTGCTGCTGACGGGGTGCGACGCCCCAGAGGACGACGCGCGCTTCGCGCGGCAGCATGGCCATGAGCCCGACGAACTTCGGCACGTCGATCGAGGGCATCGCAGTGTCGATCACGACGACGCATCGTTCACCCGCGCTCGCGCCCGCCGCTGCGAGATCGGCGACGCTGCCGATGAGCTTCACGCGGCAGTACGCAGCGAGCTCGCTCTCGACGCTCCGGATCAGACCTGCGTCCATGGTCACGACCAGCACGGCGGTCGGCGCTCGGCGGGGCGCGCCGTCTCGCGTCGGGTGTAGAGAGCGCACGGGTGTCGGCGTCGGCGGCAGCGGTGCGAAGCGCGCGGCGGCGGACGGGCTCGGATCGCCCGGTGGCGAGACCCTCACGGCGGGCATGGCGCCGATGGTCGGAGCGGTCGGCGAGACGATCGGCGCCGTGCGCCCGGCAGGTGCCGGCGAGCCCGCACGAAGCTCGGGGCGCCTGAGAGAAGAACCGCTCTCGGCGGCGCTCGCGATCGAAGGCGCCTCGCGACCGGGCGCGACGTGTGTCCCCGACTTGCGCTCGGAAGGCGGCACGAGCGCGCTCGGGTCGTTCGTCGCCGTTCGCAACACGTGGCCGAGTCGCTCGAACACCTCCTGCGCGTCCTCGCCCATCGCGCTCAACGCGACCGTCCGGAAGGGCCCCTCGCAGAACACGCGGAAGGCCTCCGTGTCCTCGGGCACCGCTCGGAGCGAGGCCCGCTTCAGGGCTTCAGCGAGGATGTTGTTCGCGCCGGCCGGTGACACGGCGCTCTCGAGCGCCTCCCGGATACAGCGAGTCAACGGTCCCGATGGCTGCTGGCGAGAGGGGAGCATCGCAGGGCGAGCGTACCGAAGTCTGTGCGCCCCGGCTACAGGGGGTTGCATCGCCGCATTTTGCCCTCCCGAACGCGTCGACGCCGATGCCTGGAAGCCTGCCGCCAGCGGCGCGCGTTCGCGTACGGTTCGCAGCGGAGGTTCCCGAGTGCGCATCGCGATCGTCTCCATGGACCGCGCTCTCGCCGCTGTCCGGGAACATCGAGCCCGTGGTGAGAGGATCCCCGCGGTCGTCGTCCCTTTCACGATGGATCAGCCGTTCTGGGGCGCCCGCGTGGCGGCGCTCGGCGTCGGGCCCACGCCGATCCCGCGCGCTCGGCTCACGGAGAACGGGCTCGCGACTGCGCTTCGAATCACGGTGAGCGACCAAGCGATGCGCGCCCGCGCGGCCGAGCTCGGCGAACGGATCCGCGCGGAGGACGGCGTCGGGGAGGCGGTCGTGCGCTTCGGCGAGCTCGCGGACGCGCGCGCGGCGTGAGCACGCACGGAGAGCGCGGCATGCCCGGTGCAGCTTCGCGCGTGAGGCTACTCCATGACTCGCAGCGACCTCCGGACAGCAACGCTCCTCCTGGTGATCCTCGCCGGATGCAACGACCCGTTCGACCCGGGGCCGACGCCGGCCGGCCCGATCGTCGTCACCGTCGGAAGCGAGCGCGTCGCCGATGGGTCGGAGCGCGACGAGAACATCCTGCCCGATCCGCCGAGCGCAACGCTGCGTGCCCCCGGCGACGACCGCATCGAAGAGGTCGACCCCGACACGGGGCTTCCGCGTCCGCAGTGAGCGGGCCGATGACCAGATCGTGGTGGCTGCGAGCGCTCGCCTCCGCGCGCGGCTGGAGCGAGGCGCTATGTCTCACGCGTGTCGGCTCGCTACTCCCCGCCGAGGGCCCGCCGTAGCCTCGCGGCCGCGAGGTTCGCCACGATCCGCGCGCGTAGCTCGGCGAGGCGTGCTTGGGTCGTCCGGGCGTCGGTGACGAGCAGGTCCGTGAAGACCGCCTCGCCCGCGTTCAGCTCGGCGACGCGCGCGCGATACGCTTCCTCGGCGGACGCCGCGCTCGCTGCCGCCGCTTCGACCGAGCGCTGCGACGCGCGCAGCTCTTCGAACGACTGGCGTACCTCCAGCCGGACGCTGTCCTCGGCGAGCTCGAGCTCGTGCACCGCGCGCTCGATCTGCGCCGACATCTCGTCCGCGCGAAACATCGACGTACCGAGGTCGTTCGGTGACCAGGTCACGGTCGCCCCGAGCTCCCAGAGCGGGAGGAACTGCTGCGTCGGCGGGATCACGCGCGGGTTCGGATTCGACTCCTCGGCATAGCCGTAGATGCCCAGGTGCGGATAGCCCGCGGCGAGCGTCGCCTCGCGGACGTGTCCCTGCGCCGCGAGGGCTTCACGCGCCGCGCGCAGCTCCGGGCGGTGATCGAGCGCCGCCGCTTCGAGCGCGGTGAGCGCGCCCGGGGCGGTGGGCACGCTGCCGCTGAGCGCGCCGTCGAGCTGGTAGCGCTCACCTCCCGGTGTCCCCATCACGATCGACAGCGACGCGCCCGAGACGGCCACGGCCGACTCCGCGCGCGCGACGGCCTCCTCGGCCTGAGCCACGCGCGCTTCCGCGGACGCGCGGTCGGCCGGGTTCAGGAGC
>JBBSAT010000327.1:0-8507 GCA_038252025.1 Polyangiales bacterium | reverse complement strand
GGCCCTGTCCGCTCGTTGAAGATCTGGCGCGCGCGGTCGAGCGCAAGCGGATCGGCTTCGCGCACGATCCGGTCGATGACGTCCTCGAGGGCCACGCGAGCCGTGTGCCCCGGAGGGCGTCCCCTCGTCAAGGCGGGCTTGACACCCGAGGGCGCAGTAGCGGCAGAATCGCGCGCGGAACGAGGCGTGAAATGAGCGACGGCGTGCAGCATGCGATCGAGCTGGTCGAGAAGACGATCAAAGCGCTCGGCGTCGATCCCGAGAAGGCCCGCATCCCCGGCGATGCGAAGACCTCCGCCTACGCGCTGCGCCGTGGGAGCGCGCGCGTCGTGATCGCGATCACACGAGGGGAGGGCGGGGAGGGTGTCCTGCGCGTGCTGGCGCCCGTCGTGCGTATGCCGCCGCCGGACAAGGAGGCTGCCGTGTTCCGACGGCTGCTCGAGCTCAACGCGCGCGAGCTCGCGGGCGCGAGCTTCGGCCTCTTCGGCGACGACGTCGTCGCGACGGAGGAGCGCAGCGTGCGCGGGCTGGACGCGAGCGAGGTCGACAAGGTGATCAAGAACGTGGGACGCGTCGCCGACTGCTGGGACGACGCGCTCTCGAAGGAGTTCGGGCTCACGCGTTCCTCGGACGCGTGAGGCAGCCTTCGAGGACGGGCCGGCTGGGTTCACGGCTGGCGCTCTTCCTCGCGCTCCTCCTCGCGCTCGCCGGCAGCGTCCCCTCGCGAAGCGTCCGCGCCCTCGACGTCGAGGTCGACGCCAACACGTCGTTCGTCGCGTACGAGGTGCGGACGCCCGGCGCGGTCGCGTTCCTCGCGCGCCGCCGCCTCGTGGCGAACCTCGGCCTTCGCCTCGTGCAGATCTTCGGAGAGCCGGACGCCGCCGGGCGCGTGGTGCGGATCTCCATCGGCGGTCGGCTGCGCCTCGATCAGAATTTCGGCGACGACTGCCTCGTCGGCGGAGAGCTCTGCGTGCGCGCGACCGATCAGAGCGACCTCGGAGGCTACCAGCCGCTCGCCTCGAACACGGCGCTCGACGTGCCGATGCTCTGGGCCGCGGTCGATGGGCTCCCGCTCGGGATCTCGGCGCGTCTCGGTCGGCAGACCATGTTCGACGCGATCGGAATCGCGCGCTTCGACGGCCTCCAGCTCGCGTTCGCCCCGGCGACGTGGATCACGGTCCAGGCCCAGAGCGGCGCGCTCGTCCGACGGACGAGCTTCGCAGGCTCGTCGGCCTTCGAGCCTCCGGGGAGTGTCCGGCTCGACCTCGGTGGCATCGATCCCGCCCGCGCTCCGTGGGTCGACACGCCGCGCACGACCTGGCTGGTCGGAGGCTCCTTGCGCGGGGGGCCCGGGAGCTACCTCATGCTCGGGGCGGCCTTCCGGCAGCTCTGGGACGACGACGGTTCCATCGTGATGCGCCGCATGGGCTTCACAGCGACGTCCGACCTCGGTGAGCTGGTGCGGCTCGAGGGGATCGCAGTGCTCGATCTGCTCGACACGACCCTCATCACCGGGCTCCTCTCCGCGGAGGTCCACGACGACGGGTTCTCGCTGCGCCTCGCCTACGACCGTCAGGTCCCGCGCTTCGATCCGGGATCGATCTGGGCGTGGTTCTCGCTCGCGCCGATCGATCAGCTGCGGCTCTCCGGGAGCTACCGGTTCACGCCGGATCTCGAGCTGGGGGCGGGGCTGCGCGGCCGTCGCGCCGAGCTCGGCGGCGTGGCGGGCGACGACCTCGACGCGGGCGTCGAAGGGTTCATGCGGACACGGGTGGAGCGGGTCCGGATCAACGCGGCGGGCTTCGGCTGGAGCGGTTCGCTCGGGCCCGTCGCGGGCGTGTCGCTCGACGTGTCGCGGCCGGTCATCCCGGAGCTGGCGCTCGAGGCCCATCTCTCTCTCTGGCACTTCGACGACCCGAACCGCGCCGACTCCTACGGGACCGTGGTGAGCGAGTCGATCGTCGGCGTGGGGACGCTGACCCCGCAGGCGTCGATCATCGTCGAGCTCTCGCACGCGAACAATCGGGTGGTCGGCGATCGCTTTCGCGGTCTCGTGACGCTCTCGGTGGAGACCTGGCGATGAAGCGCGCCCTCCCGATGCTCCTGTTCGCTGGCTTCGCCATCTCCGCGCTGCTCGGCCTGCTGTCTGGCGCGCGCGGTCAGCGGCGCGACGATCCGCCGCTGCACGACCGGAGCGCAGGCCGGTCGGTCGTCGTGTACCCCGTGCAGAGCATCGCGATCCGCATGGATCACTCGCACCCTGCCCACCGCGCGCTCGCGTGCACGCGCTGCCACGCGTCGGCCGAGACGAGCGCTCTCTCGAGCGACCTGCTCGTCCCGAACGAGGAAGCCTGCGCGCCGTGTCACGACGCGGAGCGCGATCGCTCCTCGCAGACAGCAACGACCTGCGGCACGTGCCACGTCGGCTTCGAGGGCAACGATCCCGACGGCGTGGTCGGGCTTCCGGTCGCGGTGGTGCCGAGCTCGTCGATGCCGGCGCCTCACCTGCGCTTCTCCCACGTGGCGCACGTCTCGCGGGGGCAGACCTGCGAGAGCTGTCATGCGGGCGTCCGCGACGTGCGTCTCGGCACGCGCGCGCAGCTCCCGACGATGCGCGATTGCTTCGGCTGCCACGCGCCCGACGGGCTCGCGCTCGCGGGCCACGAGCCCCCCGTCGCGCCCTTCACGTGCACCGGCTGTCACGTCGCGACGCCCTCGGGGCAGCTGCGCACCCACTTCCCCGAGGGCGACATGCTCCCGCCGCGCTGGCTCGCGGGGATGGCGCACGATCACGAGTGGCTCGTTCGCCATCGCTGGGTCGCGGCCGACGAAGGCCCGCTCTGCGCGACCTGTCATCGCGAGAGCGAGTGTGTGGACTGTCACGATGGTCGCGTTCGCGTGACGCGGATCCATCCAGGCGACTTTCTCTCGACACACCCCGTGATGGCGCGGCGCGACGAGACGCATTGCACCAGCTGCCACACGATCCAGCAATTCTGCACGGAGTGCCACGCGCGGCTCGGCATCGCGCAGATCAGCGCGCCTGACGTGCGAAGCCCGATTCGCTATCACCCGCCTGCCGCAGTGTGGAGCCGTGGCCCCAACCTTCACGGCGTCGAAGCGCGTCGATCGATGCAGTCGTGCGTGAGCTGCCACGCCGAGGACGACTGCGTGACCTGCCACGGGGCGCTGGGCCTCGGCGGCGGCGTGAGCCCGCATCCTCCGGGGTTCGCCGCGTCGTGTCGCACGGCGCTCGAGACGAACGCGCACGCGTGTACGACCTGCCACGGCGACCTCGACACACTTCGGGCTCGCTGCATGTGAGGGGCGCGGCTCGCGCTTCGGAGGCCTTGCCGAGCAGCTCGATGCGCCCATGATCGAAGCCATGGACGCGACATCGGTGCTCGCCGAGCAGCTCACGAAGGCATCCCGCAAGGGGCTCTGGGACGTCTACTCGTACTTCCAGTGGCCCGAGGGGAAGCTCCCCGAGCACGAGTGGATGATGAGCCCGGAGCTCGTCTCGATCTACGGCACGGAGATGTGGGACGCGCTCACGGAGGAGCAGCAGAAGAAGCTCTCCTTCTGGGAGATCGTGAACTTCTTCTCGCTGACGCTGCAGGGCGAGCGGCCGCTCGTCGCCGGCATGAGCGATCGGCTCTACTCGTCACGCATGACGCTGGAGGAGACCCAGTATCTGCATCACTTCATGGACGAAGAGAACAAGCACATGATCATGTTCGGGGAGTTCTGTCGGCGCTACGCCGGCAAGGTCTACCCCGAGAAGAAGATCTCGTTGCCGCGCGAGTGGGCGAAGGGCGAGGAGGACGTCGCGTTCTTCTGCAAGGTGATGGTCGTCGAGGAGATCGGCGACTACTTCAACATCGTGATGCAGCGAGACAAGCGTATCCATCCGCTCGTGCAGGAGATCAACTTCGTCCACCACCGCGACGAGGCTCGCCATCTCGGGTTCGGGCGCGAGTACTCGCGCGAGATCTGGGAGAAGTGGTCTCCCACGTGGAGCCCCGACGTGAAGGCTGGCTTCCATGCCTGGCTCGCGCAGTACCTCAAGTCGAGCTGGGGCGATTTCTACAACCCCACGATGTACAAGGACGCCGGGCTCGCCGACCCGTACGAGGTGCGCACGAAGGCGCTCGCGCATCCGGTCTGCAAGGAACAGCGCAACAAGGTCAGCAAGAAGATCGTGAATTATTTCCTGCGCATCGGGATGCTCGAAGAGCAGCCCGAGCTCTGAAGCGCGCGGCCTGCCTTCTACGGGCGGCGCTTCCCGCGGAGCAGGTTGTAGCGAACGAAGTCCCCGTAGTAGCCGGGCGGGTAGGGGTCGGACTTGCGCTGGAGCGCCCTCCGCACGCGGAAGATGCCGAGCGCAGCCGCCGACGCGGCGTTGGCAGCCCGAAGATAGCCGGCGCCGTGGTTCTTCTCGAAGTAGTGCGCGCGCGAGTCGAGCCAGTACGTCGGGATGCGTCGCCACTTCTTCATGCCCGTCGAGGCCGAGCCGACGTGCGCGACGCGGCTCTCCACCACGTACCAGGTCGAGTAGCCCGCCCGCTTGGCGCGCCGGCAGAGGTCCGTCTCCTCGAAGTAGAGGAAGAACGTCTCGTCGAAGAGGCCGATGTCGCGGAGCACGCTCGCGCGCATCATCAGGCTAGCGCCTGCGAGCCAGTCGACCTCACGGGTCTTGTCCGGCATCGGGAGGATCGGCACGCGGTACTTCTCGAGCAAGCGCGACACGACCCCGAGGCCGAGCCCCGATTCGATCTCGCTCCACACCGTCGGGAAGCGGAACGCCGTCTCGTGCGGCACGCCGTCGACCCCGTGGATGTAGCTCCCGGCGAAGCCCACGTCGGAGTGCGCGTCGAGGAACGTGACCAGCGCCTCGATGGCGTCTTCTCGCGGGAACGCGTCGGAGTTCAGAATGTAGACGAGCTCGGGCGGATCGCTCTCCGCGAGCGCCGCACGGATCGCGTGGTTGTTCCCGGCGCCGAACCCACCGTTGCGAGGCGAGGCGAGCAGGCGGACGCGGGCCGGATCGTAGCCCGCGATCCCCAGCCGGATCGTCTCGAACGAACCGTCACGCGAGTCGTTGTCGACGATGTCGATTCGCGCGTCCGTGAAGCGCGCCATCGCGCGGTCGGCCGCTTCGACCGCCCTGAGCGTCAGCTCCGGCGTTCGAAAGTTGAGGATGACGGTGAGGAGCTTCATCGCACCACGTTCGACGGTTCGGCGCGGCTCGGAGCCAGGCGTCAGCGCGGGCCGGCGCCCGCGACCGGGGCGGCGAGGACCATGTCTTCGCCGGTGAACTGGGCGTGATTTCCGGTCCCGACCTGAGCACCATGCCCCGCGGGCCCGTCCCAGTAGTTGCTCGCGACGTCGCACGTGACGCCCGTGCGGTCGCCGATGTCGAGGACGAGCGACGAGATCCCGACGAAGTCGTTGTTGGTGAAGGTCGCCGTGCAGTCGGCGATCATGATCGGGTTCGTGGCCGCGTCGAGGATCGAGTTGGTGATCGTGAACACCTCCGACGCGCTGTTGATGTGGATCGGGCAGTGGCAGCCCGTGAAGCGGACGTGATCGAGGACGGCGCCTCCGCCGGCCCAGTCGGTGCAGTCCGGCGGGTTCGGGCCGTGCTGGAGATCCAGCACCGAGTCGGTCATCCGCAACACGCCGCCGGTGACGGTCACCGTGCTCCCCGCCGTGATGGTGGTGCGATCGAACGTCCCGCCGTTCGCGAGCGCGAGCGTCCGCGTGCAGGCGCTGATGGTCGAGTCGTCGAGCCGGATGGTCGATCCCGCGAGCCCGGAGATCGCCTGCGCGGCGTTGCTGAGATCGACGAAGCTCCCGTCGACGGTGCCGCTGATCGAGAGCCCCGGCCAGCTCGCGGCCGAGTCGAGCGTGATCGGGAGGCCGTCGACGCCCGGCATCGCCAGCGTGCCCTCGACGGTCATGCCCGCGCCCGCGGCGAAGTGCACCGCGGCGCCCGCGCAGATCGTCAGCGTCTCGCCGACGGCGATCGTGACGTCGCCCGTCACTTCGATCGTGCCGCACCAGGCGCCGGAGACGTCGCCGCCCGCGACGGTCGTCATCCCTGCGTCGTCCCGCGGGCCCGTGTCGGGGCGCTCGACGAACGCGTCGTCCGCCGCAGCCGCATCGGAAGGCGTGACGGCGGCGTCTCGCCCGGCGTCGGTTTCCTCGGCGGGAGGCGCGTCACCACCGCACCCGGTCGATGCGACGAGGACGAAGAGCAGGGTGAAGCCAGAGGTTCTCATCGCGCGAGCATGCCAAGAACGCGCGGCCGGGACCACCACCCACGCGCGCGCCCTACTTGTACTCGATGATCTTCGCTCGCTCGCCGCGCGCGAGGCCCCGCCGATGTTGCCGGATGCCGATGGCCTCTGGGATCTTCGAGAGCGCGCACGAGGCGCCCCACGCGGCGGCGTCCACCGTCGAGAGCCCGCGTCGTCTCGCCATCCACGCGATCCGCGTCGCCTGGAGCGGATAGAGCGACAGGAGCCCGAGCGATGCGCCGAGGCTGAGCGGTGCGAGCCCGAGCGCGAGGCCGGGCAGCGCGGCGCCCCAGACGACGGCGCGACGCGTCTCGTCGACCCAGTGTCGCTCCGGCGGCTCGCCGTGGAGCCCCGAGATCTCCGAGAACGCATGGCCCGCTCGACGCGCGCGCGTCCACCACTGCGAGAAGCGCGTCATCGCAGCGTCGTGCAGCGTGCTCGTGCGATCGAGCCGCAGGAGTCGGCCGCCGTTCTTGCGCAGACGGATGCCGACCTCTTCATCCTCGCCGGCGATGAGCGTCTCGTCGTAGCCGCCGATCGCCGAGAGCGCCGCGCGGCGGATCATCACGTCGCCGCCGAAGGCCTGGCACTCCCCCGCAGCGCCGCTCCGCCACTCCACGTCGCACACGCGGTTGTAGACGCTCCGCTCCGGAAAGCGCTCGCGCCGATAGCCGCAGACCGCGACGATCCCCGGGTCCCGGTCGAGCTCGGCCGACGCAGCCTCGATGAAGCCCGAGACGACCTCGCAGTCGCCGTCGACGAACATGACCCGGTCCGTCTCGGGCGCGAGCTCGACGAGGCGCGCGAAGCCGGAATTGCGACCGCGAGCCGCGGTGAAGGGCCGTGAGAGATCGAGCTCGACGACCTCGACGCCTCGCTCGCGCGCTCTCTCTCGGCTTCCGTCCATCGAGCCCGAGTCCACGTAGACGACGGTGCGGCCGATGGCCTCAGTGAGGCCGGTTGCCCCTTCGGGAACGACGGAGCCGAGCGCGCGAACGAGGCGTTCGCCCTCGTTTCGTCCGATCAGTACGACGCCGATGTGCGTGTGGCTCATCGCGGTTCCGTCTATGCGACCTACGCCCCGCCGGCAACGCGCCGAGGGGCGCTTCGTCCGTCGTGCCCGTCTCCTCTCGCCTGCTACGTTCGTCGTCGATGGACCAGTCGCTCATTCGCAACAAGCTCAAGGCGTGGATCCGAGAGCACAGCAAGGCTCCCGCGAAGGGCGACGTGACCGACGACACGCGCGTGCTCGAGCTCGGGATCCTCTCGTCGCTCGACGTCGTCGAGCTCGTGCTCTTCATCGAGTCGCTGCGCGGCGAAGAGGTCGACACGGATGCGATCGAGCCAGAGGTCTTCACGAGCGTCGATACGCTCTGGGCGGGCTTCTTCGCCCCGCTCGCGGGTCACTGAAAGGCAAGCGATGAAGCAGACGCTGCGCGACGGGTTCCTCGCTTCCGTGGCGGAGCATCCGCATCGCCCCGCGCTCGAGGTCGAGGGCAAGGCGTGGACGTACGCAGAGGTCGCGGCGTACGCCCGCCGCGTCGCCGCCACGCTCGACCGCGAGGCGCCGAAGCAGCCCGGTGAGCCGCTCTTGACGGCGGTGCTCGGTCACCGGCACGCCGAGACGTTCGCCGGGCTCCTCGGCGCGCTCTTCCGCGGCGACGGGTACGTGCCGCTCAACCCGCTCTTTCCGCCGGATCGGACGCGCGCGATGCTGCAGCGCTCGCTCGTCCGCGCGCTCGTCGTCGACGCCAGCGGGCTGCGGGTGCTCGGCGCCGTTCTCGAGGGGCTCGATCGCGCGCTGGTGATCGTCGTCCCGCACCTGGAGGACGCGAGCGAGCTTCGTGCGCGCTTCCCGAGCCACCGCTTCGTCTCGCGCGCGGAGCTGGCGGACGCCGCGGACCTCCGGCCGGCCGAGCCCGCGCCCGACGGCATCGCGTACCTCCTCTTCACCTCCGGATCGACGGGCGTCCCGAAGGGCGTGATGGTCTCGCACGCGAACGCGCGCGCCTTCCTCGACGTGATGGCCGAGCGCTACGCGATCACGCACGAGGATCGCTTCTCCCAGACCTTCGATCTCACCTTCGATCTCAGCGTCTTCGATCTCTTCCTCGCGTGGGAGCGCGGCGCTTGCGTGTGCTGTCCCACGCAGCAGCAGAAGGCCTTCCCTGGGAAGTACGTCGCCGGCAGCCGACTGACGGTCTG
>JBBSAT010000326.1:0-8617 GCA_038252025.1 Polyangiales bacterium | reverse complement strand
TCAGGACGTCACGCCGAGCGGACGATATCGGCTCGAGGTGAGCTCTCCTGGGCTCGATCGACCGCTCGTGAAGCGGCGCGACTTCGAGCGCTTCACTGGCCGCGAGGTGCGCATCACCACGCGGCTCCCGGTCGGAGACGGTGTGCGTCGCCGCTTTTCCGGCATCCTCGAGAGTGTCGCGGGCGACATCGTACGTGTGGCGGACGGAGAGGTCGTCTTCGAGATCCCTCTCGCCGCCATCGCGAAAGCAAACCTGGTGCATCGGTTCGACTGAACGTCGACGTGGTTTCTGGTCGAGGTGGTTTCTGGTGGTCGGCGTCGGTCGGCCTGGTTCTGGTGACGGACTCCGAAGAAGAGGCAGGTTTCCATGCAGGGCAGTAGCAACTCGCTGCAGAGCATCATCGAGCAGGTCAGCAAGGAGAAGGGCATCGACACTGCCGTTCTGACCGAGACGATGGAACAGGCGATTCTCACGGCGGCCAAGCGCTCGTTCGGGATGTCCCGTGAGCTCGAGGCTCGATACAACCCCGACTCGGGGAACGTCGACCTCTTCCAGTACATGATCGTCGTCGACGCCGTGACCAACGACGAGCGCGAGATCGCTGCCGAGGAAGCCCGACGCTACGGGCTCGAAGCGGAGATCGGCGAGGAGCTCGGGTTCCAGATCTTCTACATGCCGGACGACGCCGAGAAGGCGCGCCAGCAGGACAAAGAGTTCGGCGACCTGCTGAAGATGCAGCAGCACCGGCGCGGCTTCGGTCGCATCGCGGCGCAGACGGCCAAGCAGGTCATCATCCAGCGCGTCCGCGACGCCGAGCGCGAGCTCGTCTTCAACGAGTTCAAGGAGCGCCGCGGCGAGCTCATCTCCGGCGTCGTGCGCCGGTTCGAGCGTGGAGACGCGATCATCGTCGACCTCAACGGTCGCACCGAGGCCGTGCTCCCGAAGCGCGAGCAGACGCCGCGGGAGAACTACCGACCCGGTGATCGGATCGTGTCGCTCCTCAAGGACATCGACCGTGAAGCGCGCGGGCCCCAGGTGGTCCTCTCGCGCACGGACGTCGGCATCCTGGTCAAGCTCTTCGAGATGGAAGTGCCGGAGATCTACGAAGGCATCGTCAAGATCGTCGCTGCGGCGCGCGAGCCTGGCGCGCGGTCGAAGATCGCGGTCACGAGCCGTGACTCGGACGTGGATCCGGTCGGCGCGTGCGTGGGCATGAAGGGCTCGCGCGTCCAGGCCGTCGTGCAGGAGCTTCGCGGCGAGAAGATCGACATCGTTCCCTTCGATCGCGACCCCGCGCGCTTCGTCTGCAACGCGATCGCACCCGCAGAGGTGAGCCGCGTCATCATCGACGAGGGCAACCACAGCATGGAGCTCGTCGTCCCCGACGCGAAGCTCTCGCTCGCGATCGGTCGGCGCGGACAGAACGTCCGTCTGGCTTCGCAGCTGACGGGATGGCGTCTCGACATCATCAGCGACACGCGCTTCCGCCAGATCGAGGATCAGGCGCTCGAGTCGCTCGGGATGATGCCCAGCGTCGACGAGACGATCGCGAAGTCGTTCTACCGGGCGGGCTTCCGCACGGTGGACGAGGTCGCCGAGGCGAACGACGCGGAGATCGCGGCGATCGAGGGTGTCGGCTCGGCGCCGCGCGCCGAGAAGCTCCGCCTCGAGGCTGCTGGCGCGATGGACAAGTATCGCGCGCATCGCATCGCGCAGGTCATCGAGCGCGGCGACCTCATCTCCGAGCGCGACATGCTCGTGCTCGCGAGCGGTGTCACCGAGCGCGTGGCCGATGCGCTCGAGCGCGGCGGGTATCGCGGCGTGCAGGAGGTCCTCCGCGAGGCGGACGTCGACCGCCTCGCCATCCGCACGGGCCTCGGCAATCAGAAGGCGCGCGAGGTCCAGGAAGCGGTTCAGCGCTTCCTCGACAACGACCTCGAGAACATTCGAGCCGCACAGCGAGCGAGCGTGGCGCGAGCCGCCGAGGCTCTGCCCGTCGAGGGCGAAAGCTGAACGAGATGGAGCAGGCGGACACCATGGCGGCCGTGACCGAACCGAGAGAGATCTCGGAGCGGACGTGTGCGGGCTGTCGTCAGCACGACGCGCGCGGCGCGCTCGTTCGCCTGGCCCTGTCCGAGCACGCAGGCGCGCAGCTCGTGCCCGACCTCCGCGGCAAGCTGGGCGGTCGTGGCGTCTCGGTGCACGCATCGCGCAGCTGCCTGGCCCTGGCAGCGAACCGAGGCGGGTTCGCGCGGTCGCTCTCTTGCGCGGTCAGCGTGAACGAAGCGGAGCTCGCTCTGGCGATCGAAGCGCAGCTGGTCGGTCGAGCGAAGGGGCTGCTCCTCGGGGGCATCCGCGCGAAGCGGATCGCGCTGGGCACGGAAGCGGTGGTCCGGTCCGTCGAGTCGCAGAAGCTGGCGCTGCTCGTGGTGGCGGAGGACGCGGCGGGTCGTAGCGTCCAGCTGACAGAGCGGGTGCGTTCGGCTGGAAAGCCGGTCGCGGTGCTCGCGGACAAGGCTTTCCTCGGTGGCCTGACTTCGCGCGCCGAGCTCGGCGTGCTCGGGGTCCTCGATCGGGGGATCGCAGTGGAGCTGGCTCGCGTGGCGACGATGCTCGGTACTTTGGCGGGTAAGACTGATGTTTCCGGGGCGTCGCCCTCGAAGTCGGAGGCGGAGGCGGAATGATTAAGGTCCGGGTCTACGAGGTCGCTCGCGAGCTAGGGCTCGAGAACACCGAGCTCATGAAGCGGGTCGAACGCCTGGGCATCCAGGTCAAGAACCACATGAGCTCGCTCGAAGCCGTCGACATCGATCGCGTCAAGCGCGCGCTCGAGAAGGACAAGCTCGAGAACACGGTGGAAGAGCGAATCCGCCCGACCGTCGTACGACGGCGGACGGTGCAGGCTGCGCCGAAGGTCGAGGAGCCCGTTGCCGCGCCGGAGCCGGTGGCCCCGCCCGTGGCACGCGCCCCGGTCGTGGCGCCCGAGCCTCGCGAGGTCGAGGTCGAGAAGGCCCCGGTCGCGCGTCCGACGCCGGCTCCGCGCGTCGCCCTGCCGGTGGCGGAGCCCGCCGTCGCGGCCGCTCCGCGCGCGCCAGAGCCAGAGCCAGAGCCGGCTCCGCAGCACGCAGCCCCCGAGCCCGTGAAGCGCTACGAACCAGAGCCCGTCGCCGAGCCGCGACAGATGGCGCGACCGTCGTCGCCGCCGCCGGCATCCGAGCGCTTCGCGCACTCGATGCTTCCGCCGGGTGTCGTCCAGCGTGGCACCGCCACGGCGCCGTCGGCGCCGGCACCGTCGGCCGCGACGGTCACGCGGATCGTCACGCAGCACGCGCAGCAGCGAACCTCGACGTACATCCCCGACGGCACGCAGAAGCGCCGCGTCGAAGTCGCTCGTACGAGCCTCGGTCAGCCTGGCCGCCCGCAGACGGGCCGCATGCAGGGCAAGCGCCGCCTTCTCCCCGGAAAGAAGGGCGCCAAGACCGAGATCACGGTGCCCAGCGCCCAGAAGCGCGTCATCCGCATCGAGGACAACATCGGTCTGCAGGCCCTCGCTCAGAAGATGAGCCTCAAGGCCACGGACGTCCTGATGAAGCTCATGACGCTCGGCATGGGCGGCGTGAACATCAACAGCACGCTCGACTCCGACACCGCGAAGATCATCGCGAGCGACTTCGGCTACGAGGTCGAGAACGTCGCGAAGAGCGATGACGATCTCGTCAGCGAAGCCCGCGGCGAGGCCGGTAAAGAGAAGCAGCCGGGGGAGCTTCGCGCTCCGATCGTGACCGTCATGGGCCACGTCGATCACGGCAAGACGTCGCTGCTCGATCGAATCCGCAAGGCGCGCGTCGCAGCTGGCGAGGCGGGCGGCATCACGCAGCACATCGGCGCCTATCGCGTCGACACGGCCCGCGGTCCCGTCGTTTTCCTCGACACGCCCGGCCACGAAGCCTTCACGGCGATGCGCGCGCGTGGTGCGCAGGCGACGGACGTCGTCGTGCTCGTGGTGGCCGCCGATGACGGCGTCATGCCGCAGACCCGCGAGGCCATCAACCACGCGAAGGCCGCGGAGGTCCCGATCATCGTCGCGGTGAACAAGATCGACAAGGAGGGCGCCCGGCCGGATCAGATCCGTCAGGAGCTCGCGGGCCTCGGTCTCAATCCCGAAGAGTGGGGTGGCGACACCCTGTTCGTGAACGTGTCCGCGCAGACCGGCGAAGGCGTCGATCTCCTCGTCGAGACGATCGCGCTGCAGACCGAGATCATGGAGCTGGCCGCCAACATCGCAGCGCCCGCGGAGGGTGTCGTGCTCGAGGCGTACATCGACAAGGGCCGCGGCATCGTCGCGAACGTGCTCGTGCAGAACGGCACGCTCAACCAGGGCGACCTCGTCCTCGCGGGCACCGCGCTCGGGCGCATTCGGGCGCTCACCGACGATCGCGGTCGGCGGCTCAAGGAGGCTGGGCCCTCGACGCCCGTCGAAGTGCTCGGTCTCCCCGAGGTCCCGTCGGCGGGTGACCCCTTCTTCGTCGTCACCGATCAGCGCAAGGCGCAGGACCTCGTCGAGACGCGGAAGAAGTCCGTGGCGGCGAAGGCGAAGGTCAGCACGGCCCGAGGTCTCGAGGACCTCTACAAGATGATGGCCGCAGGCGAGGTCCAGGAGCTCAACCTGGTCATCAAGAGCGACGTCCAGGGCTCGGTCGAGGCGCTCGTGAAGGCGCTCACCGAGCTGTCCACCGAGAAGGTGAAGGTCAACGTCATCCACACGGGTGTCGGCGGCATCACCGAGAACGACGTCATGCTCGCGAGCGCGTCGAAGGCGATCATCGTCGGCTTCAACGTTCGCCCCGCAGGACAGGCCGGAGCCGTCGCGAAGAGCGAAGGCGTCGACATCCGCAACTACAGCGTGATCTACGAAGCGGTCGACGAGGTGAAGAAGGCCATGACGGGCCTGCTCGCGCCGATCTTCAAGGAGAAGGAGCTCGGCAAGGCCGAGGTCCGACAGGTCTTCAGTATCCCGAAGATCGGTACCATCGCCGGCTCCTACGTGCTCAGCGGCACGATGAAGCGCAACGCGAAGGTCCGTGTCGTTCGCGACTCGGTCATGGTCTGGGAAGGCACGATCGCCTCGATTCGTCGCGTGAAGGACGATGCGAAGGAAGTCTCGATGGGCTTCGAGTGCGGCATCGCGCTCGAAGGCTTCAACGATGTCAAAGACAAGGACATCCTGGAGTGCTTCGAGATGGAAGAGACCGCAGCGGTCCTGTGAGCGAGTCCGAGCGGGTGAGGCGGTCGCCCTGTGCACCCGCCCTGTGCGCCCGCCTCACGACGAGAGCGTGTGGTTTCAGATCGAGCGGAGGGGCGTCGGTGATCGGATGGTGGTCGGCATCGCGCGCATCGTGCTCGGAATCCCGGAGAGCAGGTCTCTCAAGGACAAGCGAGCGGTGGTGCGCCGCGTGATCGACCGCGTGCGACACAAGTTCAACGCGGCGGTCGCCGAGGTGGGCGACCTCGATGCCCACCGGCGTGCCACGATCGGGATCGTGGTGGTGTCGAACGATTCGAGGCATGCCAGCTCCATGCTGGACACGATCGGGAGCTTCGTGACGACGGCGTCGTCGGCGGTGGTCCTCGATCGAGCCACCGAGATCGAGCACTACACTGATCACTTCGGGACTGATCACTTCGGGAGCGATTCCGCCGGGAGCAGCCCCTTCGCGGCTCGGTCGTTCGCGCAGCCGGGGGACGACGATGACGAGCCCTGAGGGAACCCGCGCCGCGAAGGTGAGCGACCGCATCCGCGAAGAGCTGATGGACATGTTCATCCGCGGAGAGGTGCATGATCCGGACGTGGCCGGCTGCGTAATCTCCGCAGTGAGCGTCACGCGAGACCTCTCTCTGGCGCGCGTGTTCGTCCGACTCCTCGACCCCGATCCCACGGCGGCGCGCCAGCAGCGGCTGGTCAGGGCGCTCGGACGAGCGCAGCCGTTCGTGCGACGCGAGCTCGCGCGACGCCTCGCGCTTCGGCGAGCCCCGGACCTGCGCTTCGCGTGGGACGACGTGGCGGACAAGGCGACCCGGGTCGAGGAACTGTTGCGCTCGGTGGCCGACGAGGATACTGCTGCGGACGTGTCGGCGGAGATGCCCCCGGCCCGCGCGAAAGGGCGTGGAGTGTGACGCGTCCCATCGCGGTCGAACGGATTCGAGCTGGCCGTCGCTTCCTGGTGACCTGTCACATGAGGCCGGACGCAGACGCGCTCGGCTCTGCGCTCGGCCTCGCGGCCACGCTCGACGCGCTCGGCAAGGAGTGCGTCGTGTACAGCGACGGCGGGGTTCCGCCGCTCCTGCAGTTCCTCGAGGGAATGGAGCGCGTCGTCGATCACGTGCCCGCGGGCGTGTTCGACGCGACGTTCGTCATGGATGCAGCGGCGCGTGAGCTCGTCCCCCCGCTCCCGGGCAAGGAGCAGACGGGGCCGATCGTGATCGTGGATCACCACGCGGCTCACGACGGCTTCGGAGACCTGGCCGTGCGCGAGATCGATGCCTGCGCCACCGGGGAGGTGGTGCTCCGCATGGCGCACGACCTCGGGCTCAACCCCGTCCCACGTGCGGCTGCCCAGCCGATCTATGCCGCGATCGTCGCCGATACGGGCGGCTTTCGGTACTCGGGCACGCGCGCCGAGACGCACCTCCTGGCCGCGGAGCTTCTCGATCAAGGCGTCGATCCCTGGAAGGTCGCATCGTGCCTCTTCGAGCGCTGGCAGCCGGCGCGGCTGTCCCTCCTCGGCGAGGTCCTCCGTGCCATGACGCTCGAGGGAAACGGCACGATCGCGTTCGTCTCGGTCGACCGCGCGATGCTGGCCCGCGCCCACGCGACCGACGACATGATCGAGGGCATGGTGAACTACGGACGGATGCTCGAAGGCGTCCGGGTCGCGGTGCTGCTCTGGGAGCCGGACGGAAAAGAGGGCTCCGAGGTGAAGGTCAGCCTCCGCGCCGGCGAGGGCGGAGACGTCTCGGGCATCGCCGTGGCGCTCGGTGGCGGTGGTCATCGGTCGGCCGCAGGCGCATCGCTCGCGATGGGTCTGCCCGAGGCGCGCGAGAAGGTCCTCTCGGCGTCGTTCGAGTCGCTGGGGCTGCCGGTCGCGAAGCGCGGCTCCTCCGTGCGTCCCGTCCCCGGGAAGTAGAGCCGACATGGCGAGCGCGGGGCCGCACGGCGTTCTCGTCGTGGACAAGCCGCGCGGGCCGACGTCGCACGATGTGGTGATGTGGGCGCGGCGCGCCCTCCGGACGCGAGCCGTCGGACACGCGGGCACGCTCGATCCGATGGCGACCGGTGTCCTCGTCCTGGCGATCGGCGAGGCCACGAAGCTCGTCCCCTACCTCACGGCGGACGACAAGGAGTACGAGGCCGAGCTCATGCTCGGCGCGGGAACGGACACGCTCGACGCCGAAGGGACGGTCACCGAGCGGGCCCCTGTTCCGGTGCTCGATCCGCACGCAGTCGCTGCCGTCCTCGCGCGGTTCGTGGGGCCCGGGGTGCAGCGCCCACCCGCATACAGCGCGATCAAGGTCGATGGAGTCCCGCTCCACGAGCGAGCCCGGCGCGGCGAGATCGTCGAAGTGAAAGAGCGTGAGGTCGAGGTCCGCGAGATCGCGCTCCTCGGGCTGGACGCGAGCTCCATCCGCTTCCGCGTTCGCTCGGCGAAGGGTTTCTACGTGCGCTCGCTCGGGCGGGACATCGCGCTCGCGCTCGGAACGGTCGGGCACCTCGTCGCGCTGCGACGCACCGGGAGTGGGGCGTTCCTCGTCTCCGCTGCCATCGACGGAGAGACGCTCCGGCGCGCACGCGAAGGCGAGTCAGACGCGCGGGAGACCGTGGAGGGCTCGCTCCTGAGTCTCGAAGAGGCCGTCTGCGCGCTGCCGCGCGTGGTCCTCGATGCGGCGGCCGAAGCCCATGCCCGCGCCGGGCGACGCATCCCGGGCGCCGATCCCGACCTGCAGATGGGCAAGCCGGTCGCGCTCATCTCCGAGGGGGGCGGGCTCGTCGCGATCGGGGAGCGGGTCGACGGCGAGCTGGTCGTGCGGCGCGGGTTTGCAGATCCCAACTCGACCCGTGGGCGTTGATCGCGCACGGTTCGGGGTCGTGCTTCGTCTCGCCTGGCTCTGCTCCGCCGCTTGTCTCCTGTTCGCCTGCGGCCCCGGAGGCGCGGGTGTGGACGCGGGGGCTGACGCCGGGATGGACGCCGCCACCGAGGACGCTCCAGGGCACGACGCCGGTCGTTGCGCGGTCGACTGCGGCCCCGGACGCGCGTGCTGTCCTGGTCCGGGGGGCGAGCCCCTGTGTGTGGACCTCTCGACGGACGTGGCGAACTGCGGGGTCTGCGGACGAGCGTGCATCCCGCTCCGGCGTGGGGACTCGTGCGTCGACTTCCAGTGCTCCTGTGGTAGCGCCGAGGTGGGCTGCACCGGCGCCGAGAACTCGATCTGTTGTCCGGCCGTCGTCGCGGGCGGAACGGCGTACTGCGCAAACCCGGGGCGCGACGCTACGGACTGCGGCTCGTGTGGCTTCGATTGCATTCCCGCGCGCGCAAACCAGTGCGAGGGCGGCTCGTGCAC
>JBBSAT010000325.1:0-8746 GCA_038252025.1 Polyangiales bacterium | reverse complement strand
GACGCGACCCGACGCGGCTCAACTCACCCGCGATGCCCGTGGTCATCGGGTGCCATGTCGCCGACATGCCCGGCCTGTCTCTCACCTCACACCGAGCCGAACCGTCCGGCATTCTCGCGTGGTAGGTGATTGACAAGCGCAGATAGGGGTCACACCCCTTTCGCGCGACACGCTCGCCCTGACACAAGACCCAACGAGCCTTCAGTCCACCTGGTCGCCCGCGTCGGACCTCCTCTTCAGCTCGAGCACCAGGTGGTCGTTGCAGTAGACCACGCAGCGGTCGCACACGCTGTGGCCCAACGTGGACTCTGGAGGAGCCTCGGACGGCAGTGTCGACGCGATGAACTTGGCAGCGTCGCTCCTCCCGCAGAACGCGCAGCGCCTGTCCGGCCAGACCCGAATCGGCAGAGGGTACGGAGTACCGTAGACCCAGCCGGGTGCGGCCGTGGCGAGCATCTCGTTGCACGCAGCGATGCACTCGTCGCAGAGCGTCGCCCGCTCACCGGCGACGAGCCACCGAACCACGTCACGGTGCTTGCCGCAGAACGAACACAGGGCGGCCTCGTCGTTCTCCAGCATGCGACGAGCGTACGACAGCCGCCGGGCCGCCCGCACCCGCTACTCTCCGCGTGCGCTACGGATGGCTCACGACGAGGTGCCAGGTCGCTCCGTCGGGGCAATCGCCGCTCACGTGCTCGATCACGAACGCGACGCGGCGGCCGTCCTCGACGCCGTTCGCCCACTCCGTGGTCGACTCACCCCAGGACAGGGTGAGGGAGGACGAGGCGTCGCTGGTCGCCGCGATCCGATCGCAGGCGAGCAACAGGCCGCCATCGGCCGTCGGCGCCGGCGGGCCGCCGTCCGTGTTGTAGGCGCGCGTCTCGGCGTAGGCCGACAGGCGGAACTGCGTGCCCGGCGGCGAGGTGAGCGTCGCGACGATGGTCATGGGCGCGCCATAGGCGGTCGAGTTGCCCTCGTAGACGTCGAGCAGCAACCAGGCTGGCGCAGGACCGCGCGCATCGACGGAGTCGTTCCCGATGTCGCCGCGGATCTGACCGATCAGAGCGCCGGTGCCGCACGTCGTCGTCAGCGGGGGACATGGCTGGCCCGCACTGCAGGCCACGAGCGCGACGGCCATCACGCAGACGAGCCAGACCGTGCGAGCACGCGTGAGACGGACCATCGCATGATGACGGTCGCGGGGCTTCGCCGGGGAAGGGGTCAGACCCCTTTCGCCCACAGCCCGCGTGCGGATGTGGGGTACGGTCACTCGCAGCGATCCGGCTGGCATGCGCAGCCGCAGCCGGTGTCGCGGTGGCAATGGCACTCACCGGTGCGGTGGTTCACGTGGCAGCCACAGGAATTGAGGCCACCGCCGTGCTTCGGAGCGCTCGTCGCGCCCGCGAGGAGTGCGCCGACGCAGAGACTCAGAGAGAGGAACGCAATTCGCATCGGTCGAGGATGTCAGTGTCGTCGGCGAGAGGGAAGCGCAGGGCTTGCCTGGATAGGGTCAGAAAGCTCGACGGGCGTGAACGTTGTCCCCGCGAGCTCGTACGCTTGCGTTCCGGCAGGGATGCCGTGAACGTCGCGTGCTTCATCGACGGTCATCCGAGCGGAGAATAACTGGTTGCCTGGCGATACATCTTGGCGAACCGCCGTGCAGCCACCCAAGCAAGTGAGCCCTTCCCACGCCATGATCCTCTGCTGCGCATACGGGATTGTCTTCGACCCCCCGTAGAGCGCTTCGACCCGTGCGCTCTCTCCGCGCGCGAGCTCGCGCTCGACGAGCTTCTGCATCGCCACTCTGGTCGGGATGGCCATCGAACGACCCACCCGCGGCCAGAGCGCATCGACGTCGCGGCGCTCGCCTGGTCCTCGGACGCCGATGGCCATCCCGTCTTCGCAGCCCGGCCGCGAAGGTGGGGACGGCGAGGAAGACGTTCGGGAGGTCCCTCTTGCCGCGGTCGCGACTCTTTGCCCCACCCGCGGGCGGACTTTCCTGCGTTCGAGCGGCGCACGGCGTCTCGGTCGAGGCACGGTCGCTGCAGTCGGCTCCCTCGCTCGCGCCCGTCGGCGTCGAGCGAGGAGGCTCTGTGTTCGAAGAAATGCTCGGTTCATTCATGTCGTCCACCCAGGGCCAGAAGGCAGCGCAGGCGCTGGGCGCGCGCGGCATCGGCCAGGGGCAGATCCAACAGATCCTGAGCGCCGCGTTCCCCGCGGCGACGTCATCGCTCCGCGACCAGACCAGCGCGAAGAGCCCCGGCGGGCAAGCGCTCGGGATGTTCGATCTGCTCGGTGGCCATCCTGGCCAGGCGTTCTTGATCGGCGCCGCCACGTCGGCCATGCGCGGCGAGGGTCCGATGGACGCGGCGCAAGACGGCGCGATGAGCGTGGTCGGGTCGCACGTCGCGGAGGTGATCGCATCGCGCGTCGGTCTCGACCGGCAGACGGCGGGACAGGCGGCGGCGGCGATCACGCCGTTCCTCGCGGGCTTCATCCACGAGCACCTCTCGGGTCAGCCCGAAGTGACGGCGCAGCGAGGCGCCGCGCGCGGCACGTGGCAGGAGCAGTACGCCGCAAAGCACGGCGCGATGCCGATGCCGCAGGGCCAGGGCAAGCCGATGCCGCAGGATCAGCAGCGCCAGCAGCAGGGCTATGGCAAGCCGATGCCGCAGGATCAGCAGGACCAGCAACAGGGCTACGGAAAGCCGATGCCGCAGGATCAGCAGGGGCAGCAACAGGGCTATGGCAAGCCGATGCCGCAGGATCAGCAGGGGCAGCAACAGGGCTATGGCAAGCCGATGCCGCAGGATCAGCAGGGCTACGGAAAGCCGATGCCGCAGGGCAAGCCGAACCCGAACCAGAACTTCAACAAGTAGGGATCGTGCCGAGCGGTCGGTCGTCCGCGGCGCTCACGCGTGCCGCGGGCGCTCGGCTGACCGGCGCGTCAGATCGCCCCGCCAGCAAGGCGCGGGGACGAGAGAAGAATACTGTCGGTATCTCGAGGAGCCGCAACGCCGCGGGCGGGGATGCGTCGGCGTCGAGGCGATTCGCTCATTTTTCCTCGGGCCCTTACCGACGCGCGTCCGCTCAGATGGGCCCGACCGCCACGCAGGCGCCGCCCACGCAGTCGAGCGAGGGCTCGCAGCACTCGCCGCTCGACGCGCACGACTCGCCCTCCATCCGGCACATCCGCGGCGGCCTGCACTCGGCAGGGCCAGGCCCGTTCGGCTCGCACACGTCGCTACAGCACTGGTCGCCCTGATCGCACGCCGAGCCGGTGCTTCGGCAGGGAAGGGGCGCCCAGTACGCGCTCGCGTTCTGGTCTGCGGTGCGCTGTCCCGGAAGCCAGTAGGGCACCGCGGAGGGATCGTCCGCGCCGACGTCGGACGACACCGCGCTCACCCAGATCTGACGGCGCCCCGTGCCGCGCGTGCCGACGTGCGCGTTGCCGTAGTCGCGCGGCGAGTAGTGGAGCACCCAGTAGACGCGCGTGAACTCGGTCGCCTCCGTGATGAACGGCGTGAAGTTCGGGTAGTACGCCTCGCCGTCGCTCGCGTGATCGAGGCGGACGGGCGCTCCGCCTCCGCTCGGGACGAGATAGAGCGCACCGCGCGCGCCCCCGGCGGAGAGGAGGGTGCGCGTGCCGTGCTGGAACGCGACGAAGCGCGAGTCTGGCGAGTAGCTCGGGTAGCAGTCGAGCGCGCCGCCCTCTGGCGCTCCCGAGAGGTCGCTCCCGGTGTGCAGCGTTCCCGCGGCGCCGAAGCTGTCGCCCGCGCTCACCGCGATCGTGGCGAGGTCACCCACGTCGGGGTTCCACGCGTCGTTCGCGTTCACCACCACGGTGAGCTGCGATCCGTCGGGCGACCACGCAGGGTGCGTGGCGTCAGCCAGCGTCGTGATCTCGGCGCCGGTCGCTCCGTCGAGGATGAAGCTGTGCTGCGCGGGATCGGTCATCAGCACGCGCGTCCCGTCGGGGTTGAACGCTGCGAAGTACCAGGCGCGGTCGAAGCGGAAGAGCGGCGTCGGATCGGTCGCCGTGAGATCGGTCGTCAGATCGAACACCGCGCCGAACTCGCCATCGTTCAGCGATGCGGCGAGGTGGTTTCCGTCGCGGCTCAGGCCGTGGCAGGCGGCGCATCGATCACCGCCGCTCCCCGCGGGCGGCGAGGGCATGAAGTTCTCGGGCGCAGGCGCGACCTCGGTGCCCTGCCGCACGCGGAGGATGCGGCCCTCGGTGCCGTCGAACGCGCCGAGCGTCCAGTAGTAGACGGCGCCTGCGATGCCTGCGGTCGAGATGCTCACCGTGATCGGCGCGCCGTGGACGACGGTGTGCGAGGCCGAGATCCAGCGGTCGACGCTGAGCTGCATGTCCCGACCGGCCGCGCCGTTCGTCAGGCGGCGCCAGTCGCGATAGTCGAGCAGGTGATCCCAGCCGAACCCGGCGCCGGTGTGCACCAGATAGACGGTCAGCGTGACGGGCGCGCCGGTGAAGCGAACGCGGTAGAGGTCGTCCGCGACGCCCGGGTCGTCCCACTGCACGTCGGGCGACCACACGTTGCGCGGGAAGAGCACGCCATCGAGCGGATAGAGGAGGTCGGGCGCGCCCTCGCTCGTGGGCGCGTCGGGATCCATGAAGCGCGTCGCGGCGTCCGCGGGCGTTCCCGGCACGATCGTCACGAGGTCGACGGGGATCACCGCGCCGTCCGGATAGACCTCGTTCGTGTCGGTGACGCTCGAGCCGTCGCTGGCGGCGCCGTCTCGGTCGCGCGGGGCGAGCCCGTCGCCGCAGGAACAGCCAGGCGACGCGGCCACGGCCAGGGCCAGGGCCAGGAGGAGGATCTCGCGGGTGCGCATCCCGAGACGATAGGCGCGGGCTGGGGTGTTCGGCAATCGCCCCATCGCCGACCGTGTCGCAGGCCTACTCGCGGGCGGCGTCCTTGCTGCCGACGACCGTGAGGTTCATCCCGATCTGCACGGAGAGCGACTTCCCATCGACGACGACGTTGGTCTTGCCGTTGATGTTCCAGCCGAACGAGCCGGTGGAGAACGCCTTCACGTCGGCGGTCATCTCCTGACCGTTGATGGTCACCTTGAGAGGCTCCGCCTTCTCGAGGAACTGAGCGAGCGACACGGGAACCGTCGACTTGGCCATGGGCGCGAAGCTACCACAGGCCCCGGCCCGCCCGCGGCCACGAGGGCTGGGATACACTCGGCCCCCGTGAGCGCACGGAAGCATCGAGCGGTGTGGGCGACGGTCGTCGTCTGGCTCGCGGGCTGCGCGAGCGCGGGGCTGCCCGATTCGCACCGTGACGCGGGCTCCGCGAGCTTCGACGCGGGGCTCGACGCGGCCCTGAGCGACGCCGCATCGCTCGACGCCGCGACCGAGCGCGACGGTGCAGCGGAGCTCGACGCCGCGCTGGACGACGGCGCGACGTTGGACGCGTTCGTTCCGCCGGACGGCTTCATCGCGCTCGACGCGGCGCTCCCGCTCGACGCGGCGCTCCCCGTCGACGCGGCGGCTGCTGTCGACGCGGCTGCGACGGATGCCGGTCGTGACGCGGGCGCGGTGACGCCGGGGCCAGGCACCTATCTCTATCGACGCATCCCCGTGGGCGGCATGCGCGACACCACGCGGGTCGCGTTCCATCCCGACGGCACGTACGCGATCGTCCTCGAGTCGTACGACTTCGCCATCGCCTACGACTGGGCGAGCGACACGGCGACGCGGATCGATCTCAGCGCGGCTCCCGGGAACCTCTACCTCACCGACATCGCGTTCGACCCGAGCGGCGACTTCGCCATCCTCACGGGCTACGACCACGTCGGCACCACCGACACGGGCGCGCTCCTCGTCTTCGACGACGCGACCTACCGCGGCGGCAGCCCCGCCGCGTCCATCACGCGGCTGAGCGAGACGCGCACGGGCGAGCGCTTCATGGCCGTGACCTTCCCACCGCCCGGTGACGGCGCGGCGGGCGACGGACGCCCGGTCGTGCTCTCGTCCTCGGGGACCTCGAGCTACATCGCGCGGCTCCGCGAGCTCGATCTCGTCACGCGTACCTTCTCGGGCCTCGTGGAGGCGCGACCCACCGGCGCCGGCTGCGACGACCTCGCGTTCGCAGACAACGAATTCGGCGGCTGGGGGATCGTGGTCGTGTGCGGCTCGAACGGTGCCGACGCGCCCTACTACACCCAGATCGGCGGCGTGGGCGAGTGGCGCCCCGGGCCCGCGGGAACGCTCGGCAACGCGTCGCGCGCCTCGTCCCATCCGGGCGGCGACTACGCGCTCGCGATCGGCTGGTCGGGCCGCCGGGTGCATCGCTTCGAAGCGGGCGCCTGGCGCGCCTCGGGCGCGGCGCCCTGGTTCACGACGCTGTCGATCTACGATGTGAGCTTCTCATCCGATGGTCGTCGCGCGCTCGTCGTCGGCGGCGCGAGCGGCTCACCGTTGCACGCGGCGGTCCTCGAGTACCGGCACGATCTCTACTCGATGGCTGCGATCACGGACGTCTCGATCGCGGGGTTCGACGCCGCGCCCTACCTCGGCGACACGAGCACGTCGCTTCACGCCTCGGCGTTCCGTCCCGGCTGTGATGGCGGGCTCATCGTCGGCGGCAAGACCAGCTTCAGCGGCAGCACGGGCCTCTTGATCGAGTTCACGATCGAGGGCGGTGCGGCCTGCCCGTGAGAGCGATGGCGCTCGCGTAGAGGGCGGCGTTCAGCGCGCCACGCTCGCCTCGGGATCCTCTACGATACGAGGCGAATGGCCGAGCGCCCCATGGGCCGGGAGTCGGAGGCCCCCACGAGCGCCGACCTCGCGCCGCCGACCACGATGCGGGAGAGCGGCTCGAAGACGCACGCCGATGCGGTGCCGCTCGGCGCGCCGGTCGTCGTCCCGGGGATGCTCGTCGCCGGTCGGTACCGCGTCGTCCGCTCGATCGCGGCGGGCGGCTACGGCGAGGTCCACGAGGTCCTCGACGAGAGGCTTCAGCGACCCTGCGCGCTCAAGCTCAACCGCCACGCCGGTCGGACCAGCTACGCCGCCGTCGCGCTCCGCGCCGAGTTCGCGATGCTCGCGTCGCTCCACCACCCGAACCTCGCGGACGTCTATGACTTCGGCTGGTTCGGCGAGTACACCTTCTTCACACAGGCGCTCGTCTCCGGCGTGCGCCTCGACCGCGCGGGCCTCGACCTCACCACGCCGCGCGCGCTCGAACTCGTCTCGCAGCTCTGTCGCGCGCTCGAGTACCTCCACGCGCGCGGCATCCTCCATCGCGACGTGAAGCCCGCGAACGTGCTCGTCGACCTCGAGCGCGATCAGCTCGTCCTCCTCGACTTCGGCATCGCGCAGACCTTCGGCGCAGGCGACGGGGAGAGCCTCGTCGGGACGCCCGCTTACCTCGCGCCCGAGGTCGCGCGCGGCGCGCCGCTCGACGCACGCAGCGATCTCTACTCGCTCGGCATCACGCTCTATCGGCTCGCCACGGGCGACGTCCCCTTCCCGAGGCGAGGGCGCGAGCCGTTCGACGTCTTCGCGGACCACCTCGAGCTGCCGCCGCCGCCGTTGCCGGCGTCCTTACCCACGCCGATCGCGGACGTGATCCTCCGCCTCCTCGAGAAGGCGCCCGCCGCTCGCTTCGCCTCGGCGGGCGAGGTGATCGATGCGCTCGCGGCAGCGACGGGACGGCCCGTTGCGCGCGAGACGCCCGAGACGCTCGCGAGCTATGTCCTCTCGGCGACGTACGTGGATCCTGGCGGCGCGCTCGCCGAGGCCGAAGCGCTCACCGGCGGCGTGCTCGCCTCTCCCCGGCCGGTGGTGGTGATCGGGGAGGGGGGCACCGGCAAGTCGCGCCTGCTCCGCGAGCTGAGGCAGCGGCTCCAGGTCCGCGGCTTCTCCTGGCTCTCCGTCCAGGCGCGGCACGACGACGCGGCGCAGCCCCTTCGCGACCTCGCCGAGGCGGCCATCCCGGACGTGGTCGGGCGCGGGCTCGATCCGCAGTATCGGATCGAGCTCGCGCGCGGTCTTCGTTCGCTGCGCCGTCGCGGCGAGCGGATCGCCATCCCGACCGATCCGGAGCGCGCGCGTGTGCTGCGCACCGAGGCGCTCGGGCGTGCGTTGGCGCTGCGCTTCGCGGGACGGCGCGGCGTCGTCGTGTTCGAGGATCTCCACCGCGTGGAAGTGGCCACCAGCGAGCAGCTCGCGGCGCTCGTCGCTGCCGCGGTCGCGGCCGGCGCCCGCTGTGCGTTCGTCGTGAGCGGGCGCCCGTCCAGCGCGATCGACGCGTTCGCGCGGGCGACGGACGCGACGCTCCTCGGGAGCGCACCCCTCGGCCCGGGCGCATGCCGCGCGCTCGTCGCTGCGACGTTCGGTAGCGCCGATCTCCTCACCGGGACCTCTCTCGGCGCGGCGCTCGACACCGGCACGCACTCTGCGCTCTGGGTTCAGGAGTCGCTCCGCCTGGCGATGGAGCGCGCGCACATCGTGCGACGCAACGGTCGCTTCGAGGTCGCGTCGGACGTGCCTGCGCTCGGTGTCGAGGAGGTGCTGGCCGAGCGTGTCAGCGGGCTCCGCAAGCGAGGCCGTGAGCTCGCCCTCGCCTGCGCGGTCTGGGGCGCGCCCGCGACGGCGGCGGAGCTCTCGCGGCTCGTGGGCGGCGACCTCACTTCCGCGGTCGCCGAGCTGCGCGAGCTCGTCCGCGCCGGCGTCGCGGAAGAGCTCCGCGACGCGCGGGATCGGCCGACG
>JBBSAT010000324.1:0-8746 GCA_038252025.1 Polyangiales bacterium | reverse complement strand
GGTGGTCGACGCGCTGGAAGATCATGTGATCGTCGTTTCCGAGGTGCTCCCACCCGAGGCGCATCCGCTGCCGCGAGCCATCGCCTCGGTCGAGGAAGTCCACCTCGCCGCGGTAGTCCGTCGACGGCACGCGGCCTTCGATCGTGAGCTGCCCGCGCACGACGTTGATCGCCGTCCCGTTCCGACCGAGCACGCGACCGAGCACCCACCGCGTGGGGATGTTCGGGTGGTGACAGAGGACGATGTCTCCGTGCTCGATCGACGCGTTGCGCCAGACGAGCACCGTGTCGCCCGCGACGAGCGTCGGAGCCATCCCGTTGTGCGCGATCTCGACGACGTCGATGTACCAAGTCTTCAGGACCGCGCCGATGATGCAGAGCACCAGGGCGACGAACGCAGCGAACTTCGCGAAGTTGCGCATCCGCATGGGGGCCGGATGCTAGCCCGCGCAGAGCGCGAACGGCGACTTCATGTCGCGGGATCGTTCGCGGTCGGGACGCTCCTGCTCAGTGGCCGCTCTGCCCGAGCCGATTCAGCTCGCCGTAGTACCGATCGGCGAGCGAACCGACGGCCCGCACCGTGGCGCGAAAGGCACGTCGATCGAAATTCGAGTCGGTGTTGATGACCATCGCGAGGCGAATCTCGCCGTCGGTCGGATCCCACTCGAACTTCCCGAGGAGCATCGTCCAGTTCAGCTCCATCAGCCGCCGGAGCAGCGCGTCGGTGTGCGCGCCGTCGCTCGGAGCCACCAGATAGCGATCGACGTAGACGTAGATGCTGTCCGACACATCGCTGTAGGCGAGGTTCACCTCGTACTCGCGATTGGTGGAGGACCCGTGCTGGGTCAGGCGGCAGTGCGCGCGCTGGGAGTCGGTCGCCTCGCAGGCGGCGTCCGTCACGCCCATGGAGGCCAGCTCGGCGCGCATGGCGGCGAGGTAGCGGGGCTGCCCTTCCGGGACGGGGGTCACGACGCGCGTCGGCGCATCCTCGGAGCCTGGCGGCGCTGCGGGAGGCGTGGCCGTCACGGCGTCCTGTGCGAGCGCGGGCGCGAGCATCGTGAGCCGACCGATCGCGACGCCGGCGAGGATGAGGACGAGCGGGAGCACGATCTTTCGCATGCGACCCCCATGGCACGCGGACGAAAGACCTGTCAACGGCGCGAGCCGCTGCTCTAGCTCTAGCTCTAGCCGACCACCCGGTCACGGCCCGCGCGCTTGGCCTCGTAGAGCCGCTCGTCGGCGACCCGGAGCAGCGCCTCCGAGGTCGCCGCATCCTCGGGACCGAGCGCGAGCCCGATGCTCACGCGGTACGGCACCACGCCCGCCGCTCCGTCTCGTGCGCGGAGTCGGATCTCCTCGGCGAGAGCGCGCGCCGTCTCGCGATCACGCACGTCCGCCGCCACGACGAACTCCTCCCCGCCATAGCGACCTGCTACGTCGCCCCGGCGAAGGCGCGCCCTGAGCACTCCACCGAAGTGACGCAGGACGGCGTCCCCCGCGGCATGCCCGTGCTCGTCGTTGACCCGCTTGAACTGGTCGAGATCGATCATGAGCACACCGAGCGAGCGATCTCCCTCGCGTCGCCCACCTCCTGGGACCGCCGCCTCCAGCGCTTCGAGCAGAGCGCCACGGTTGAGCAGGCCGGTCAGCGCGTCGTGTGTGGCCAGCTCGGCCAGTCGCGCTTCGTTGGCACGGAGCGCTTCCACCGTGCGCCGCTCCTCGGTGACGTCGCGGTAGGCGAACACGCGTCCGCGCCGGCCCGGGAGCTCGAGCTGGCGCGAGACCCGCTCGAGGATGCGCCCGTCCGCGAGCGCGATCTCCGTCGGCTGCTCGGACGCGTTCCCCTCGAGCGCGGCCGCCACGCCGACGCGGAACGCTTGGGGATCGCGAGCGCGCGCCGCGAGCGCATCGATCCGATCGATGCGCTCGCTCCGCTTCACGAACTCGCCTTCGACGCCCCACATCGAGAGGAAGCGACCGTTGTGCGCGAGGACCTTCCCGTGCTCATCCGTCGCGATGATCCCTTCGCGCGACGCCTCGAGGATCGCGCGCTCGATCTCGTGCGCCTCGCGCACCACCAGCTCCTGGCTCGTGCGATCGCCGAGCTCGAGCGCGAGCGACGCGAGGCTGGCCAGCAGCGCTGCGTGCGCGCGCTCCAGCTGCGAGAACTCCCGCGTTCCTCCGACGTGCTCGTGGCAGACGACGCCGACGAGCTGGCCGCCCGCACGGATCGGGGCATCGAGCAGGGCGCCGATCCCGAGCGGGTCGAAGTAGCTCGCGAGGAACTCGCTCGTCCGCGGATCCGTCCGGGCATCGCTCGCGGCGAGGGTCTCTTCGCGCTCCAGCGCCTCGAAGTAGCGCGGGTAGTCGCCGGCGAGGAGGATCATCCCGCTCTCGTGGGTCGACGTGTCGCGGCGGAAGAGATCGGAGAGCACGAGCCCGTCGTGCCCGAGCGTACGCAGCCAGATGCTCGCGCGGGCGACGCCGACGGTGACGCTCGCCGTCTCGGTGATGGCCACGAACGCAGCCGCCCGATCGCGCTCGTAGCGAGGCCAGTCACGAACCAGCGCGAGCAGCGCGCTCGCCCGGGTCTGTGCGTCGTCGTTCGGCGGCAAGCGAACAGCCTAGTCCATCGGCCCAGAAGTTCGATCCGCGTTTCGCGAATCGAGCTTCGCGCCCGGCCGAGCAGACGCTCAGAGGGTGAAGATGGCGACCGACTGGCGTTGCCCCGGCACGACGGTGAAGTCGTAGACGCCCAGGATCCGCCCCGCGACGGCGATCGAGACGCGCGCCGGGGTCGGGCCCGTCGCGCCGCACTCGCCCCAGTAGTGCACGTCGACCGCGTAGCGCCCGCGCGGTGGCGTCGGCGTGTTCCAGAACACGTTCTCGACCGTGTCGCTGCCGGGCACGCAGGCCCCGCGAGCGTCGTGATCGAGACGTCCGCCGCCGGGCGCTGCGCGATCCATGTAGCTGATCGTGTAGCCACTCGGATCGACGACGTAGAGGTCGAGATCCGCGCCGGTCTCCCACGCGAGCGTGATCTGCACCGACCCGGTCTCCCAGCCGCAGCCCTCGTCGATCCGAGCGTCGCAGTCGTCGTCGAGGCCGTTGCACACGTCGAACGCGCCTTCCGTGCACTGCGGCTCGCTCCGCGTCACACCGGGCGCGAGCGCCTCGAGCTGGATCTGGTCGGCGGAGATCGCCGCCTGCGGCAGCGTCATTTGCGCCTCGAGCTGCGCCGCGGTCGTCCTCGGTGCCGCGCGCGCACCGCAGCCGGACAGCGCGACGAGAGCGCAAACGGAGAGGGCCCTCGCCTTTCGTGCGTGCGTCATGGCTCCTACCCCAGTCTGGACTGCGTTCGGTGTCTCCGGCGGACGAGCTCCCGTTCGCCGCCGGGAACACGCCGACGCCGTCGGTGTCGTGAGCGCGTGTCTACCTCAGCTGCGTACCGGTCGACGAGAAACGAGCTACGCTCGTGATCGGGATGGACGAGGAACGCGCAGCCTTCCGGCTCCTCCCCAGCGAGCGCATCGTCTGGCGCGGCAAGCCAGAGGCATCGATCCCGCGCGATGGCTTCTACGTGGTCGCCCCTGCGGTCGCCGGCGCGGTGGGAGCGATCGCGCTGCTCTTCGCAGCCCTCCTCGCGGTCGCGGAGCTCCCGGGCTGGCAGGCCAGCGCGATCGTGGTCTGTTACTCGGTCGTCCTCGCGACCTCCGCGCTGCTCGCGCCGCGATATCTGCTCGACCCGTGTGAGTTCCTGATCACCGACCGCCGCGTGCTCTGGCGGAGAGGGCGAACCGTGCGCTCGGTCGAGCGCGATGCGGTCTCCTTCGCCCGCATCCACTGGCATCGGAGCGTCCCCGGCGTCGGTCACCTCGAGCTGGTGCGCTCGGTGCCGTTCGGGCCGCTCGCGCGCAGCCAGCGAGTGATGCTCCACGATCTGCGCGGGCCCGACGAGGTCCTCGCCGTCGCGCGCGGCGCCGAGCTCGGCGAACGGCGTGGAGATGGGACGCTGGCTCTGACGGACCGGCTCGACGCCGGAGAGCGCGTGCTCTGGGGCGCAGGGCCCGAGGGCCTCCTGATCGGCCTTCGCGACGTGCTGACGGCGGTGCTCGGCGTCGCGGTGCTCGGCCTCGGCGCGGGGTACGCGGGAACGGCCGGCCGGGTGCTGACGGGGCTCGAGGCGATCGGGCTCCCGCCTGGATCGCTCGTGTGGACGCTCTTGTTCTGCGCGCTCGCCGCGACGTTCGTGTTGCTCCTCGCGGTCGGCGGCGTGCTCGTCTGGTGGGGCCTCGTCCGCGCGCGCGCCGAGGGCCGTGACACCGAATATCTGGTCACGGACCGCCGCGTGCTCATCCGGCGCGGGCGGACCGAGCTCTCGCTCGATCGCGCGCGCGTCTTCGACATCGCTGCGCGCCCGGGCTGGTCGGGGCTCCACCACGCGTTCTTCATCCTCGACGGGAAGGAAGCGCGTGCGCTCGGCGACTCCGGCGCTCTCACCGGGCTGCTGCCCGCGAGGGACGCGGTCCAGCCGGTGTTCTACGAGCTCAGAGAGCTCGAGGCGCTCCGCGAGGTTCTCCTCGGACGCGCCTCTCAGCCCGCCATCGATCCCGCCTGATCGATCGTCAGCGACAGTAGCGCCGGCCAGGGTGCGGCTGCGTGGCCCAGGCCTCGCGACGGAGCAGGAACGCCCGCGCAGCGTCGTCGACGCTGGGATCGATCTCGGGCTCGGGCGTGTCCTCGTGGGGATGGCGGCGGGGATGCGCGAGCACGGGCGAGAGGCCGGCGGCGGCGAGCTGCTCGCGACGCCAGGGATAGATCGGCGATGCGTCCTCACAGCCGCCCGCGAGATCTTCTTCGGTGCAGAAGTAGCGAACGTGCAGGTGGTCGTCGTGCGGGACGCTCGGCTGGCAGCTCACGTCCTCGAACCGGCGAACGACGGCCCTCGGCGCGCCGCTTCGCGTGGCCTCGGCGAGGAGCATCGTGCGGACGTGCTCGACGACGAAGATGCGCTGAACCAGGGCGTCGTCGTCGTCGAGCAGCGCGCGCACGAGCCGCCAGGTCCGCGGCACGTCGAGCCGGACGTCCACGTCGTCCGCCGGGTCGGTGAGGTCGAGGAAGTCGGTGCCATGGCCGTCGGGCTCGATCGGCACCGCGAGCGCGCGACGCGGCGCGCCCTCCATGTCGGTGAGATAGAAGAGCACGTCCACGTCACGGCCCGCGCGATGCGAACCGTGGTGCGCGATGGTGCCGCCCTCGCGAAAGCCGATGTCGTTGATCGTGAGCTCCCCGCCTGGAAGCTCACGACGCACGACGGCAGCGGCATCGACGAGCGAGCGCACCAGCTCGTAGGTACCGAAGTAGGCCTCTGCGTTCGGCCGGCGCGGGTTGCTGCGGAGGCCGACCGCGCGCGTGGGAAGCGCGATGCCACCGACGAGGTGGCCTTCGTTGGGCCCGCCGATCGACGTCGACGAGGAGGCCAGGCCGAGGGGGTGCTCGCTCTCGCTCGGCGCTTCGGCCTCGGCTGTGGCCGTGTCGACCTCGGCCTCGGCCGGCGCTTCGGTCTCGGCCTCGCTCGGCGCTTCGGTCTCGGCCTCGGCCGGCGCTTCGGTCTCGGCCGTCGGCGTCTCGATCTCGGCCGCGACCGCCGGGTTGACCGCTTCGCTCTCGCTCGGCGCCGCGCTCGCCGCGGTCGGGCTCACGCCCTCGCCTGCGCCTCCCGGAGCGCGCGTCGCCCCGCCGGCGCACCCGACGACGAGCCCCAGACCGATGATCCAGCTCCGCATGAGCACTCGAACAGCCTGGGCCACCCGTTCTTTTCCCGCAAAGTCGCGACGTCCTCGTAATGTGTATAGTGCCACTTGACACACAACACCGTTCCCGACACCTTGGGCTCATGTCGCGACGCAAGCGCCCTCGGCCCCTGGACGTCGCTGCGAGCGCCGTCCTGCAGCTCGTTCCCTCGCGGCTCGGACGCCACGTCGACCAGCTTCGCCTGGACGCGTCGTCGCTGATCGACGGGCTCAGCGGCGTGCGCGCGAAGTCGTTCTCGACGCGCGAGAGCCCGCACGTGCCTCCGATGTCTCTCCGGGAGATCGATCCGCTTCGCGAGCTCCTGCCCGGAGCGCTGGGTCGTCGCTACGAGGTGATGGCGCGCGACCTCCGCACCGTGCTGCGCGAGCTTCGAGGCGAACGCCTCGCTCCGCTCGTGGGAAGGAAGCCCACCCTGAGCCCGCGTCGCGCTGTCACCGCGCCCGCTGCCTCGGCCCGCCGTGCGCTGTCGGTCACGGCGATCGTTCGCGAGACCGACGACGCGATCTCCATCGAGCTGCGCGATCCGAGCGGCGCCCCGATCTCGTTCACGCCAGGTCAGTTCCTGACGCTCTTCGTCCCGGTCGACGGAGCCGAGCGCAGGCGCGCGTACTCGATCTCGAGCGCTCCGCGCGACGAACGCGGCGCGACCGTCACGGTGAAGCGCGTGCTCGGCGGGCTCGTGTCCGAGCACCTGCACGCGAACCTCCGCGTCGGGGACACACTCCATGCGTCCGGTCCGTCCGGCGCGTTCGTCGCTCCACCGGCCGCAGCGCCGCGTCACCTCGTGTTCTTCGCCGGCGGTAGCGGCATCACGCCGATCCTCTCGATCATGCGCGCCACGCTCGGCTCCGAGCCGGGCAGTCGAGTCACGCTGGTCTTCGGGAACAGGGACGCGGACGACGTGATCTTCGCCGCTGCGCTCGCCCGCCTCGCGCGCGACCACGGCGATCGATGCCGCGTCGTTCACCTGCTCGAGCAGCTCGACGCGCGAAGCGGGCCGCTCGGCGCGCGCGCGGGCCGGCCCGATCGCGAGACGGTGCAGGGCCTCGTCCGCGAGCTCTCGCTCGACGCGCGCCTCCCGGGCGAAGACGCGCCGCTGTTTTTCGTGTGCGGGCCGGCGAAGATGATGGACGCCGCGCGGGCGGCGCTCGTCGAGTCGGGCGTCGATGGCTCGTGCATTCGCGAGGAGCGCTTCCTCAGCCCGCCCGAGCTCCGATCGGCGAGCGCACCCTCGACCCTCCCGCTCACCGCGCAGACGGTGACCGTGAAGCGTCGCGGAACACTGCAGACGTTCGCGGTCGCGCCCGGGCAGACCATCCTCGAAGCAGCCACCCACGCCGGAGCCGGTCTTCCTTCGTCTTGCACGATGGGTGGATGCGCGGCGTGTCGATGCCGCGCCGTCTCGGGGCACGTGCTCGTCGACGAGCCGAACTGTCTCTCGCCGGACGAGCGAGAAGCGGGCTACGTGCTGACCTGCGTCGGGCGTCCGCGCACGGACGTCGTCCTGGAGCTGCCATGACCACGATGGACGCGCCCCGCACCAGCGACAGCGAGCCGCCCCAGGAGAGCCCGTTTCCGAAGGGCTCGACCCACCGGCTTCGGATGAAGGATCTCTGCGCGGAGACGGGGCTGCCGCGGCAGGCGATCCACTTCTACATCCAGCAGGGCCTGCTCGAGCCCGGTCGGAAGACCGGCCGGAACATGGCGCTCTACAGCCAGGAGCACGTGGTGCGCCTCCGGCTGATCAAGAAGCTCCAGCACGAGCGCTTCCTGCCGCTCAAGGCGATCAAGGCGCTGCTCGACGGACACGAAGAGCACTTCGCCCCAGCGCAACGGAACCTCCTGCTCGACGTGAAGCAGCGGCTCACGCACGGACAGCTCGTTCGCGTCGACGGCTCGCCGGAAGCGACCGTGCGGGTCGACGACGTCTGCGCGCGCACGGGCGTGCCGCGCAGCGACGTCGTTCACGCGGTCGAGATCGGTCTCATCGGCGCGCGTGAGGACGAGACCGGCGCGCTCGTGATCGCGGAGGACGACGCGTGGCTCCTCGATTCCTGGGCCGAGCTCCGCCGGCTCGGCTACGCGGACGACCTCGGCCTGCGCATCGACGACCTCGTCCTCGTTCAGGAGGTCGTCGACGATCTCTTCAACCGCGAAGCGCTCCTGCTCGCGAGCCGCATCGATCGCATCTCGCCCGAGCGGGCGGCCGCGATGATCGAGCAAGCGCTTCCCATCGTTCACCAGTTCATCAACGGGCTTCACACCAAGAAGATCCGCGCCTTCTTCGCGAGCCTCGAATAGCGACTCGATCCGATCCCTTCGTACGACCAGGAGCCACGACCATGCTCGACCTCGGCAACCGTCTCTCGAACATCCTCCCGCAGAAGGTGAAGAATCAGCTCGAGGCGTACGCCGATGCGGCGTCGACGCTCTTCGAGGTGCGCGACCCACGCGTGCTCTCGGCCATCGGCCCTTCTGCGGTGCGTGGAACGATCCTCAAGCGCGGCAAGCAGGGCGTGCCGACGGAGATCCCTTCGTCTCATCGCGCGTACTTCGACTGGACCTATCCGGCCGATCAGCCCGAGATGGCCGAGCTCTATCGGCGCGCCAAGCGTGGGCAGTGGAACGGCGAGGATCTCGCCTGGGGGACCTCGGTCGATCCGCTCGACCCGACGAAGCCGATGCTTCCAGACGACTTCCTCGGGTGGGATCGCGTCGAGGCCAAGGGGATCAAGCTCGACGCTCGCGAGCGCGCGCAGCTGCGTCACAGCGTCGTGAGCTGGATGCTCTCGCAGTTCCTCCACGGCGAGCAGGGCGCGCTCTTCGCGGCCGCGCAGGTCACCGAGTCGGTGCAGTTCTTCGACGGGAAGTACTACGGCGCGACGCAGGTGATGGACGAGGGGCGCCACGTGGAGGTCTTCCACCGCTACCTC
>JBBSAT010000323.1:0-8765 GCA_038252025.1 Polyangiales bacterium | reverse complement strand
TGGTGACCGCAGTGCTGCTGGTGCGACTGCTGCCGCAGGCGATTGCGCTGCCCAGCCCGACACAGCTGAACGTCGCGTATGTAAAGCTGGAGTTGGCGAATGAGCAGCTGCGCCTCGAGGCCAGCGATCGTATCCGTGCGCAGGCTGCCTTGGCGCACGCGCATGAAGACGCCGAAGAAATGGTACGCCTCCGCACCATCGAACTGGCCGAAGCGAATGCCCGCCTTCGGCATGGTGAAGCGCGCTATCGCGCCCTCGTCCAGGCGAAGTCCGACGGGGAGGGATGGGAGGAGCTGATCGAGCTCTTCGACGTTCTCGATGCCACCGGCGCGCACGTCTTCGACATGCACCTGTTCTGTGGCGACGATGGCCGTGTCCATCGCGCAGGTACTCTCGACTACGTCGCGAGCTTCTCGCAGGGTGGCCCGGCCGGGACCGCAGATCCGCGGCTCGAGCAGGCGCTCGACGACGCGCTCGAACAGTGGAGGGCGGGCCGCAAGCGCAAGCGCTAGCGAGGGGATCGAGAGTGAGCGAGCAGCGCCGCCGCGATCGCCTCGACCGAGGGTGCTGCCAGCCGAGCCCCGTCCGGGCCGACGTAGACTCGACAGCAGGATGCGCTTCCCAGCTCCGCGCCTTCGACGTCGCGGCCGTCGAGCAGGATCGCAGGCGACCACCCGTTGATGCGCTCGTGGCCGAGGTGTGACCACGACTCGAGATCACCTGGGAAGCGGCAGAAGTGGGTCTCGGTGATCTGCCACGCGAGCGGCATGATGTCGGAGGGTCGATCGCACGAGCCCGTGTGGAGCACGTCGCCCACGGTCTGCGCACGGGCGGGGCTCGCGACGAGCACGAGGCCCGCCGCGAACATCAGCGCCCCGGAGCGCGCGATCATCGCGCCCACGCGTAGACGAACGAGTCGTGTCGTGTCACGCCCGCGCGCGCCGCCTCGGCGTGCGTCGTGATCGTCGCGACGTCGAGCGCGCGATCGAAGATCGCGACCTCGTCGATCATGCCGCGGAGCGAAGGCTCGTCCTCGGCGGCGCTCGGATCGAGGCCGAGGTGCAGATCGATCGTGCTCGGAAGCTCCGCGTCGGTCGATCCCTCTGCGACGCTCGCGCCGTCCACGCGCAGCGTCACGCGCCCGTCGTGGAGTACGATCGCGATGTGGCGGAAGCCCTCGACGAGCGCGCCATCGCTCGAGGCGAGCTCGAGCGCCACCGCCTCCTCACCCATGCCGCGCACCGTCGCGCGGAGCGTGCGTCCGTCGGCGGTGAGCCGCAGGATCTCGCCGTCCCCACCGACGATGGTGAGGATTGGTCCGCCGCCTTCGTCGGGGATCGAGACGAAGAGCTCGGCGGTGAGCTCGCTTGGGAGCGTGCGAACGAGGCCTTCGACACCACCGTTGCCGTGATCGCCCGCGAGCGAGAGCGCGTGATCACCGTCATCGCCGATCGCGCCCTCGACATGCTCGACGGGATCCGTGTAGGTGCCGGGGCTCGCGTGGCCTGACGCATCCGTCGCGACACGGCCCGAGGCCTCGTCGAGCCTCAGATAGACTCGCCGTTATGCCGCCTCCGCTCGATCCCCTGCGCTTCGCCTCGCAGCGCGCCTCGGAGACCTGGTTGCGCAAGCACCAGGGCGATGCGGAGGGCGCGTGGTTGCTGCTCGCCAAGGCGGGTGCCGAGACGCCCACGGCGACGTACGCGCAGGCGGTCGAAGTCGCGCTCTGCCACGGCTGGATCGACGGGCAGAAGAGGTCGCTCGACGAAGCGCATTGGCTGCAGCGTTTCACGCCGAGGCGCGCGCGCAGCCCGTGGTCGAAGATCAACCGCGGCAAGGCCGAGGCATTGATCGCATCCGGGCAGATGCAGCCTGCCGGCCAGGCCGAAGTCGATCGCGCCAAGGCCGATGGCCGCTGGGAGGCCGCTTACGACGGCGCGCGCACCGAAACCATCCCGGAAGACCTGCAGGCGGCGCTGGATGCCAGGCCCAAGGCGCGCGCCTTCCTGGCGACGCTCAACGCCGCGAATCGCTATGCCGTGCTGTAGCGGGTGCAGACCCCGAAGAAGCCCGAGACGCGGGCCAGGCGCATCGAAACTCTCGTTGCGATGCTCGCGCGGGGCGAGAAGATCCACGATTAGCCGGCTCGCCTCCGCCGACGAGGCGCTGCGAAGCGACGCCGATCAGAAACTTACAGCTCGGCCTCGCAGGAGACCCAAAGGTCGCACGCACGCTAGCTCGCCCGACCTCACGGAAGCGTGAGCGGGAGCGTCGTCGTGCCGTCGACCGAGCCGCGCCACGTCGGGGCGATTCCCTCCGTCCACGGCGGGGTGCGCGTGCCGTGGTCCTCGCTCACCCAGATCTCGTAGGCGACGTGTGGCTCGATCAGCGCGCTGCATCCCCCTTGCGCGTCGGTGCGCGGCACGGTGCCGACGTACTCGGTGGGCGCAGTGCGTAGCCAGAGATCGACCGCGGTGCGCGCGACCGGCGAGCCACTCGCGCGCGTCACCGTGAAGTGCACCGTGACGAGTGTGAGCGGCGTGATGCGGATCTCGATCGGCTGATCGGCGCGTGCGCGCGCGAGCCAGTCGGCCGTCTGCTGCGCGATCTCGAGATAGTCGCCTGCACGCTGCTGCGTCTCGGGGTGCCAGTGAGCGAGCGAGCGCACGACCAGCTCGAAGCGGTTCAGCACCGCGCGCGGAAACACGAACTCTCCGTTCGCATCGGTCGTCGCCGTGATCGTGGGCGGACCGCTTCCGACGTAGGCCGGCACGAGGAGCAGCGTCTCGTGCGCGCGAGGACTTCCATCGATGTCGAGCAAGCGGCCGCGCAGCACGACGCCAGCTCGGAGCGTGAGCTGCACGGGGTCGGGTGGAATCGCGTCGTAGCGAGACCAGCCGCGCCAGTCCATGTCGGCCCACTGCGTGCCGTAGCTCGGGTGCGCGGCCGCGAGACGGAGCGCGGACGTGGGCCGGACGATGGCGACGAACGTGCCGTCCGCAGCGCTCGTGAGATCGGCGTAGTGGTCCGTCTCGCTCGAGACCGAGATCGTGGCGCCGGCGATCGGCGCGCCCGCCTCGTCGACGACGCGACCTCGGACGGCGATGCGCCCGCGCGGGACCGAGATCTCGGCGGCCGGTTGAGCCCACGCGTGCGCGAGGCCAGAGAGCCAAAAGAGGCCGACGAAGGAGAATGCGAGCGATCTCATGAGCTCAGGCGCACGTGGCAACGAGCCGCCGATTCGTGACCGAGCTTCTGGCCCATCAGCGTCGTTCGAGCCAGTCGCGGTGTCGTGAAGGCGGTGACAGACGCTTCCTCGCGCGATGATGAGCGACGAGGCGCACTTCGGGAGCAGGCATTGCGATCTCCGGCGGCGGCGGGAGATCTTGGAGCGTCTTCCCCTCTCCCGCCGACTGGTGCCGAGGTGCTCGCGCAAGATCGCGTGCAGCACGGAGGCGTCCGGATCCTTCGGCGAGAGGTCCGGCCGAGCGAGCACGCGCGGGCGGAGAGCAAGTCCTGGTACGGCCGGGCGGCACGCGATTCACGGGATTTCCTGACGCGAAGTGGGGCAGTGGCGGCGGACCGGCGGCGGCGGAGGCGGAGCGGCGGCGGAGAGAGCGGATACCGCGTGCTTCAAGGCAGGCCGCGCGCCGACCTGGGTGAGGCGGACCGTGTCGCCCGTCACGCCCGGAGAAGTGCTCGGCTCGTCTCCCCGCGCAGCCCGAGCGACCGAGGCTCACCCCGACGCTCGGGCGAGGAGGCCGCCGATGGCGAGCTCCAGGCGCCCGCCAACGCGCACCCCGCAGGTCCACTCGGGGTGGCCCGGGAGGTCGAGGAAGAACGCGATCGGTTGCGCGCCCTCCGGTGGCGCGGAGAGCTCCACCTCCCGAGCCGCGGAGATCGCGGTGGAGAGCAGATCCTCGAGGGCTGCCATGCCCTGCTCCCGATCGCCCGACGAGACCGCGAGGACGTCCTCTCGTCGCAGGCACGGCACGCTGGGTGGGGATCCGAGGAGCTTCCCCGGAGCGGTCCACTGGAGGAGGAGGGCCACGTCCCGCTGTGTCAGAGGCGGCGCGGCGGCGACCGCGGGGAGGGCGCGCTGCAGCGTCTCGAGGGCCGGGATCCGCGCGCCCCAGCTGGGACGGGGCTTGCCGCGCGCGCGTTGCCTCTCCCCGGACGCACGCGGCGCCTGCCCCATACGGCTCGCGCCGCGCCCGATCGGCCTGCCCGTCGCCCCATCTCGCAACGAGCGTAGCAGCCCAGCTCTGACCCAGGGTGCGTAGCAGCCCAGCTCTGACCCAGGTGAATCCGATCGCGGGGCTCGTGCAGCATGTGGTCCGGGCGCGAATCCGCAGATCGGCGGGGAATGTGCCGTGCAGAGTGGCGGCCGTGGCGTACCGCGCGTCACCCCGGATCAGGCTCGCTCCTCCTGGGTCCGCGCGCGCTCTCTCCACCGGTTAGTGCGTGTCGTGCTCATGCGGTCGCCGCGCGTCGAGTACCGAGCCGAACACGGTGGTCCATGCCGAAGAGGTTCCGCCCGGCTTCCGTGTCATCTTTGGAGCCCTGAGAGCGCCCGCGCGTGGAGTCGACGGGTATCGCGGCGCGCGGAGAGTGGTGCATCCGCTGGCGATCCGGAGCACGTGGCGGCGGCCCGGCGGGACCGTGCTTCTTGCCTTTGGCGCGGTGTGGACAGCCTTCATCAGCTCCTTCTTGTCCTTCGTTCGCGTACACGACGGCTGGGAGACTGCGCTCTGTCTGGGTCCGTTCTTCGGGTTGGCTTGGTGGTCTGCTTCTACGGTCTCGCCGAGCGGATCAATCGAACCGTGTGGCGAGTCTCGCCCAACACCCTGTCGGTGACCCATGGGCCGCTCCCGTTTCGGGGTTTGAGCGTACCGCTCGACCGGATTGGCGAGGTGTTCGTCGTGCGCGACGAGATCGCAGACGAGGGGGGAAGCGTGTGGAGTTCTCGGTAGCGGCGCGAGCAGGTGTGGGGACGGACATCCTTCTTTGGAAGCACGCCCAGGGAGAGAACGAGGCGAGATATCTCGCGCGAGCCCTCGCCGGCCGGATCGGTGTCGAGGTCGGCGCGGACTTGGATCACCGGCTCAGGAGCGCCGGTGGCGCAGCGCCTCCGGTCTAGACGTTCCGGCGACGGAGCAGCCGAGCTCCGACGCGCGCAGGAGGCCGGAACGATGGCTGCGCCCGAGCGGGGATGACCTCGCGAAGGCTCGGTTCAGCTACGGGCGGCGAGATGGTTGGTCAGCGGCGCGAGGACGTCCCGCGCACGCGCGACCGCCGGGCTCCATCCGACCGGCAGGATCGGGGTCCGAGCTCCATCGCTCGTCCGCAGGACGAAGGCCTGGAAGCCGCCCTCCCCGACGTCGAGCGACGTGACGCGATCGAAGGAGATCTCTCGTACGCCCGAGCCACGTGATCTTCAACACGCCGGCACCGACGCTCACGCGGCGCGGGACGAGCGGCGCCAGCGCGAGCGCCGCGATCACACAGGCGACGACGACGACCACGATCGATGGGCTCCGTCCGATCAGTGAAGAGAGCGAGCCCAGCGCGAGCATCGGCCCGTGCAGCGCACACGCGACCAGGCGCAAAGGGGAGCTGGCCAGGGGGACAACGCGAAGAACGCGTGCATGGCGAGCCGAGCGTACGCACCTCGCGTCGACTTCACCACCCTGACGAGCCGACACGTGGTGGGGCAGTGAGTCGGCGTCACGCCCTCCAGACCCCGACCGCGGGGCAGCCGGCGTCCGAGCGGCCGGCGCGGCCGGATCGCCACGATGTCCCGGTTCGCCCCGGACGTCGCGGCACGAATCCGTCGCGCCGCTCCGACCCGGGCGAGCCTCACCTCGAAGTGGCAGTGGGGGCGTTCGGCTTCGAGAGCGCGACTCCGAGCACCACGAGCGTGATCCCCAGGCCCTCTTCGAGGCCGAGGGGCTCCGTCAGGATCAAGGCTGCCGCGATCACGATGATCGGGCGCTGGAGCAGCATCACGATCGAGGCTCGCGCGGCGCCCAGCCCGGCCAGCGCGGCCACGAACGCGACGTTGGAGACCGCGGCCGCGATCCCGGTCCAGCAGCCCGCCACCCACGCCGTGGACGAAGGCATCCCGACGAAGGGCGTGAGGAGCACGAGGCCCAGCACGCCGTGCACGAGGTAGACCCAGCTCGAGATCACGGCGGGATCGGAGGTCTTCGTGAGCTTCTCGATCGTCAGCCGATAGACGGTGGAGCTCACCACGGCCCCCAGCGCGCACGCGATGCCGAGCCCATCTCCGAGCTCGCCGCGAAACGCGCCCGTCGTGACCATCACGCCCACGATCGACAGGCCCATTCCGAGCGCGAACCGCCGTCCCAGCGCGGCGCGCGCGGTGGGAGATCGCCAGCGCGCGGCGATCGCGACCGTGGCGGGCGTGATCGAGAGGATCGCGATGACGTCCGCGACGTTCAGGCGAGACAGCGCGCACAGCATCGACGTCGACGTTATGAACAGCAGCGTCCCCGCGACCGCCACGCCCAGCGCGGCGGGCCGCGGCAGCGACGCGATCCGACGGGTCAGCGGGAGGATCACGAGGGCAGCGACCGTGCTCCGCGCGAGCTGGATCTCCCAGAGGGAAGCGTCGGCGCGGAAGCCCATCTTCGCGGCGATGGGCTCGATCGAGCCCGTGAACAGCGCCACCGCAGCGAAGGCGTTCGCAGCTCTCGTCCGGCGGAGCTCCGGCAGCTCATTCATGAGGAGGAGGCGCCATGGAACGATCGGGTGTCCGAGACGGCGGACGCGGTCACGCTTGAATGCGCTCGACGATCTCTCGATGCGTGAGCCCTCCCCAGCCCAGCGCCGATAGGTCGCGCCCGCCCGCTCGCAGATCCTCTCCCATGACGACGTTCGCCAGATGTACCACCGAGTCGATGGTAGGCGTCGAGACCTTCGCGACCACGGCCAGCTCTTGGAGGAGCCCGACGGTGCACGCGATGTCTTCGCGCAAGAAGCGGTGGCTCAGAGCGGTCGGCGCGACGGCGAAGCGGTAGGTAGGGACGCTCTTCATGGCGCTGAGGAGGCTTCGTGGGTCGCAGCCGTAGTAGCGCTCGAGCAGCGTGGCCATGGGGATCAGCGTCGCCTCGTACGCCTCGGCGAGGGCTCGCATCTCGGTCTCGACGCGCGCGAGGACCGCGATGGTCTGCTCGGTGAGGCCCTCGTAGTAGAAGAGGAAGTCCTCGCCGCGCGAGATGCGGTTCATGTTCAGGACCATGAGCGTCACGTGGCTGAACGCTCCGAAGTCGGTGAGCCCGCGCTGGATGACGTTCTCGGCTGGCGCGAGCCCGGGTAAGAACGCCTGCAGCACGTGAGCATGCGCCCGGGTCGAAGAGCGGGTCGGGCCCGAGAGCAGCGTCCACTGCTTGATGCCGAGCACGAACAGCGAATCGTCGTCCCGGATGCGGCACGCGAAGAGCGCGTCGGTCTCGAGGATCGGGACCTCCGGCGCACCACGCGCGGCGAGCATGGTAGCGACGTGGACTGAGCCGGCGAGCTTGCTCGAGAAGAGGATGATCCGATGGTGGGGCCGGACGAACGGCGCGAGGATCCGTACGACCTCGGGGTAGGCCGTCGCGACGGTCGCGAAGAAGATCGTCTCGACCGACGCGACGAACCTCTGCGCATCGTCGCCATAGCCTGCGATCGAGAAGCGTCCTTCCATCGCACCGGTCGCGATGAATTCGCCCGCCGTTCGGTCGAGCCACGGACGCCGCTTCGGATCGTGGACGAGGAGGTGGACCGGATAGCCGAGGCTCACGAGATGACATGCGAGGGCGCACGCCGTGGGCCCGGTTCCGACCACGCCTACGGGCGCTCGCGGCGCGCTCTCCGAGCTCGACTTGGGTTTCACCATGGTGGGCGCCGTCGCGTGCGCGCAGCGAAGCACGCATCGTGCCGTGCTTCCGGCGGGGAGCACGCGAGCCGCGCGGCGTGAATTGCGGACGTGTTCGAGGCTGGATACGAGCTGCGCGCGGGCGACCGACACGCGCTCGCGACGATCGACACCGCCTGGATCCGGAGTCCACTACCCTCTCTTCGTGCAGGCCATGATGGTACGACGATGACGCTGCGAGCCGACCCGACGGCGATCCGTTTCTATTCGGTCACCGACGAGCACGGTGAGCTGTCGAACTTCGCTGAGTTCCCGATTCAGCTCGATGGGAAGCGATCGCCGACGGTCGAGCACTACTTCCAGGCCCAGAAGCGCTCGAGCCCCGCCGAGCAAGAGGCCATCCGTCGCGCAAAGACGCCGGGCATCGCCGCGCGGATGGGGCGTGATCGGAAGGTGAAGCTGAGGCGCGACTGGGAGTCCGCGAAGGTCGACGTCATGCGGCGCGCCGTCGACGCGAAGTTTCGCCAGCACGACGACCTGTGCGCGCCGCTCGTCCCGACCGGCGATGCGCGGCTGATCGAGCACACCGAGGAGAGCCTTCGAGACGCGCCTTGATCTTCCAGCCGGCGTCGCGCGTGTCGTGGTCGTCGTCGCGCTCCGGGCCGTGGCGCGTCACGCCCTGGCCACGCACCGCGCGATCCGTCGCCGTGGCCAGCGCCGGCTCGTCGATGTCCGAGAGGCTCTCGCCACGCCGCGAGAAGAGGCGCGCGATGCGCTTCACGATTACGAGGAGCAGCTTCGCCATCTCGGCGCGGTCGGGCGCGGCGATCGGGATGAAACTCCCGTCGAGCCCGTACACGCCATCGAGCCACAAATCATGCAG
>JBBSAT010000322.1:0-8808 GCA_038252025.1 Polyangiales bacterium | reverse complement strand
GGCGCCACTGTTGGAGGCGCCACTGTTGGAGGCGCCACTGTTGGAGGCGCCACTGTTGGAGGCGCCACTGTTGGAGGCGCCACTGTTGGAGGCGCCACTGTTGGAGGCGCCAGCGCTCGCGGGCTTCGACGCAGCTCCGCTCGGCGGGTCCGCACCGAGCGGGCTCTTCTTGGCGCTGTCTCTGCTCGCGTTCTTCTTCATCATCCAGCCGGCGCGACTATAGGCGATGCGCGCGCCGATGCCCATCACGGACGCGAGAAACCTCGCGGCTCACTGTGTCTCGAGAACGTCGAGCAGCCTCGACAAGCTGACCGCGAAGCGCGAGGTCGTCCCGCGGTGACCTCCCACGAACTCCTCGTGGAACAGGCGCGCGTTTCGCGCCTCCAGAAGCTTCGCCATGCGGCGCGCCCCGAAGTGCAAGCCGTGCTCGTCGTGGTCGCCCGCATCGAGATAGACCAGCGCCGCTCGGGTCAGCGCGGAGGGGAAGCGCTCCAGGAGCCGGACCGGGTCGTGCTCGAGGAAGCGCTCCCAGACCTCGTCCACGGGCAGCGCGGTCTTCGGGTCGAACGGGAGAGAACAGTGCGGGAACGGCGCGCTCATCTCGGGCACGTACGCGGCGCACGTCGAGATCATCGCCAGGGTCTCGAAGTCCGACGGCGCGCTCGGTCCCGTCTCGAAGACACGGACCACGAAGCGCTCGAGACCGCCCTCGCGATCGAGCGCCGTCGCCACGCTCGTGAACGTCGGGCGGACGCTCGCCTCGAAGAGCGCGTCGCCGGCATGGCTTCCGATCGCCGCGAAGGCGTCCGGCCGATCGATCCCGATGCGGAGCGCACCGAAGCCCCCTGACGAACGCCCCACGATCGCGCGGGCCTCGCGTCGAGGGATGGTGCGATAGAGCTGGTCCACGAAGGGAAGGACCTCTTCGACGACGAAGGCCTGGTACGCACCGCTCGCCGGCGAGTCGAGGAACTGGCTTCCGCCCCAGCGGTTCACGGCGTCGGGCACCACGAGGATCGCCTCGGTGCACTCGGCGCGCGCCAGGAGCTGCTCGTAGAGCTCGAAGACGTTCCTCTCCCAGAGCCGGAAGCTCGCGAGCGTCCGGTGGGCTGAACCGAACGCGGCCAGGATCATCACGAGGGGGTAGCGGCGCGGCTTCGTCTCGTCGTAGCTCGGCGGGAGATAGACGAGGACGTCGCGCTCGGTCGGGTCCGAGAGTGGGTTTCCGCGCAGGACGGCGCTTCGCAGGAGCGGGTACTCGAGCCGCCCTCTCAGCATGAAGCCCTCACGGCGCGCTCGAGGGCGGTTGGGAGAGAGGCGCGGGCGCGGCTGGGGCCGGTGCGATCGACGTGGTCGGTCGGCCGAGCGCGCCGGGAGGCAGCACGATCGCCGCGGCGCGCCGCCGGACCCGGAGCGCCGTGCCGCGCAGGTCGGTCCTCGCCTCGATGCTGACGTCGTCCGGCTCGATCCCGCGCGCTGCGAGCGCGGCGCGCAGTGCGGCGGACCGTGCCTCGTCGACCGAAGCGAGCTCGATCAGGTGCCGGCTTCCCCAGTCGGCGACGAGACGCCTCGCGAGCTCGTCGAGGGTCGGCGCCTCTCCGTCGGGGATGGAGCCGTCCCGCGCGAAGCGCAGCGTGCCGGTGACGACGTAGTCGCTCGTCCCGATCGTTCCGCTCGTTCGGAGACGCGCCCGCCCGCCGCGATCCGGGCAGCCGTCCTCGTCCGTCACGCCGTTGAGGGTCTCGGCGGTGTCCGGGCAGGTGTCCGTCGCGTCGGGAACGCCGTCACGATCGTCGTCCGGATCGCGGCAGCCGTCCTCGTCGTCGTGGCCGTCGAGGTCCTCGGCGGCGTCCGGGCACAGATCTGCAGGCTCGAGGACGGTGTCGTGATCGTCGTCGAGGTCGGGACAGCCATCGGCGTCGTCGATCCCGTCCACGTCCTCCGCCGCGTTCGGACAGGCATCGACGCCGTCGGGGATTCCGTCTCCGTCGTCGTCGAGATCCGGGCAGCCGTCCTCGTCGTCGTGGCCGTCGAGGTCCTCGGCCTCGGTCGGGCACGCGTCGACGTCATCGAGGAGGGAGTCCCCGTCGCTGTCGCCGATCACGTCGTTGCAGCCGTCGTCGTTCGCATCGCTCCCGAAGTCGGCCGCCTCGTTCGGGCACGCGTCGTCGAGGTCGGGCACGAGGTCGCCGTCGTTGTCCGGCTCCGGGCAGCCGTCCTCGTCGAGGTGCTGATCGAAGTCTTCCGGCAGCGACGGGCACGCGTCCTGATCGTCGACGATGCCGTCGTTGTCCCGGTCGTGAACGCGCGGCGCGAAGGTGATGCCCAGGATGCCGCGGAAGGACGGCGAACCGACCCCGCCGACGAGGCCCGAGCCACCGGCGAGCGTCAGCTGCACGTCGCCGACGGTGTAGCGCCCGCCGAGGCGCCACTCGACGACCGTGCTCGCGGCGTTCCCGAAGGGATTCTCGCCGTCCGTCGTGACGTCGACCTCCGCGATCACGTAGAGGCGATCGAGGAAGAACGCAGGGACCTGCAGCGCGCCGCCGAAGTAGAGCTGGTTGCGGAACGAGACGCCCAGGATCTGGGGCTCCGCGAAGCGATGACGCCAACCGATCTGCCCTCCGACGGCGAAGTCGAGGATGTGGAAGTCACCGAGGAGCGCCGCCTCGAGGGAGGGCGCGCCCTCGCCCGCGAAGGAGTCCGTCATCCCGAGCGGGATCGTGCCTCCGAACTGGATGGCGAGGCCTTCGCCCTCGTGACGCGCGCGATCGACGGTCGAGTCTTCGCCGAGCAGCCGCGCGCGAGCGAGGACGCGCGGGTCGCGGATCGCGACGACGGGAAGGGCGGCGCCCCCGTCGTAGAACGGGCCGTTGGCCTGCTGAAAGGCGATCACCGACGCATCGAGCACCAGCGCGAACCGGCCGAGGATGCCGACCTCGACGAAGAGATCCGAGGTGACGCGGTCCGAGATGACGGGGGTGGTCGTTCCATCGCTCGTGCGACGCAGCACGAACGGGTTGGACTGGTACGTCGTGAACAGACCGAAGTTGACGTTCCACGGCCCGGGGGTGCGTGTGCCGGTGATCCCGAGGAAGCCGTCACTGTCCGGGGCGGGCGTGAAGCGCTCGAGGTCGTACACGCGCTGTGCCGAAGCCGTCGAGGCGACCCCCGGTGCCGAGAGCGCCAGCGTGAGCGCGAAGAGGAGCGTCAGGAGGCGCGTCATCGCGGCGGAGAATAGCCTGCTCCACCTTTCAGGGGCGTGCGCAGTGAGCCCGGGCATGGATCGGCGCGCCGAGCCGAGGGGGTCGACGCTCGCGGCGCGAGGACCCATCATCCCGCCGATGGCGCTTCCTCGCTGTGGTCTCTACCGAACGCGGCGTCCGATCGGCGCAGTCCCCGAAGGACGCCTCGTCTACTTTCACAACCACGGGGACCCCGGCCCGGGCGTCTACCTCCCCGAGCGCTGGGAGGGCAACCGAGCGCACTTCTCGCCCCAAGGGACGACGCTGCCCGACCACGGCGACGCGAGCGCGCTCGAGCCGCTCGCGCGTGAGGGGTTCTATCGCGTTCGCCGCAGCTTCCACTGCTGTGAGAAGCGCTGTCGCGAGTTCGTGACGGACCTCCTCGTCCAGCTCGGCTACGACGGCTCCGCGCAGCCGATCCTGTTCGTGCCGGAGCTGGTCTCGGGCCGCATGGAGACGCCGGAGCGCGGCATGCGCATCGACGAGGACCGAATCGCCGAGCTCGCGCCGCTCGTGGTCGCGTCGCGAACGCCTCCCGAGCCGGGCCACGACCTCGGCCCTTTCCTCCACTGAGCGAGCCGGACCGTGGCGTCGTTCGCGTGTGATCGCTGCAACCGCGAGTTCGAGGCCGACGAGCCGCGCTGCCCGAAGTGCCTGCGAAGGACGAGCGTCCGGACGCTCGGGTCCGAGAAAGAGGCCGCCGCGCTCGCCGCGAAGGAGGAGGAAGCGACCTGGCGCCCGGGGCTCTTCGTCGCGCTGCTCGGTCTCTCGCTCGTGATCTCGCTCTCGCTCCTCGCGGTGTACCTCGGGTCGATCGACACCCTCGCCCTGCTCCAAGCCGAGGTCCCTGCCGCCGTCGGTCTCGCTCTCGGCTCGATCGTCTCGCTCCGGATGGCGCCCCGATTCGCCGTCGAGGACGCCCATCCGCTCCTCACCTACCTCCGATGGCTCGGCGTCGCCGCGCTGGTCGGCACGTCGGTCACGGTCGCCGGGGTCCTCGCCGCGCTCATGGTGGCCGACGTCTCGCCGTTCCTGGCCGTGCTGCTCGGGATCGCGCTCTGGCTGGGCGTTGCCCTGCCGGCCTTCAAGTTCGGGCTCGACAGGACGGTCGCGCGGGAGCGGGCGCCGGGCGCCTCCGGGACCGGAAAGTGGCGCTGAAGTCAATGTCCGCGTCTCCGGGCCGAGAGCGAACTTCCAACCCGGCACGCACCTCGATACGATCCCGCCCGTGCACTTCACGCGCGTCCTGATCGTCGAGGACTCCTCCGCCATGCGTGCGTTCCTGCGTGCGGCCCTCGAGGCGGAAGGGCTCGCCGAGGAGATCACCGAGGCGAAGTCCGGCTTCGAGGCGCTGCGCGTTCTGCCGCGCGAGCGGTTCGAGTTCGCTTTCATCGACATCAACATGCCGGACATCCATGGCCTCGAGGTCATCCGGCTGATGCGCGCGAGCGAGGCTCACGAGAAGACGCCCATCCTCGTCGTGACCTCGGAAGCCTCGCCGAAGGACATCGAGCGCGGCATGGCGCTCGGTGCCGACGGCTGGCTCAAGAAGCCGTTCACGACCGAGGGCCTCATCGCGTCGATCTCCGCGATCCTCGCGAAGAGAGGCCCCGCATGAACGAGGATGGCGATCGCATCAGAGACGAGTTCCTCGCGGAGTCGCAGGAGATCGTCGAGTCGCTCTCTCGCGACCTCCTCTTGCTCGACCACGGTCAGAAGCAGGGGACCAACGATCCCGATCTCGTGAACTCGGTCTTCCGCGGCGTTCACACGCTGAAGGGGATCGCCGGCATGTTCGGTTACTCGGAGCTCTCCGAGGCCGCCCACGAGCTGGAGGACCTCCTCGATCAGGTCCGGCTCGGACGGATCTCGCTCTCGCAAGAGACGCTCGACGTGCTCTTCGAGGGCATCGAGGTGCTGCAGCGTCTTCTCGCCGCGACGCGCGGAGAGCAGCACGACATCGACACCGCCGGGCTCAAGCAGCGCATCGGCGCGCTCGTGAGCTCGACGGGCGAGAAGAACGACGACGCGCTCGCGAGCTTCGACCTCGAGCGCGGCGTGCTCTCGGTGCTCACCGAGTACGAAGAGCATCGCCTCCGCAGCAACGTCGAGCAGGGGGTCGGACTCTTCCGCCTTCACGCGCGCTTCGCCCTGACGTCGATCGACGGAGACCTCGAGGACCTCAAGGCGCGCATCAAGCCCTTCGCGGAGATCATCACCTACCTCCCGTCGATGGACGGAACGGCCGACGACGCGATCGAGCTGGAGGTGCTGCTCGCCAGCCGGCGCTCGCTGACGGAGCTGCGCGCGGAGCTCGCGGGCAACGACACGCTGCGCCTCGAGCCCGTGCTGCGGCGCGAGACCGCTCGCACGGTCCCCCCGCCTGCGGCAGGCGGTTCGTCCCAGCATCCCGAGATCGAGGACCTGGCGATCGCGGCGCCCGCGGCCGTGCCCGCGCCCCAGCGTGAGGCCAGCCCGGACGGTCTGGCGCTGCGCGGAGTCGCCAAGACGGTCCGCGTCGACATCGAGAAGCTCGACCACCTGATGAACGTGGTCGGCGAGCTCGGGATCGTGAAGAGCGCCGTCGCGCGCATCCTCGAGCGCCTCGGCGGAAGGCCCGACCTGCGCCCGATCTTCACCGACCTCTACCGCGCACAGCGCAGCTTCGAGCGACACCTCGCGAGCCTCCAGGAGGGAATCCTCGACGTCCGGATGGTGCCTCTCGGTCAGACCTTCGATCGTCTCGCGCGCGCCGTTCGACAGGTGGCCCGCGAACGACAGAAAGAAGTGCGACTCGTCGTCACCGGAGCGGACACGGAGGTGGACAAGCTCATCGTGGAGGAGCTGATCGATCCGCTGCTCCACATCATCCGGAACGCGGTCGACCACGGCATCGAGCCGGAGGCGGCGCGAAGGGACTCGGGCAAGCCTCGGGGCGGCACGATCGCTCTGAACGCGTATCAGAAGGGCAACCACGTCGTCATCGAGATCGAGGACGACGGGGCTGGCCTCGATCTCGAGAAGATTCGCGCGCGTGCCATCGAGCGCGAGCTCGTGAGCGCGGACGCCGCGGTCGAGATGAGCGACGCGGATCTCCGGCAGATCATCTTCCTCCCCGGGGTCTCCACGGCCGCCGAGGTGACCGAGCTCTCGGGTCGCGGGGTCGGCATGGACGTCGTGAAGACGAACATCGGCCGGCTCGGCGGCGTGATCGACGTGCACAGCCAGCTCGGCATCGGCACCAAGTTCACGCTGACCCTGCCGATCACGCTCGCGATCGTCAGCGCTCTCGTGCTGAGGGTGCGCGAGCAGACCTATGCGATCCCCTTGAACGTCGTGTCCGAGGCGCTCTTCTTCGACGAGCGCTCGGTGCGTCGTGTCGAAGGTCGCGAGGTGGTGACGCTTCGCGGCGCGAGCCTTCCGATCGCTCGCCTGGCTGATCTCTTCCACCTCGTCGCCGCGCCGACGCCGGCTCGTAGCTACATCGTCGTCGCATCGCTCGGACAGAGGCGTCTCGGCCTCGTCGTCGACGCGCTCGAGGGTCAGCAGGACATCATCACGAAGCCTCTCGGAGGAAGCCTCCGCGGCGTACGTGGCTTCTCGGGCGCCACGGATCTCGGGGACCAGCGCGTGGTCCTCGTGCTCGACGCGCCCACCATTCTCGACGAGGTGCTGGCCGGCATCGAGCGCAAGGGAGCCGCATGAGCAACATCGTCAAGCACAACACGGTGATGCCGATGCGGGCCTCGCCGCGAGGCGATCGGCTCCGCGCGGTCACCGACGACGTGAGCGAATTCCTCGTGTTCTCCGTCGGTGACGAGCTCATGGGGCTCCCGCTCGCCAGCGTTCGGGAGATCCTCAAGCTCGTGCCCGTCACGGACGTGCCGCGCGCGCCCGAGGACGTCCTCGGGATTCTCTCGGTGCGCGGGCGCATCACGACCGTCTTCGACCTGCGGCGCCGCCTGCGCATGCCGCCCGCCTCGCCGACGCGTCACGCGCGCATCCTCCTCCTCCAGACGAAGGACGAGATCATGGGTGCGCGCGTCGACGCCGTTCATCACGTCGAGCGGCTTCGCGACGACGAGATCGAGCCTGCGAGCGTCGTCGGTGGTGAGCTTCCCGAGCACGTGCTCGGGATCGGGCGTCCTCGGCGCGGGCGCACCGACGAGGACGAGTCCGCGACCACGGTGATCGTGCTTCTCGATCCCGCGACGCTCCTCTCGCGAGCCGCGCATCCCACACGCGGCGCCGGTCTGGCGAGGACGACCGAATGAGCGACGGCGCGATCGAGAGACGTGCTGGCGGGCTCGCGCGTCAGCAGCGACGCCGGGGCGACCGCGACAAGAACCTGGTCGGGTTCGCCGTCGGCGACGTGCAGTACGCGGTCGAGATCCATCGCGTGCGCGAGATCATCCGACCGCTCCCGATCGTCGCGCTCCCACACGCCCCGCCGGCCGTCATCGGCGTCGCCGATCACCGCGGGGAGGTGGTGCCCGTCCTGGAGGTGCGCCGTCGCTTCGGTCTCCCGCCGGCTGTCGCCACGCGCCGCACGAAGTGGATCCTCGTGACGCTGGCCACGCGGACGGTGGGCTTCGTCGTGGACTCCGTGTCGGACGTGTTCGGGGTGGGCGAAGCGGATCGGCGCCCGGTCCCGTCGGTCGGCATCGGCGATGCGGCGCGCAGGATCGTCGCGGTCTACGGCTATCGCGACTCACTCGTCTTCGTCCTCGACGTCGATCGCATCGGCGCGGCCGCCGAGCTCGTCGACGTCACGCCCCGCGGAGCCGAGCCGCACCCGAGCCCACGTGGGCGAGCCCGCGGGGAGCCATGAGCGCCATGGATCCGCGCGACGACAACACCGAAGATCGACGCGGCGCGCTCGTCCAGGCGGCGTCGGCGACGGGCCCCATCGATCGCCGGCTGCTGGCACGCTCGCTCGGGGACTCCGACTGGCGCGTGCGGAAGGACGCTGCGGCCGTGGCCGCGAGCCGGATAGGCGGCGTCGACCGCCCGGTCGACGAAGGAGCGCTCTCCGTTCTCGTCGAGTGCTTGCTCTCTCCGGACGATGTCGGGATGCGCAACGCCGCGATCGAGGCCTTCGTCCGCACCTCGCGGACGCCGGGCGCCCCCCACGCGGAGGACGCGCTCTTCGCCGCCCTCACGCGCGCCGAGCCGACGGCGCGCAAGTTCGTGTGCGCCGCGCTGGCCTGCGGCACCGCGCGAGCCATCCCGACGCTCGGAGCGCTCGCGGCGGATCCGGACGCGACGACCGCGACGGCGGCGCTGGAAGCCATCTCGCACATCGGCGGCGCTCAGGCCGAGAGCGCGCTCGCGGAGGGCCTGCGCGCGGAAGAGCCGCTCGTCCGGCTCGCTGCGATCGAAGGACTCCTGGCGCTCGGGGCCATGAGGACGCTCGATGAGATCGAGGCGCTCGCGAGGGACCCGCTGCTCTCACGTCGCGCGATGCTGCTCGCCGGCCTGACGGGCGACGTGCGCGCCGTTCCGATGCTCGGCGCGCGCCTCGCTCTCCGCGCGAACGTCGCCGAGGTCGCCGTCGCGCTCG
>JBBSAT010000321.1:0-8853 GCA_038252025.1 Polyangiales bacterium | reverse complement strand
TGACTGTTTTTCTGCGCGCCGCGAGCGGCGCGCGGCGGGGCCCTTCGGGTTTTCTGCGCGCCGCGAGCGGCGCGCGGCGGGGCCCTTCGGGTTTTCTGCGCGCCGCGAGCGGCGCACGGCGGGGCCCTTCGGGTTTTCTGCGCGCCGCGAGCGGCGCGCGGCGGGGCCCTTCGGGCACCCGCACCCCGTACGACTTAGGACGCCGCCTGCTGCGGTCGGTCTAGGGCGCGCATCCGGGTCGGGACGATTCGGGGCGCCTCGGGCGGGCTAGCGGATGCGTCGGGCGGGCTAGCGGACGCGTCGGGCGGGCTAGCGGACGCGTCGGGCGGGCTAGCGGACGCGTCGGGCGGCTAGCGAGCGCTACTTGAGCTCGTCGGCCATTCGGTCGCGGAGCTCCTGGAGATCGGTGAGGACGCCCTCGCCGGCGCCCGCCGCACGCGCGCGCTCGATGACGGACTCGAGCTGCGTGATCTCCTCGGCCTGCTTCTCTCGGAGCTTCTCGATCATCGTCTCGAACGAGAGGAAGACATCCCAGAGCTCGTCGCCTTTGCGGAGCTTGCCGTAGAGCTTCAGGTGACCGTCCGCCACGTGCTGGAAGAGGCTCTTGAGCTTGTACGCCGGGCCGACGACGCGATGGGTGACGAGGATCCCGGTGACGCCAAGAGAGACGACGAGGATCGCGATGCCCCCGAGGATCCCGAGGAGCAGGTTGCGGTCGTACTCCTCTGCCGCCTCCTGGATGAAGGCCTCCGTCGCGCCGCTCTCGATGAGATTGAGCTGCATCATCTCGGTCTGGCCGCGCGACTGTTGATACGCGACGTAGCCGAGGATCGTGGCCACCACGAGGGTGACGCCGACGACCATCCCCGTGTACTTGAGCTGAAAGCGCGCATCGAGGAGGTAGTTCCGGAAACGCCGCTTCGGCGGCGCGCCGGCGGTCTGCGGTGCAGTGCTTGCGTTCACGGACATCGTTCGAGCCTCCTCGGCGTCTCTCTGGCGATCCTAGGGGCTAGCACCTTCGCGAGCCAGAGAACGGTCAACAAAAACAGTCGGAACGGCCGGGCGGAAGACGTGTCGCTCATCGCAGCGCCGTCGTCAGGCCACGAAGCGCGCTTCCGAGCGCCGCTTCCACGACGGCCCGCTGGCCGCTCAGTCCGCTGACACCGCTCGCGGTCGCCGAGCCCGAGAGCATGCTTCGGATGTTGTGGCCCGGGTAGTCCTGCACCACGACCGAGACCGCCGCGTGGATCGCTCCGTCCGGACGCGTATCGAGCGCGGTGATCGACACGTCGAGGTAGTACCCGCTGAGCGAGCGCGCCCGGATGACGCCTCTCGCCTGCGGAACGCTCTCGCCCGCAGGCGCGACCACGACCCCAGACGTCGTGCCCAACCTTCCGACCACGAACGTTCGCGCTCCCGTCAGCAGCGCGCGATCGAGGCCGGCGACCGGACTGCCCGGGTCACCCACACCGACGTAGAACCGCGCCGGGCCCGACGGTGGAGGTGTGCTGCTGCCCCCGCCGGTGGGTGGCGGGGTCGACGACGAGCGCGCTCGTATCGACGAGATCGCAGTCGTCGCGGCGCTGCGAACCGCCGACTCGGAGTCGCGCGAGAGCGCGGTCAGCGGCGCGATCGCCGACGCGTCACCGACGTGGCCGAGCGACTGCGCCGCGGCCGCGCGCACCGCCGCTTCGGGATCACGAAGCGCCGCGACCAGCGCAGTGGTCACGCTCGACTCCGGCGTCACGCCGCCCAGCGAGAGCGCGGCCTGTGCTCGAACACGGAACGCGCTCGACGTGGTCAGGAGGCGGACCAGGTAGTCGCTGCGAGCGTCCGCCAGAGCGTGAGAGGACGCGAAGCCCACCCACAGGACCAGCACCGCGAACGAGAGCGCCGCGAACGAACGAGCGCGCACCCTGCCGATGGGAGACGTGTCCATGCTGTCCTGTGGCGCTCCCAACAACCGCGCGGCGCGGCTACCGACTTTCGACGTCCAAGCGGCGCGTTCGTTCAAGCGAGACCGCAAGTATCGCAGAACGCGCCAATCCCGATCAATCGGAGAAGCGTTGATCTGGATGCGGCGCGAAGGCATCGTGGGCGCCCGTGAGCCGCGCGGCCCCAGTCATCACCGTTCTCGTGTGGCTGTGCAGCAGCGCGGTCGGGGCGCAGCCGATCGTCGTCGTCCGCTCGGAGAGCCGCCTCGAGCTGGACGTCCGGCGGGCCCCCGATGGAGCGCTCGACGTCTCGGGCGCCCTTCGGGACGATCTCGGCGCTGCGCTTCCGGATCGCGACGTCGCGCTCGAGCTCTCGCGCGCGAACGCCCACGATCGCGAGCACGTCCGCGGCAGCCACGTGACGACGCGCGCCGTGCACACGAGCGCAGAAGGCACGTTCGAAGCGCGCTTTCCTTCTTCTCCGCCGCCCACCGGCGCTCCGAGCGACTACGTGATCGACGCGACCTACGAAGGCGACGCCGAGCACGTCGGTACCCGGGCGACGCGCTTCTTCGACGTCGATCGCGCCCACGTGGCGCTCAGGCTCACGATCGAAGGCGGCGCGCGGATCGACCTCTCCTCCCCGACGCACGCGCTCGACATCGTCGCGAGCTCGACCGCAGGCGGCGGCGGCCTCCCGATGCTGCTCTCCGACGAGCGCGAGGCCGCTCTCGGACGAGGCGTGACGGACGCGTCCGGAACGCTGCACGTGGTGCTCTCGAGCAGCGCGCTGGGCCCTCCGGCCGCGGGCCGGCTGATCGTACGGACGCTCGGCGACGCGACGCGCACCGAGTCTCAGACCGAGGTGCCCGTCGTCCGCTTCCGGCCGACCCACACGACGCTCGAGGTCTCCCGCGCCCGCCTCCTCTCGAACGAACCGGTCCGGGTGTCGGGCGCTCTGACCGACGGCCGCTTTCCGCTCGAGCGGGAGGCGATCGGAGTGTTCGTCGGCGAGAGGCTCGTCCGCACCGTGCTCACGAGCGAGGACGGCCAGTTCTCGGCATCGATCACGCTGGACGACGTTCCGGACCTCGATGGACGGGTGGCGCTGCGAGCGCGCTTCGCCGGGGACGCGCCTTGGGTCCCGGCGTCGGAGTCCGGTCCGGTCGCGCTCGAGATCGTGCGGCCCACGTCGCTGGCCTGGCTGTGGGCGCTGCTGCCGATCCTCGCGTCGCTCGCCGTCGCGGCCTGGTCACTCAACCGCGAGAGAGCCGTGTCTCCGAGCGCAACGCGACAGCCGGTCGGAGCTGGCGTCGTGCTCGGCAGTCGCGCTTCGCTCGCCGCCAACCGGAGCGAGGTCGGCGGAACGGTGCTCGATGCGATCACCGGGGAGCCGGTCGCCGGCGCCATGATCGCCATCGGCGATCTCACGTCGCAGACCGATGCGCGCGGGCGCTTCTCGATCGACGTGCGCGCGCGCGGCGCGACGGAGCTCTCCGTGGTGGCCAAAGAGCACGTCGCGCTGACCCTCCCGATCGCGCTCCCGCATCGAGGCGAGCTCTCGTCGCTCTCGATCCGCCTCGCGGGCCGGCGCGCGACGACCTTCGCGGCGCTCCGTCGCGTCGCGAGCCAGCTCTCCCCGTCGAGCGACGCCTCGGCGGCCCTGACTCAGCGCGAGCTGCTCGAGGTCCTCCGAGGGCGTGGAGCGAGCCCGCCCGCCCTGCCCCGGCTGGTGACCGTGATCGAGAGCGCTTGCTACGGCGTCCTCGCCCCGTCGGACGCCGAGATCGCCGAGGTCGAGGAGATCGCGGCGACGATCCTGCGGGAGCACGCCGCCGCCCAAGCGGCGAGCCGCGCCGGTTCGCCAAAGGACCCCGGCTCGCGCCCCCAGCGTTGACTCGTTTCCTGGCGTCTCTCTATAGTGGCGCCGCCCCGACGCGAGGACGTCCTCGGCGGCGCGACCCTGAGACCCCATGGACATGATCGTCGCCATCGTCGTCGCGTTCGTCGTGCTCGGCGTCATCGTCTTCCTCGTCTCGCGCCGCACCGCGCTCCCCCCTTCCCGCGAAGAACCGAAGGGCGCAGCGACGCAGGAGCGACCCGCCGCGGACAAGGCGGCGAAAGCCAAGAGCGAGCCCGCCAAGCCGAAAGCGAAGGCCAAAGAAAAGCCCGTCGAGGAGACCGCTCGCGAAGCGAAGCCGAGCGCCCCGCCGGCCGAGGCCGCGCCCGCCAAGGCGGAGCCGACCGAGCCAGCCGCTACAAAAGAGGAAGCTGCGATCCCGGCGAAGGCGGAGCCCGCCGCGGCAGAGATGGCGCGCGCGGACGCGCAGCGCGAGAACGTCGCAGCGCTCAAGAAGGGCCTGGCCGAGACTCGCGGCGGGTTCATCGCGCGGCTCGCGCAGCTCTTCGGTCGAAAGAAGGAGATCGACCCCGGCCTGCTCGACGAGATCCAGGCCGTCCTCATCACCGCCGACATCGGGCCTCGTACGACCGACAAGCTGCTGGGTCGGCTGCGCGAACGGATGGACCGTCGCGAGCTCAAGGACGCGGATGCCGTCTGGAAGGCCCTCGGTGAGGATGCGCGCGCGCTCATGGGCGCGAGCGCGACCCCGATCCGGATCGACGGACACCCGACGACGATCCTGATCGTCGGCGTCAACGGCGTCGGAAAGACGACCACGATCGGCAAGCTCGCGAGCCACTTCCGCGACGACGGGAAGAAGGTCGTGCTCGCGGCTGGCGATACCTTCCGGGCGGCCGCGGTCCTCCAACTCGAGGTCTGGGGAAAGCGCGTCGGCTGCCACGTCGTGACGGGAAAAGAGCGCGCAGATCCGGGCTCGGTGATCTTCGACGCCATCAAGCACGCTCAGGCCGAGAAGGCCGACGTGGTGATCGCCGACACGGCCGGGCGACTCCACACGAAGTCGAACCTCATGGAGGAGCTGAAGAAGGTCGTTCGCACCGCCGAGAAGGCGCTCGAGCGCCCGGTCGATCACATCCTGCTCGTGCTCGACGCGACGACCGGACAGAACGCCATCCAGCAGGCGCAGCTCTTCAAGGAAGCGATCCCCGTCAGCGGCATCGTCCTGACGAAGCTCGACGGGACGGCCAAGGGCGGTGTCGTCCTCGGGATCACCGACGCGCACGGCATCCCGGTTCGCTACGTGGGCATCGGGGAGCGGGTCGAGGATCTGCGCGAGTTCGACGCGGACGGGTTCGTTGCGGCGCTCTTCGAGAAGCCCGAGGAGCCGTCCGAGTGACCGGGTCGCCCCCATCCGAGCCGCGAGGCGCCGCCGGTGACCCGCGGTCGGTCACGTCTCTTCACCTGCCACGACGGGTCTCCTGCGTCCGGCGCTTCTCTTTCCGTTGATTGCGCGAAACGACGCGTGTTATAGTCGGCGCGACCGTAGCGTTTTTCGCCGAATTTCTCTGTGATTCCGCATACTTACGTCGCTATTTTTGAGTCAGAGATTTTCCCGAGGTGAGCATCCATTCGCGGATGCCGCGGCTCAAATCGAAGAAGCCGAGTGGAAGAGGTCACATGAACAAGGCTCGGATCGCGCTCCTCTCGCTGACGTTCTCGCTGCTCGGCGGCGGGGCACTCGTCGCGGGTGAGGCGCTCCTCCCGTCGGCGGCGCAGGCCCAGGACGACGACATGTCTTTCAGTCTCGACGAGACTGCAACGACGGATGACGGCTCCGCCGACCAGATCACCGCGGACGCGTCCGAGGGGGACGTCATCGGCGATCTTGCCGGAGGCGGAAGCACGCCGGACACGGCGGCGACCCGCGACACGCCCGACGAAGAGCCTCAGGCCTCTCGTGAAGAGATCTACGCAGTGCAGCAGATCTACGCGCTGCGCCTCAACCGCGTCGAGATCTCGCCGAGCTACTCGGCCACCCTGAACGACCCGTTCATCAGCCACAACGGTGTCGGCCTCGGGCTGAACTACTGGTGGACGAACGTCCTCGCGATCGGCATCAACTTCATCTGGTACGAAGGCCTCGAGACCGAGTCCGACATCAACTTCCAGGTTCGCCGGTCGACCCGCCTCGCGGTGCCCGTCAACCAGTACCAGCTCGGCGCTCACCTCGCGTTCACGTACGTGCCTGTCTACGGCAAGTTCGCGATGTTCAACGAGTTCATCTTCCAGTACGACCTCTACATCCTCGGCGGCGTCGGCCTGATGCGAACGCGGCCGCTCCCCGTGGTCGACCCCGAGGTTCGCAGCTTCGACTACGATCTTCGCGTCGCGTTCAACGTCGGCATCGGCCTTCGCGTCTTCCTCACGCGCTGGCTCGCCATCTTCGTCGAGATTCGCGACTACATGTACCTCGAGCAGCTCGAGAGCCTCGACGTTGCCCTCGGCTCACGCCGTGAGCAGGCGTCGACGTGGTCGCAGCCCAGCCCGGCGTTCGTGAACAACGTGACGGCGCACGTCGGCCTGACGTTCTTCCTGCCGTTCGACTTCGAGTACCACCTGCCGCGCTGAGCGAAGCTCGAGCGAAGGGCCGTGCAAGAGAATCTCCCGAAGATGGGTGTGACCATGGGCAGCAGTGGACGGATGATGACGGTACGCGGACTGACGGCAGGGGGTTTGCGCCTCGCGTTGGTGGTAGCGAGTCTGGCGCTGGGTGCTTCGGCGCTCGGTAGCCTCGCGCCGCAGGTCGCGGAAGCGCAGGAGGTCCAGATCACGGGCCCTCTCGCCGGCCAGCCTGCCGTACGCCACATGCGCGAGTATCGCGCAGGGCGCTTCAACCTCATCCCCTCCATCAGCTACACGCTGCAGGACGAGTTCGCGCGCTCGCTCTTCGTCGGGCTCGAGGCGAACTATCACTTCCTCGAGTGGCTCGGCATCGGTATCTGGGGCGGGTTCAACCCGGCTGACATCAACACCGATCTCACGTCGCAGATCGCGGCTTCGGGACAGACCACCGACCGAAACCGGCTCAGCCTCCCGAGCGCCGCCAACTTCTCATCGCAGGTCGGACGCATCCGCTGGGCGGTGTCGGCGCACCTGATCTTCATCCCGCTGCGCGGAAAGCTCTCGCTGTTCCAGGCAGTGTTCGTCGACACCGATCTCTACATCTTCGCAGGTGTCGCGGTCTTCGGAGTCGAAGAGCGAGCTTCGACCGCGATCGGTGGTGTGCGTTCGACCGCATGCGACTCGCCTGACCCGGTCACTGGGCAGTCGACGGCCGCTTGCATCCAGACCCAGACGGACCGCGCGAGCCGCGTCCTCGTCGCCCCGATGCTGGGCCTCGGGCTGAGCCTCTACGCGAACAGCTGGTTCGGCATCTCGTTCGAGTGGCGCGCGTTCCCGTTCTCCTGGAACCCGGGCGGCACCGACGAGAGCGGCTTCGACGCGAACGGCAACCCCGGCGCGGGCTTCCCCGACGGTCAGATCGACGGCTCGGACTCGCGCACGACGTTCAACCACATGTTCCAGATCGGGCTCATCTTCAATCTCCCGCCCGACCAGGCAGTCACCGAGTAGGCCGCGCGCGAGCGCCGTCTCGAGAGGCTCCGCGTTTCGACGCGGGGCCTTTTCTCTTTGGTGCTGCTAGCGTGGCCGCCTCGTGCCGAAGCTCGCGCTCACGATCGCTGGAGCGGATCCGACGGGGGCGGCGGGCATCGCCGCGGACCTGAAGACGTTCCATCAGGCCGGCGTCCTCGGCCAGGCGGTCATCACCCTCGTCTCGGTCCAGAGCGCGCTCGGTGTCGGGCGTGTCGTTCCGATGGATGCTGCTCTGGTCCAGGAACAGCTGGCCGCGCTCCTCGCGGACCGGCGTCCCGACGCCGTGAAGACCGGCGCGCTGGCGACCGCAGCCATCGTGCGGGTCGTGGCGGAGCAGCTCGCGGCCGCGGGTGTCGCCCCGGTGGTGGATCCGGTGATGCTGAGCACGAGCGGGCACTCTCTTCTCGATGCGGCCGGCCGGCTCGCGCTGCTCGAGATCCTCATCCCGATCGCCCGGCTGGTGACGCCCAACGCGCCGGAGGCAGAGGCGCTGACCGGCGAGCCCGTTCGCGATCTCGAGGGAGCCGAGCGTGCGGCGCGTGCGCTCCTGGCTCGGGGCGCCGCCGCCGTGCTCGTCAAGGGCGGCCATCTGGACGGGCCCGAGTCGGTGGACCTGCTCGTCACGCGCGAGCGCGTGAGGGTGTACACGGCCCCACGAAGCGCACGACGCGACGTGCGGGGCACAGGCTGCACCCTCTCGGCGGCGATCACGGCCCTCCTCTCGCGAGGCGCCGACCTCGAGACGAGCGTCGAGCTCGCAAAGCGCTGGCTCGGCTCGGCGATCGAGCGCGCGTCGGTCACCGAGAGAGGGCGGGGCAGCCTCGACCACACGGCGCCGTTCCCCTCGCTTGCGCAGGACGGACGTCCGGTATGATGCGGCGATGTACCGCGCCTCTCTCGTCCTCCTCGCGCTCGCCTTCGTCGGCTGCGCGGATCGTACAGCGCTGCTCGTCGAGGTGAGCTCCCCCGACCTCGCGATCCCGGGAGACATCGACTCGCTGACCATCCGAGCGCGCACGCCGCGCGGGGCGATGTTCGATCAGACGTTCGACGTGAACATGGGCTGGCCACACTCCATCACGATCCGTCCGGCGGCTTCTGACGATCAGGGTCAGGTGTTCGTCGAGGTGACCGGAAACCACGCTGGCGCGTTCGTCGTGCGTCGAGTGGCGCTGACGGCGTTCGAGCCGGGCGCCACACGCCGCGTCGACATCACGCTTCAGCGATCGTGCGTCGACGTGCGATGTGCCGACGACGTCGACTGCGTCGCGGGCAGCTGCGTCGGGGTCGCCCTCGATGGTGGCGTCGACGGCGGCGGTGAGGCGGGCGTCGATGCCTCGATGCCGCCCGACGCCGACGTCGACGCTGCGACCTTCGACGCGCGCCTCGATGACGCCGGCG
>JBBSAT010000320.1:0-8960 GCA_038252025.1 Polyangiales bacterium | reverse complement strand
CGCTCGAGTACATCAGGGTGAGCGCTGTGCCAGTAATCGGAAGCTGCTCTCCGAGCGCGCGACTCTCACAGTGGATGATCGAGCCGGTTGCGCCGGCGGTGCACCCGGGAGCCCGCGCGCTCGTGGCAGGAGACGGCGCACTGCGAAAGAGCCCTGCCAGCCAGTTGAGATCGATGTACGAGAAGTGCCGCACCCCCGCGCGCCACACGCGGGCGCCATCGACGTAGCGCGCGTCGGCGCAGAGAGCGCTCAGCTCTTCGCCATCGAGGCTGCTCGCCCCATCGCTCACGACGCAGCCAGCGCTCCGATCGACGAGGTAGACCGAGCCGTCGCTGCTCGCGCGCCAGCCCGCGACGGTCGCGTCGTAGACGCCTGTCGGGACGACTGTGCCCCGCGGGAAGTCGAGGAACTCCCCCGGAGGGAGAATCACGTGCAGGTACACGTCACGATCGAACATCGGTCGCTCGACGACCTCCCCTCCGACGCGGACGCGCGCCGAGGTCGCGAACGTGTAGCTCGAGGTCATCGGCAGCTCGCCGGGCATCGCGGCCTCGGGGCGCAGCGTAGTGCCGGGCGGCGCGCGCGTGATCTCTGTGAGGCACACCTCGAACGTGCTCGTGGTGCACTGGCCCGCGGCGAGGTCACAGACCGAGTCGACCGGGCAGTCGGCGGCGCTCGCGCACGGTCCGACCTGGCTGACGGTCCCGGCGGGAACGAAGAGCCCGAGCCCTCGGCGTCCGCGTGGGTCGACCGTCTCGTCTCCAGCGATGAGGCCCCTGCCGGCCGAACAGCGCGTGGGCTCGGGGACGAGCGCGATGTCGTCCATCGCCGTCCAATCGTTCCACCGAACGTCGAGCGTCCGCTGCGCGAGGAGGAACCCTGCGCGTCGGAACTCGAACACGAGCGGGCCGCCTCCGTTGACGAGCAGCTCGTACACGCCGCTCGGCGTTCCGTCTGCGAACGAGCGCGTGCGCGTGTAGCCGAGCTCGGGATGCCCCATGACGCTCACCGTCACGCCGGCGAGCGGGTCGGCCGTGTCCCGGTGGAACACGCGTCCACGGACGAGCGCCGTGCGGTCCGCATCGAACGCGTCGGGCCGCGCACCGATCTGAAGCCCGAGCGCCGGATCGAGCAGCCAGCTCATCGCGTCGCCCACGTGCGTGAGCCCGACGGGATCGAGCCTCGGAACGAGCGATGGATCCGGCTCGCGCGGGCTCGTCACCCCGTCGCCGAGGACGAGCGTGAGCTGCGGTGGCCGCATGGTCTCGCGCGTCATCACACGCAGGAACTGATCGTTCGGCCCGGCGGATACGTTGCGAACGAGCCAGCCGTCGTGGTGCTGATCGTCGGTGCTCGAGGCACCGAAGCGCTGCACGTCGCCCGTCACGTCGAAGACGAGCACCGTCGAGCCTGCGGCGTCGACGCTGCAGCTCACCGCATCGATCGCGAAAGGATCGAAGGGGCGGAGCGCGGGATCGACGGCCCCAAAGTCCCACTCCGAGCCTGCGCAGCCCGGCGCCATGTCCGCGGGATTCGCGTCGTCGGGGCAGTGGTAGGTCGCGTGGCTCTCGACCCAGGTGCGACGCATCTGGAAGAGGCTCTGCTCGGACGCACAGCTGCTGCTCGGATCGGTCTCGCTGCTGGGCGCGAGCCAGATCGAGAGGTGCGCAGACATCAGGCCGGCGTCCGCTAGGTCGCTCGCGATGGCCTCCTCGTCGAAGTGCAAGAGGGCGAGCTCGGCGTCGCCGTGGCCGATGCGCATCTCGGGCCCGCCGCCGAAGTTCGCGTCGGCCGAGTCGCGCGCCACGTACGTGTCGTAGGTGGCGAAGTGCACCGTCTCACGCGGCGGCGGCTCGGGGTTGGGGCCGGGACAGCTCACGAGCAACAGGGTGGCCGCAGCCAGACAGAAACGTACGCGTGACCTGGCCATGATCGCCTCGGAGCTCAGCTGCAATGACTGTGAACGCCGCGACCTCGCGGCAGCTCGCGCGTCCTCTATGGCCCAACAATCAGTCGCAGCCCACTCCCCGTCGACGATCACCGGGGTACCCATGCGGAGCCCGCGGAGGAAGCAGCGGTACGGAGTGTGCGCGTCGGGCAGCTGCCACATGACTGCGTGGCCCGGAGACCGACTCGCCCTCCCTCGCGTCCCGGCGCGACCGCGCGTAGCCCGGTGCGATGCGAAGCTACGGCAGGGGCACGGATCGCGTCGCTGGCACGGGCTCTTCGCCTTCGCGACCTCGCCGCGACGAGGCAGCGAGTGGCCCAGTGGAGCGCGGTCATTCCCCGAGGATACGCGTACCGCCGGCGCTCAGCCGCAGCCGGGGAAGGAGCAGAGCACGTCGGTCGCCTCCCACTGGTTCGCGCGGCACTCGGCCCGCACGCCGTCGATGCACTCGCTCGCACCTTCCACCTCGCACGCGAGGCTCGCGTCCCAGAACCCGCCGTCCGGCGGGCCGCCGTCGATCGACCGGCCGCAGAGCCCATCGCTGAACCAGAGCCACGCGCCGTGACAGCAGACGTGCGGCCTGGATCCGCACGCGTACTCGAGCTCGACCGGGCAAGCGTTGGCGTCGGTCGTGGCAGCGTCGAGCTCCGCCGGCGCGGCGGCGCAGCCGAACACGAACAGCGCCACGAAGGGGAGACGCGTCATCGATGCGCAGCGTCGCACATACGCGCCCGAAGTCGCGCTCGGCGGTCAGGGTCCGAAGGTGAGCTGTATCCGATCCACCACCCACGGCGCCGTGGACCGCATGCGGTGAGCTCGCCCTGCGGTGGGCCGCGCGCTGAGGATCGTGTTGGTGTTCGGCCTCGGGCTTCGCACCCCATCGAGCAGAGGCGCTCCATGAAGGTGTCGGCGTCCATCGTCACCCAGTCGGTGCCGTCTCTCCATGGCTTCTTCAGGCGAATGGCACACGCCCATCGTCGAGGCGCCGCAGGCGGTGATCGGCGAGGGGCGGCCGGAGCATGCCGGCCGGAGCATGCCGCCCGTCCTTCCGTCCGCGATGCCGAGAGCCTTGCCCTTCGTCCGATAGAGGCCCTCGATCGCGCGCGCCGCCACCGGGTGCACCGCCAGCGTCAGCTCGTGCCTGAACGCCAGCGGTACACGAAGCTCGAGCGGCAGGCTCAGCACCCACTGCCTCACGCGCACGCGAGGGAGCACTCGATCCACCCAGCGCTCGGCGATCTCCGTCATCCGCCGCCCGACGCATCGAGGGCAGAAGCCGCGCCCCTTGCACGAGAGCGCCGTCAGTCGCTCCTTGCCGCATGAGCACCGAAACCGGGCGGCTCCGTGAGCCAGCACTCCGCAACGAACGTAGCCGCGCAGCTCGTCCTCCACGAACGAAGGCATCGCCTCGTCCGCCGCGGCGCGTTCCACCCCGTGAACGCGCACGCGATCTTCTGGTTCGGCGCCGCCATGCTCGCGTCGTCTGGCTGCTACACGTCGAGTGCCGTGCTCACACGCGCGGACGCGTTCACGCCCGAGAGCGACGCAGGTGTCGACGCTCGCTCGGCGGACGCGACGACGTCGCCCGACGCGCGCGTCGCGCGACCCGGCGTCGGGCTCGGCGCGTCGACGTGCCCCGTGGGTCTGATCCACTGCGACGGCGTCGTCGACGACGGGTCACGCCTCCACACGAGAAGCTCCGCCCTCGACGCGTGACGCGCTGCCGGAGTCGGTCGTCATGGCCGTCCTCGCGAGCTGGGAGCTGCGCCCGAGCGAGCTCGGCGAGACGAGGGACCCACACTCGTCCTCGCTGCTGGCTCTCCGGGACCGCACTCGCCGTAGTCAAGGCAGAGCAGGTCGTGGCGGGCCGATGGGCACGGGCTGCGGCGTCGGGGCCGCCACCGGGACGCTGAACCAGAACACCGATCCGTGACCGAGCGCGCTCTCCGCCCAGATTCGTCCACCGTGTGCTTCGACGATTCCCTTCGCGATCGAGAGCCCGAGGCCAGCGCCTCTCCGGTCGCGCCGGCTCGCTTGCCAGAATCGATCGAAGAGGTGGGGCAGCTCGTCGGGCCCGATGCCAGGACCGGAGTCCGACACCGAGAACCAGACTCGTCCGCGTGCGGCTCGACCGCCACGAGGATCCGTCCTCCGGGAGGAGTGAACTTGGTCGCGTTGGTGAGGAGGTTCGTCAGCACCTGAAGCATGCGCGCTTCATCGGCCGATACGCGCGGGAGCAAGCTCGGGACCGCCGTCTCGAGCTCGATCGACGCCCGGCGGGTGGTGAGGCGCGCGGCCTCCACGGCCTCGCCGACCAGGCGCTCGGGAGCGAGCGGCTCGCGAGCGAGGGTGAGCGCGGCACCCTCGACGCGCGTGATGTCGAGGAGGTCCTGGATGAGGCGCTCTGCTCGGTCGATCGACCGGCCGATCATCGCCGCAGCTCGGCGCTTCGACGCCTCGAGGTCCTGCGCTTCCCTCGTGTGCACGAGGCTCTCCGCTGCGAGCCTCACGTTGTTGAGCGGGTTCCGGAGATCGTGCGCGACGATGCCGAGGATCTCGTCTCGCGCGCGAACGGCCCGATCGGCCGTCTCGTGGAGGCGGGCATTCTCGAGCGCGAGGGAGGCGCGCCGCGCGATCTCTTGTCCGAGCCCAGTATCCTCGGGACTGAACACGGCCGCCGCGTCGGTGAGCACGAGCGTCAGCCAGCCCAACACCCGCTCCCCGATCGCCAGGGTGTAGGCCTGAGAATGAACCGCGCCGAGCCGCCCGGGCCAGTCGACGCGCGGTCCGGCGGCTTCCGGCGCAGGTGTCTCGGGAGCAGAGCCTCCCCGCGCGATCGCCGCCCACCACCCGTCACCCTCGCGCACTTCCACGACGCAGCAGTCCGATCCGGTGGCAGCGACGACCACCCGCGCGAGGCGCGAGGCGGTCTCCCTGATCTCCGAGCTCGCGACGAGGACCGTGCCGACCTCGGCGAGGGCTCGTTGGCGGCGCAGGCTCCCCTCGAGAGCGGCCTGCCCTCGATTGAGCGCCGCCGCCGTCACCAGCAGCGGCAGCAGCGCCACCGGGATCATCACGGTCGTCAGGACCGCGAGCGTGAGAGAGAGATCGCGCACCCCGCTCGCGAACAGGACGTAGGGAACGAGCAGACCGAGGATCGGGAGTATGAGGACGACGCCGAGGCCGAGCCTCCGGGTGATCACACCGCCCGGGCCCGTCGAGCTCGCGAGCCCGACGATGCCCGCGGCCGGCCGCATCAACGTGAGCGCCACGCCGATCAGCACGAACGCCGCGTCAGAGGGGATGGAGAGCCCGACCTCCGGCGCCGCCGTCATGCCGTAGAGCTGTTCGGCGCCGTGGGCGTGAGCGACGAGGCCGACCAGCCCCAGGGCGGCGGCCCCGAGCGCGAGCCATTCGTGCAGATGCGCTCGCGACGTGGGCATCGCGTCGATGCTGAGGATCGCGCCGCGGCGTGCACGTCGAACTCGCCCTTCACGAACGCAGGGAGCGGATGCGCGCGCAGGAACGTGGGCAAGTGCGCGCGAAGGATTGCGTGGAGCGCTACTTGGTCTTCTTCTTCGGCTTGGCGTTCTTCGACGCGGCCTTCGCGGCCGCGTTGTCGAGCGCTTCGAGGCACGCATCGATGAGTGCCGCGTGTACGGGGACCTTCGCCTTCGCATCGACGAGATAGGGCCGCATGCGCTCGCCCAGCGCCTTCACCGTATCGGTGAAGAGCTTGCTCGTCCACGCGCCGCCATCGACACGTGTCTCGAGCAGGCGTCGGGCGGCCGCAGCGCCCTCGTCGCTCGGATACGCGGCGATCAGCTGGAGCTTCGCGCGGGCAATGTGCTCCGCGCGCTCGCGCGGCACGAGCGCGAGCACCTGGAGCACGTCGTCGGTCGTGTAGTAGGAGAGCGCGAGCGCGGCGATGAGCGCGTCGTGCGAGGGATCGAGCCACGCATCGCGCGCACGCGCCGCGCGCGCGAGCATCGAGAGCGCCATACAGAGCAGCGAGAGCCACGCCACCTGCAGCATCGGATTCTTCTCGAGCAACGGGGCATTCTCCGCTGCCCATCCTTTGCGCTCGTCGATGAGCGCGCGCGCGAGCACCTCCGCCTCGCTCCCGAGCGCATCGAGCAGCCCACGCTTCAGCGCGCTGCGGCGTGCGTGCTGCGGCGCGCTCGTCTCCTTCGAGATCGTTTCCTTCCGCAGCTCCTTCAGGTCGCGCGCGATCACGTGCGAGAGGCGTGAGGTGGGATCGACGAGCCACGCACGCGCGATGGCCACGCGTCGCGGCAAGGGCAGCGTGCGCAGGAGATCGAGCACCGCGTCCACCTCGCGCACGCCGTGGATGGCGTCGTGCAAGAGACACCACACCGGGTGCTCGTCACCGTCGAGCGCGATCGTCTCGTCGAGCGCGCCAGGGGGCACGCGCCCGAGAAAGCGCGCGAGCGGGCCCGCATCCAGGCTGGAGTTTTTCTGCCGGTAGAACCGGGCCACGTGATTGGGTAGCCCGACGCTCCAGAGCGCAGCGCTGTTCTGCGCGCCGTCCTCGATCAGCTCCAAGAGCTCGCGCTCGGTCACCGTGAGCGCGGCGAGCCGACGCACGGGGACCGGGCGGTAGCGCTCGAAGTCGAGCACCTGCTGCATCAGCTTGGAGAGCCGGCCTTGCGCCTCGTTCGAGACGAGCGCCCTAGCATCGGCGGCGAGCTCGGCGCGCATCGCGCGGATGGCCGGCAGCGTGCTCTCGTCGGCGTCACCGACCGGGGTGGGCTTGGGGCTGTCCTTGCCGGGCGTGAAGTCGACCGACTCCGCGATCCCGAGCCGCGCCCGCGCCTCCGCGTACGCCGCGGCGAGTCGCGCGCGCAGGCCGGCGTCGCCGTGCGCATCGAAGCCGTGCTGGACCACGTCGGCGAGATCCTCGCTGCTCGCGAGGTCGATCAACACGCCCGAGCCGAAGGGCCAGAGCGCGAAGAGCGCGACGGGCTTGCCGCTGGTCGTGTCGATCACGTCGAGGAGCTCGCAGCCGCCGAACTCCTCGGCCTCCTCGATCTCGCCCTCGCAGCGATCGAGCAGCGCGCGCTCGCTCGCAGTGCACGACTTCCACCGCTTGCGCGTGCGGCGGTTCTCGAGACGCCACGCGAGCGCATCGGAGGCCGCGCTCGCGGTCGTGCTCGGGCCGCGCAGCAGCGCCACGTCGCCCTCCGTCAGCACGCGCGGTGTCTGCAGCGACATCCCGAGCTTGCCCGGCTCGGCCTTCACACCCTTGCCCGATGCGAAGCGCAGCTGCGGCATCAGCGTGGTCACGTCGCGGATGGGCATGGTGTTGGCCGCCGCCGACCATCCCTCGGGGCCCGACTTCGGCGACTCGAGCACGCCGACGAGCCAGAGCCGATCGCCCGGACGCACGGTGACGAGGAAGAGCGCACCGCCGGACGCGAGCGGCGCGAGGTGCGGGCTCTGGCTCCCGTAGCGTGCCGTGGGCCACACAGCTCCTTCACCGAGCACGGCGCCGCCAGCGCGTGCTTCTTTCTCGAAGATGGCCTTGGAGACGACGGCGAGGACGTTCATCGTAGGATCGGTGCTCCGCGCGCGAGGGTAGCAGCCATCCGTCTCGCACCGTCGTGCTCGTCGGTGCAACGGGCCCGCCATCGGGCAACGCGGAGCAGACGCTCGACGAAGCCATGCGCGTTCTCGACGCGCATCTGACGGCCGTGGCGCTGCGCGAGGGTGCTCGAGTCGACTCCGCACGCGCGCGTCGCGCCCGCGGAAGGCGATGCGGCGGATGAAGCCTCGACCAACGAGGCAGCGTGAGAGCGCCGCGTCGAGCGCTGAGGGATCCGAAGCGGGGTCACGCCAGCGCTCGGCCCTCGGCGCTCGTCAGGCTGCGCGGTATCGAAGTGCTGCGCCTTGGAGAGCCACCCGATGGCAAAGACGCCTTCCAGGTCGGGCTCTCCGATATAGGTATAGGGCGCCATGTCACTGATGTACATCAGTGCACTCCGGTCGACTCGTGTCGGAGGGCGCTCGTCGTCATCTTCGTCGTGTGAGCCGCCACCGCTCGACCATATGACGAAAACGACGAAGCCCGTCCCCGAACCCGCGTCCATGTCGACCCCAGCGTCGCGCTCCCGCATCCTTGGGGCGTGAGCGAAGGACTGCAGGATCGGCAACTCGTAACGCGACCGCAGGCGGTCCTACTCCTGCTCGCGAGCCTGCTGATCTCGGTCGCGAGCGCGCGCGCCGACGTCGTGATGCCGCCGCCGGCCGAATGCCCGGAGGGCTCGCGGCCGATGGGAGACCATCTCGGATCGCGCTGCGAACCGACCACCTGCGAGACGGCGGCGAACTGCGCCGTCTATGGCGCGCGGGCTTGGGAGTGCGCAGACACCGGCCTGTGCATTCAGATCTTCGACGCGCGCGACCGCACGGGACAGTACCGCCTGGAACGCGCTGTCGGTGCCTGCGCATCGGACGGCGACTGCTCGGACGGATCCGCTTGCGAGGTCCGCGCTCGATGCCTTCCCGTCGAGGGGCCCGCCCGGTTCGTGCAGGTGGTGCCCTGGGTCCCAGCGACGAGCGAGGTCGAGCGCGCGACGGCCGGTGGATGCGCCGCAGCGAGCACGAGCGTTCTGCTGGTGCTGGCTCTCCTCGCCGCGGGCGCGGCCTTCACCCTGCGGCGAGCGCGTGTTCACCACACGCGTGAGGAAGCCGTGCGGGCGCTCCTGCTCGCTCGAGGACGTGCGACGCGCGTCGAGCTGCTCGCGCTCGGCCGCAGCGACGAACGCGTGGCCCGGGCGCTCGCGCCGCTCGCGACGCGCGTGGAGGTCGAGGCCGACGACGACGGTCAGGTCGTCTACCGGATCGAACGAGCAGACGCCGTGGGACGGCGGCGCTCGTGACGACAGATCGGTCTGAGACGAGAACGGGCGGCAGAGCCTTCGGCCCAGCCGCCCGTCGTCACTGATCTTTCGTAGCGGGCTAAGGGATTTGAACCCTCGACATCCAGCTT
>JBBSAT010000319.1:0-9004 GCA_038252025.1 Polyangiales bacterium | reverse complement strand
TCGGCGGAAGCGCGAACGGCACGGGCCGCGACCAGCTGGTAGTAGGCCTGCACAACTCGAACACTGACGTCGATGCTCGACGCATCCGCCCGCAGCGCGGCGGCATCGGCCGATGTCTCGGTGGACGCGAACGTCAGCCAAGCCCCGACGTCGACCAGCGGAATCGTGAGCGTGAACGTCGCCTGGACCTGATCGTAGGGCGTGAAGGTCGCCTGGGTGGTGCTCGTCGGGCCCGACGGGAACGAGACGACGACCTCGTACTCGTTCCGCGTATAGCCAGCGCTCGTCGTGAACGACGGCAGGAAGCGCGCGCGCGATTCGTCGGCCTGGCTGCGCGCCTGGTCACGCAGCTCGTCGGCCTCGCGGACGTCGAACGCGTGGTCCTCGGCGGCCGCGACGAAGGTCGAGAGCGGCTGCTGGGCTCTCGCCGGACTGCTCGCGAGCACGAGGCTGACGCACGCGGCGAGCTGCAGGGACTTGATGATGAGTGATTGCATACTCAATAACTGGCCTTCGGGGGAGCGTGGGATCGCGTGAGAAGGGGGGGCTCAGCGCGCGGTGCGGCGCGCGCGCTTCGAGGGAGGTGGAGCGGCTCTCGCGCCCTTGCCGGCCGTTGCGCCGTCGAGCAGGACGTCGACGAGCCCGCGCACGAAGGTCGACTTGGGCATGGGGCGCGCTTCGTGCCCGGCCATCATCAGCTCGAGCGAGATGAAGTTGTAGATCGACCCGAGGAACGCACGAGACATCACGTCCACGTCGACGTCTCCGATGCGCCCGAGCTTCTGCTCCGCTTCGAGGTACGCGGTGAGACGCTTGCGGGCGGTGAGCGGCGGGGGCTCCACGCGATCCCCGAAAGGCGAGCTCCGATCGTCCGCGCGCCGGTTCGCGAACACGTGCATGTGCAGCGGGATGATGCCCTCGAAGAGCTTCGCGGCGGCCATGCCGACGTCATAGAGCTGATCGCGGAGCTGGCCTTTGCCGACGCGCGCCGGAAGGGTGGACACCCAGCCGACCGTGTCGATCGACTTCCCCTGCATCGCTGCGTGGAAGAGCGCCTCCTTGTTCTTGAAGCGCTTGAAGACGATGCCCTCCGACACGCCGGCGCGCGAAGCGACCTCGGCCGTCGTCCCGCGAATGCCGTGCTCCAGGAAGACCTCGCGGGCGGCGTCGAGGATGAGCTCGTCGGATATCGTGATGGGTCGGGACATCGTTCTTACGTGAGTGAGGGCTCACTAATACTCGATGTGCCGCGAGGGTCAACTCGGGATCGCGGGCCTCGGATCGTCGGGCGTCTCCGCCCTCGGGCGCAGAAGCTGGTAGAGGGCCAGGGTGACCGAACGTGTGACCCTCGGAGACCGGATCCCCAAGCGCGAGGACGCGACCGCCGACCTCCTGCTCGAGCGCTTCCTCGCGTACGTGTCCGACGCGGGCCTCGAGCTCTATCCCGCACAGGAGGAAGCCATCCTCGCGCTGCTCGAGGGGCACCACGTGATCCTCGCGACGCCGACGGGCTCGGGGAAGTCGCTGGTGGCGCTCGCGATGCACTTCATCTCTCTCGGGCGCGGCGAGCGCAGCTACTACACGGCGCCGATCAAGGCGCTCGTGAGTGAGAAGTTCTTCGCGCTCTCTAGCGACCTCGGCGCCGCGCGCGTGGGCCTCATGACAGGCGACGCGTCCGTGAACCGCGACGCCGAGGTGATCGCATGCACCGCCGAGATCCTCGCGAAGGTGACGCTCCGCGAGGGCGCGTCGGCGAAGATCGGCTCGGCCGTGATGGACGAGTTCCACTTCTACGGCGATCGCGATCGCGGCGTCGCCTGGCAGATCCCGCTGCTCGGGCTCCCTCACACGCAGTTTCTCCTGATGAGCGCGACGCTCGGCGACACGCGCGCGATCGAGGAGGATCTGCAGCAGCGCACGGGGCGCACCGTCACCGTGATCCGCACGATGGAGCGCCCCGTCCCGCTCGAGCGCGAGTACCGCGAGGTGCCGATGCACGAGACGCTCCGCGAGCTCATCGAGGCGCAGCGCGCGCCCGTCTACGTCGTCCACTTCACGCAGCGCGGCGCGGCCGAGCACGCGCAGGAGCTCCTCAGCACAGAGGTCGTGAGCAAGGAGCAGAAGCAGCGCATCAAGGAGCGCCTGCACGGCTTCCGCTTCGACACGCCGTTCGGGAAGGATCTCGGCCGCTTCGTGCGGCACGGCGTCGCCGTCCACCACGCGGGCCTCTTGCCGAAGTATCGGCGGCTCGTGGAGAAGCTCGCGCAGGAGGGTCTCCTCGCGGTGATCTGCGGGACGGACACGCTCGGCGTCGGCGTGAACGTTCCGATCCGGAGCGTCCTCTTCACGCAGCTCTGCAAGTACGACGGCAACAAGACCGGCGTGCTCACGGTGCGCGACTTCCAGCAGATCGCGGGGCGCGCGGGCCGGCGCGGCTTCGACACGCGCGGGTGGGTCGTGGCGCAGGCGCCCGAGCACATGGTCGAGAACCGCACGCTCCGCATGAAGGCAGAGGGCGACGCGAAGAAGATGAAGAAGCTCGTCGTGCGGAAGCCGCCCGACAAGGGCTATGCGCACTGGGACGCGACGACCTTCGAGCGTCTCGCGACGGGCACGCCCGAGACGCTCGAGCCCCGGTTCGCCGTGACGCAGGGGATGGTGCTCGAGGTGGTGAGCGGCGCTTGGGATCGGCACGCCGACGGGCTCCGTGAGCTGCTGAAGCTGATCCGGGTCAGCCACGTGGCGCGCAAGCATCGGTTCACGCTGGCGCGGCGTGCGATCTCGATCGTGCGCTCGTTCCTCGAGCGCGGCGTGCTCGTGGTCGCGACGGAGAGCGTGGACGGACGAGGGCGCCGCGTGCTCGCGCCGAGCTCGGACCTCCAGCTGAAGTTCGCGCTCAACCAGGGGCTCTCGCTCTTCGCGGTCGACGTGATCGAGGAGCTCGATCCCGAGTCGCCGACGTACGCGCTCGACGTGCTGAGCGTGATCGAGTCGACGCTCGAGAACCCCGATCAGCTCCTGTTCAAGCAGCTCGACGAGAAGAAGAAGGAGAAGCTCGACGCGATGAAGGCGGAGGGGATCCCGTTCGAGGAGCGGATGGTGGAGCTCGATCTTCTCGAGCTCGATCGTCCTCTCTCGGACCTTCTCTCCGGGATGCTCGACGTGTTCACCGAGCAGCACCCGTGGGTTGCGAAGGAAGAGCTGCGGCCCAAGAGCATCGCGCGCGACGTGTTCGAGCGGGGCGCGGGGTTCTCCGACTACATCAAGGACCTCGGGCTCGCGCGCTCGGAGGGCTTGCTGCTCCGGTACCTGAGCGATGCGTACAAGGGGCTCGTCCAGAACGTGCCCGAGGCGAAGAAGACGGAGGCGGTGCTCGATCTCGAGGGCTGGCTCGGGACGATCGTGCGCGGCGTGGACTCGAGCCTGCTCGACGAGTGGCAGCGGCTCGCGCGCGGCGAGGTCGCGCACGAGAAGGACGCGGAGCCCGAGCTCGCGCCGGACGTGACGCGCGACGTGCGCGGGTTCGCGGTGATGGTGCGGAACGCGAGCTACCGCTTGGTGCGGGCGCTCGCGCGACGTCGCTACGACGACGCGGGGGCGATGGTGACGGCTCCCGAGGGGGCGCCGGAGTGGGTCGGACGCCGGGTCGAGGAGGCGATGCAGCCGTTCCGCGCCGAGCACGCCGAGATCCTCCTCGACGCGACGTCGCGCGCGGCCGCGTCGTGTCTGCTCGAGCGGGACGCGAAGGAGATCCGCGTGACGCAGATGCTCCGCGACCCGGAGGACGACAACGACTTCCACGTGGATCTACGCGTGGACCTGGCAGCGTCGCGGGAGGCGGGCGCACCCGTGCTGGAGCTGCTCGGAATCGCGCGCTGAGAGCAGGCGCGAGCGTCCAACATCCGGTCGACCGGGCGCGATGGCCGTCCGTTTCCGCGCAGCACGCGCGGCTTCCAGGGGTCGAGCTGCGGGCTCGCGATCGCAGGTGCCGCCGTCCGGCGTGGCGCCGGCCTTGCGTAGCGATGCCCCGGAGGTCGCCCATGCTCGCTCGTCGCGCCGCCCCGCTCGCCCTCGTGGCCCTCTCGGCTCTCGCCTGTGCCCCGCTCGACGGATCCGTCGAAGGGACGCCCAACGAGCTCGTGGTCTGCGGCCACGGCCCGACCGTCGAAGGCATCGACGTGTCGCAGTGGCAGGGCACGATCGACTGGACCGCCGTTCCTCGCTCGGGCGTTCGCTTCGCGATCGTCCGCATCGGTGACGGCTACGGGCACGACTCGCACTTCGCGGCGAACTGGGAAGGCGCGCGCGCCAACGGCCTCATCCGAGGGGCGTACCAATTCTTCGAGCCAGGTGACGATCCGATCCGACAGGCGGACATCGTCGTCGCCGCCGTCGGTCGCCTCGGGCCCGGCGACCTGCCGGTCACGTGCGACGTGGAGGCGCCTTCGCCCGGCGTCTCGCCGGCCGCCTATGCGGCGAGCATCCACCGCTGGGCCGACCGCGTGACGGCGGGCACCGGCCGCCCTCCGATCATCTACACGGGCCGCTACTACTGGGACCCCTACGTGGCGAGCAGCGACTTCGTGGGCCTGCCGCTCTGGCACGCGCAGTACACGAGCGCGGCGTGCCCGAACATCGACGACCGCTGGAGCGACTGGGCGTTCTGGCAGTACACGTCGACGGGCTCGATCTCCGGCATCAGCGGCAACGTCGATCGCAATCGCTTCAACGGCACCTTCGCGGAGCTACAAGCGCTGGCGAGCGTCGCGCTCTGCGCACCGCACTGCGAGGGCAGCGTGATCGTGGACGCGACGTGTGGACATGGCGACTGCGCAGCGTTCGGGTCGCGATGCGTCGACGACGCGCTCGGCACTCGCTGCGCGTTCTACGCGTGCCCCGACACCGGCGACAGCACGGTGTGCATGGACGATCACACGATCGGCAACTGCCACGATGGCGCGATCTCCACCGGTGACTGCGCTGTGTACGGCGCGCGATGCACCGCCGCGGGCGGGCCGGCGCGATGCGCGTTCTACGCATGCCCCGACGTCGGCGAGACGACTGTCTGCCTCGACGATCACACGCTCGGCACCTGTCACGACGGCGCGATCTCCACCGGCGACTGCGCGGCGTACGGTGCGTATTGCTCGAGCGCGGGAGCGAGCGGCGCCACGGTCGCAGGGCACTGCGCGAGCGTCTTCTGCGTCGCGTCCGCGACCGCCACGCCCAGCGCGCACGACACGTGTCTCCCGAACGGTCAGCTCGTTCACTGCACGGACACGGGCGGCATCGAGAACGCTCGCGACTGTGCGGCGGGCAGCACGTGTATGGACGTGGGTGGCGTGAGCCGCTGCGTGGATCCGACCATGCCTGACCCGCCCGCCGAGGACGCGGGCATGGGTGGGGTGATGGGCGGCGGACACGCGGACGCGGGCCCTGTGATGCACTCTGGAGCGGACGGCGGCGTGGCGATGGGCGACGGCTCGACGATGCCGATGCCGATGCGCACCGGGGAGGCACTGAGCGGCTGCAGCGTCGGCGTGTCGCGCTCGGGCGGGACACCCTGGCTGGTCGCCCTCGGAGCGCTCGCGCTCGTCGCTCGCCGTCGGCGGCGCTGACGATCGCTGTCCGTACGAACGACCGACCACAGAGGCAACCTCCGAGGTGCGCGAGGCGAATCAGCTCGAGCGCCGCCGCGGAAGCGCACTTCGACGTCCTCATGGAGGAGGCGCTCAGCGAGTCGGGCGGACCGCCGACGCGAGCCGAACGCGCGCGCGTAAGCTCCTCGGCGGCGTGGCGGCGTGGCGGCGTGAAGGGCGTCGTCTTCGACACGGGGGCTCTGATCGGGCGAGGGAGGGCGCGTAGCGATTACGAAGCCCCGGAGGCGCCCATTCGCCGCACACGTGAATGAGATACCCTTGCGTCGTGGCCCACGGACAGAGCCCCTGGCGCGTTCGGTCGATGGCGCTCGGCGCCGTCTGCGCCATCGCAGTCGCCACCACGTCGCTGTCCGCACCTCATGTGTGTGCACAAGCGCTGACGCCCGCGCGGCGGGCTCGCATCGCTCGCGCGTTGGCGCTCAGCACCGTCGTGATCGAGGGAGGTGGCGCGCACGGCTCGGGCTTCGTCATCGGCACCGAGCGGTGGATCCTCACGAGCTTCCATCTCGTCGCGTACACCGTCGGGCCGGACCGGGCGCGGCGCCAGATCGACGTCGTGTTCGGCGGTGGAACGACGCGCAGAGCCCGCGTCGTCGAGACCGACGAGGGCCACGACCTCGCGCTCCTGGAGATCGACGGCGGCCACGTGCCCGCGCCCCCGCTCACCCTCGCCGACTCCGACGCTGTCGCGGTCGGTCAGACCGTGCTCGCCTACGGTACGCCGAGCGGTCAGTCAGGCGCCTTGAGCCAGGGGATCGTGAGCGGCCGCGCTGACCTCGACCTGGACACAGCACCCCTCGCGCGCCAGCTGATCCAGACCGACGCGTCGATGCCCCCCGGCGTATCGGGCGGTCCGCTCGTGAACCACTCCGGCGGCGTGGTCGGGGTGAACTGGGCCGGCTATCGAGGCGACATCCTGGTCAGCCTGGCGATTCCTGCGAACTACGTTCGCGACTTCCTCGCCCGCGTCAGGGCGGCAGCGCGTACGACGTCGGCGACGCCGCGAGTGCTGCGCCAGCCGACGGCGAGCCCGAGCGCGGTGCTCGGATCGGGCCTCGTCGTCGAGGACGCAGTGCCGGGCGAGGCCGAGGGCGTGCGCGTCGTTCACGTCGTTCCTGGAAGCGCTGCGCTGCGTGCCGGGATCGTCGGTGGAGCCGAGCTGTACGACGCGACGGTGGCTCCATGGGTCAGTCCGATCATCACCGCCATCGACGGTGAAGCCATCGGCAACGTGGCCGACCTCGAGCGCGTCCTCGCGGCGTGCGCTGTGGGCCAGGTCGTCGAGCTCTCGCTTCGATCGACGGCCGGCGTGGGAACGGCAGGGGCACCGTATCCCTGGTCGTGCAGGCACCACGCTGAGCGCTACCTGGCAGGCATCGGCCCGCGGCTCGGGTCGCTCACCGGATCGCCGCGCGGATGGACGATGCCCGCGGGCGCTGCGTCGCTTTCATGATGGCCCCGGGGCTGGAAGAAGATGATGAACGTCCGGCTGCCCGCCGTGCTCGATCGCGACGCCTCGGGCCTGCCGCGCTGCGCCATGCGCACGACGAGCGCTCGTGCTGCTCCGCCGCGCGTGACGCGCAGACGAAGCCTTTGACAACGAGTAACCAGGCGGTTACACGTCGTCCGTGGATAGCGCCATGCAAGCCCTCGCAGACCCGATCCGCCGGGAGATCCTGCGGATGGTCCGCGACGCTCCGCTGTCCGCGGGCGCCATCGCCGGGGCGTTCTCCGTCAGCCGGCCGGCCGTGAGCCGCCACCTGCGCGTCCTTCGCGAGGCCGGGCTCGTGATCGACGAGGCATCCGGGCGCGAACGCGTGTACCGGCTCGAGCTCGGGCCGCTCGCCGAGGTCGAAACGTACCTCGCGGAGCTGTGTGTCTCGCCCGATGACGAGCGAGCAGGATGGGAGCGCCGTTTCATGGCGCTCGAGACCGAAGTCTACCGCGTGCGTGAGCAACGCAAGACCGCACGCACGAAGCCCATGCACGCAAGGAAGAAGGAGACAGGATGACCGCCCCCAACCCGACTGGCCGACTCGTCGGCAACGACCTGCAGCTGACCCGCACGTTTCGCGCCCCGATCGACGACGTGTGGAAGAGCATCACGGATTCCGAGAGCACCGCGCGGTGGTTCGGACCGTGGCGATGGGTCGACGAGGCCGGTCCCGGCAACCTGATCGCGTACACGATGATCCAGGAGGAAGGCGCACCCGAGTCCAGCGCCCTCGTCGAGCGGTGTGAAGCGCCGCGACATCTCGCGCTCGTCACGCAGGGCAAGTTCTCCGTGTCGTACGAGCTGACGCTCGTGGAGACCGACGGCACCACCACGATGACGTTCGTGCACCACCTCAGCGATCGCAAGATGGCGGGCGACTTCGGACCGGGCTGGGAGTTCTACCTCGACCTGCTCGTCCACTCGCGCGACGGCCTGCCGTTCCGCAAGTTCGAGGAGTACTACCCGTCGCAGAAGCAGTACTACGTCGACCTCGCCGCCAGCGAGTGACGGCGCACGACGTCAGGACGGCGTCGACCTCGAGTGCACCTCCGTGGTGCGCAGCGACGACCGACAGCGCCTCGGCACCCGTGCAAGTACGTTCTCCGCGCCCTCGACAAGGCTTCGGCTCGAGCGCGCGCGCCCGACGCGCGACATCGACCTCTGGGTGACGCGGCGGAGGGTCACGCCTCGTGCTTCATCCTCGCGCTGGGGCGGACGCCCGCGCGGCGTCCGCGCGGCCGCAGCAGCGCTTGAACTTGCTTCCCGAGCCGCATGGACAAGGGGCATTGCGGCCCGGCGCCGACGCGCCTGCCAGGACCGGAGGCGCCGACGGCACCGATGCGCGCGCCGGGGGCCGCACCGGCGGACGCGCTCGGTCGCGCGCGCGCGCAAGCTCGAACAGCAACACGCCACGCTCGCGCGTGCGGCCGCGCAGCTCGGCGAGCCGCGCCTCGGGGTTGCCGCTGCGCGCGCGCCAGTCGAGGTACAGCGCGGTGAGCGTCTGCGAATGCTCGTGCGCGCCCTGGAAGTCGCGCGGCGTCATCCCGGGGTCGAGCTCGAACGAGCCGATCTCGGTCCAGAGCGTCTCCTCCGCCGTCTTCTCGCTCGCGAGGACGACGAACCGGTTGGCCGTGCACTCGCAGCCAGGCGCCACGCAGAAGCAGAGGTCGACGACGTAGCTCCGGCCGTCCCGAACGTACGTGTCCGGCCGGCCCATCGGGTCGGCGTCGAAGGCGGCGAGCATGTCGCCGGGCTGCCAGCTCTCGAGCACGGCGTCGTGCCACGGAGCGTCGGGAGCCGGACGAAGTGCTGCCCACTCGGCGTAGAGGTCGTCCAGCACCCACGCGGG
>JBBSAT010000318.1:0-9030 GCA_038252025.1 Polyangiales bacterium | reverse complement strand
GTTGCTCTTCGCGAGCCGCACCGCGCCCTCGAGCGCGCGCGCACGCTCGGCGGCCGGGAGGACGGGGGAGGGCGACTCCTCGATCAGCTTCTGGTGGTTGCGCTGCACGGTGCAGTCGCGCTCGCCCACGTGGATCGCGTTGCCGTAGCGGTCCGCCATGAGCTGGATCTCGACGTGACGACCGCCCTCGAGGAGCTTCTCCATGAACACGCGCGGATCGCCGAAGGCCGCCGTCGCTTCGGCCCGCGCGTCCTCGAACGCTGGCTTCACCTCGCTCGCGCTCCGCGCGATGCGCATGCCTCGCCCGCCGCCGCCGCTCTCGGCCTTGAAGAGCACGGGGTAGCCGGTCTGCTCGGCGGCAGCGAGCGCCGCGTCGGCATCGGCGAGCACTCCGTCCGAGCCCGGGATGAGCGAGAGCCCCGCCGCGCGGGCGGTGTGCTTGGCGGGCGTCTTCTTCCCCATCAGGGACATGGCCGCGGCCGGCGGGCCGACGAACGTGATCCCGTGCTGATGGCAGAGCATCGCGAAGGTCGCGTTCTCGCTCAGGAAGCCCCAGCCCGGGTGGAGCGCCGAGCAGCGCGACTGCTTGGCCGCCTGGACGATGCGCTCCATATCGAGGTAGCTCGATGCGGCGCGCGCCGGCCCGAGCAGCACGCTCTCGCGGTTCTGCACGTAAGGCGCGTCGCGATCGGCCTCGGAGACGCCGAACACGGGCGTGATCCCGAGCGAGTCGCATGCGCGGGCGATGCGAGCGGCGACCTCGCCGCGGTTGGCCACGAAGAGCCGGTGGAACATCGGATCGGCCATTGGGGCGCGGAGCCTATTACAGGTGACCCGCCCCAGGGCAACGGACCAGCGCGCGCGGCGATAGGGACGCGTGAGCTTTACCGCAGCGCTCCTCGGCCTCCTCGATCTCGTGGCGCCCGTGCGCTGCCCGGGTTGTGACTTCGTGCGTCCCCCGGAGGAGGACTCGAGCTTCTGCGGGGCCTGCGCTCCGCTGCTGGAGAGGGCGACGGGCGTCCGCGCAGGGTCTGCCGCCTACGTGTACGGTGGGCCGCTGGCCGACGCGATCCGTCGCTACAAGTACGGCGGACGCTCCGATCTCGCGCGTCCGCTCGGCGATCTGCTCGCGACGGCCGCCCGTGATCGCTTTCCCGCCGGGCTCGAGGCGATCGTCAGCGTGCCGATCCACCCGAAGCGCCTCCGCGAGCGCGGGTTCGACCAGGCGGCGCTGCTCGCGATCGCCGTGGCCGGCGCGCTCGATGTCCGCCATCGGCCCGACGCGCTCGTCCGCGTCCGTCACACGCCGCCGCAGGCCTCCCTCGGTCACCGCGCGCGCTCGCGCAACGTGCACGCCTGCTTCGAGGTGCGGGAAGACCTCGGAGGGCTCGCGGTGCTGGTGATCGACGACGTGCGGACGACCGGGGCGACGTTCTTCGAGATCGCGCGGACGCTCCGCGACGCCGGAGCCGCGTCGATCGATCTCCTCGCGCTGGCTGGCGCCGACGCGGACTCGCCGCCCGCGCCGGACGCCTCTCAGTCGGCGTAGCCCGCGAGGAGCGCGTTCTCGAGCACCTCGGCGAGGCGCGCGTGGCCCTCGTACGTGAAGTGGACGTGGTCCACGCGACCGTACGCCGGCTCGTGGCTCGCCCACTCCGTCATCGACAACGGGCCGCCCATGAACGCCACGAGGTCGAAGAAGCCACACCCCAGGTCCGCGGCGACCCGCCGCTGCGTGGCGGTGATCTCGGCGGTCAGAGGCCGCGGGGCCCAGCTTCCGTCCGCTGCTCCGATCGGTCGATCGGACGGCCCGATCAGGAGACACGATGCGTCCGGGGCGGTCTGCCGAAGCCGGCCGACGACGCGGCGCAGGTCGCTCTCGTAGCGCCGGATCGGGACCGCCGTGTCCTCGCTCTCGTTCGTCCCGTACGCGAGCACGTAGAGATCCGGATGCCTGCGCCGGATCTGCTCGCGGAGCATCCCGTCGTCCCAGCGAAGCTGCGCGCGCGCTCGCGAGCCGGGAATGCCGACCGTGTCGATGAGGACGCCCGAGCGATCGCGCTCCATCGCGACGCCGAACACTCGCACGGCCGCATCGTCGAGCGCGCGCAGCTGGATGCGGTGCGGACCGTCCGTGACGCGGAAGCGCGCGTACCCGCTTCCAGCCTCGCCTACGGTATCGACGACGGCGGCGGCGCGACCGTCGATCTGCACCTCGAAGCGACCTCCGACGGGCTGCCGCATGAAGAAGACCTCGTAGCTCCCGACGGAGCGATCGCCCCAGCGCGCCGCGCTCGTGTCGAGCGATCCCCACGCGCCGACGCCGAGCGACTCGACGCCGAAGCCCGCGAAGCCGTACTCGCCGGGCGCGCCGCGGTCTCCTCGCACCGTCTGCCACGCGCCGCCGGACTCGATGCGCGCGGTCGAGCTCTGGTAGCCGCGGAAGGGGCGCACCGGGCTGACGAAGCCGGGCCCGGCGTCGCCGAAGCGATCTTGTAGCGAGCGCCGGATCAGCCCGACGTACTCGTCACCGGCCGTGTGGGACGCGCCCCACCAGATGACGCGCGCTTGCCCGTGCTGGGCGGCCGCGCGCCGGAGCGCGTCGTGGAACGAGTCGAGCGCGTGACCGCCCGGATCTTCGATCGGTGTCTCCACGCCGAGCACGCTGGGCGTGGGCTCGCCCCGTCTCGGCGCGTCTCTACCGGCGAGCGCCAGCGCGCCTGCCGCGAGGGAGAAGACAGCGACGATGGCGACGGCCGTCGCGACTCCGCCTCGACGTGCGAGAAGGGGTCGAATCACCCTCGAAGCCTAAGAGTAAACGCACGCGCCCGCCATCCGACGGACCCGTTCCGAGCGAGAAACCCTGCGAGATGACCGAGCCCCCCGACGAGGCCCCGAAGGCCGTGCTTCCCGAGCCTGGCGATCCGCACACGCTGACGGTGATGGACCTATCGGGGTACGTGTTTCGCGCCTACCACGCGCTCCCGCCGCTCTCGACGGCGCGCGGCGAGCCGACCCACGCGGTGCTGGGCGTCACGTCGATGCTCCAGAAGCTCCTCGCGGAGCAGAAGCCGGCCTACTTCGCGGTCGCCGTGGACGCGCGCGGCCCCTCGTTCCGGAAGGCGCTCTTCGCCGAGTACAAGGCGACGCGTCGCGCCACTCCGCCCGATCTGCACCCGCAGGCCGAGCACGTGACGGCGATCGCGCGCGCATACGGCATCCCGTGTCTCGAGGCCGAGGGCTTCGAAGCCGACGACGTGATCGCGACGCTCGTCCGCTACGCGAAGGACAACGGGCTCGACGTCGTCATCGCGAGCGCCGACAAGGACCTGCTGCAGCTCGTCGGCGACGGAGTCGTCATGCACGACTCGATGCGCGACCTCGTCTACGGACCGACCGAGACGCGCGCGAAGCTCGGCATCCCGCCCGAGAAGGTGCGCGACTACCTCGCGCTGGTCGGCGACAGCTCGGACAACGTTCCGGGTGTCCCGAAGGTCGGTCCGAAGACCGCGGTCGAGCTGCTCGATCGCTTCGGTGACTACGACGGCATCTTCGCGCACGTCTCGGAGATCACGAAGCCGGCGCTGAAGCTCACGCTGACCGAAAACAAGGCGCTGGGCGATCTCTCGCGGACGCTGGTGAGCCTGCGCGAGGACGCGCCGGTGGAGCTCGACCTCGAGAAGCTGAAGGTCGGCGGCGCGGACCTGCCGGCGCTGCGCGCGATCTTTCGCGAGCTCGAGATGGATCGCGCGCTCGACGTGCTCGAGCGATCGCTCGGCGGAGGTTCTGCGGAAGAGCCCCTGCCGCCCGTGCGCCCGAAGCCGGCTCCGCTCCCGGCGGTCACTCCCCAGGTCGTCTCCAGCCGGGCAGAGCTCGAGAGCGTGCTCGCGGAGGCGCGCGCGAGCGACGCCGTGGCGATCGAGACGCTGCTGGAGGGAGACGACGCGCGTCGCTCTCCCATCGTCGGTGTGAGCCTCGGCTGGCGAGAGGGCGCGGCCTACGTACCGCTGGGCCACGTCTACCTGGGACGCCCCGATCAGCTGCCCCCGCGCGAGGCGTTCGAGGTGCTCGCGGCGTTCGCGGGCGGCACGCGACCGCGGCTTGCGGTCCATGACGCCAAGCGTGAGGTGATGATCTGGGCCCGCGAGTCCGCCAACCTCACGCTCCTCGACACCGACGTCGACACGATGCTCGCGAGCTACCTGCTCCGGGCCGACGAGCGCGCGAACACGGTCGAGGACGTCGCGCGGAGCGAGCTCGATCTGGTGCTGGATCCGGTCGCGTCGATCCTTCCGAAGAGCCGTGCCGCGCGCGGTCGCCTCTCCGAGATCGAGGTCGAGCGCACGGCGGCGTTCGCTGCGCCGCGGGTCCGCGCGCTCATCCAGGCCTCCGGCGCACAGCTGACCCTGCTCGAGGACGAGAAGCTCGAAGGTGTCTATCGGGAGCTGGAGCTGCCGCTCGCACGGGTCCTCGCGGGCATCGAGGAGACCGGCGTTCGCATCGACGTCCTACAGCTGTCGAGCACGAGCCGCACGTACGACGTCCGCATCCGCGAGCTCGAGAAGAAGTGCCACGAGCTCGCCGGGCACGAGTTCCAGCTCGCCTCGCCGCGGGCGCTCGAGGTGGTGCTCTTCGACGAGCTCGGCCTGCCCGTCGTCAAGCGGACGAAGACCGCGCGCTCGACCGACGCGGACGTGCTCGAAGAGCTGGCTCCGCAGCACCCGCTTCCTCGCGAGATCATGGCGTGGCGGCAGCTCACCAAGCTCAAGAGCACCTACCTCGACGCGCTTCCGTCGGCGATCGATCCGGCGACGGGCCGCGTGCACACGCGCTTCAACCAGGCGGTCGCCGCGACGGGACGTTTGTCGTCGAGCGATCCGAACCTACAGAACATTCCGATCCGCACGGAGGAGGGACGGCTGATCCGCGAGGCGTTCATCGCGGCCGACGGCTTCTCGATCCTGTCTGCGGACTACTCGCAGATCGAGCTGCGCGTGCTCGCGCACATGAGCTCCGACCCCGAGCTCATCAGCGCGTTCTCCGAGGATGCGGACGTGCACGTGCGCACGGCGACCGCGCTCTTCTACGTCGCAGCCGATCTCGTCACGAAGGAGCAGCGCGGACAGGCCAAGACCGTGAACTTCGCGGTCATCTACGGGCAGTCCGAGGTCGCGCTCGCGCGAAACCTCGGCATCGAGCAGAAGGAGGCGCGCCGCTACATCCAGGCGTTCTTCCAGCGCTACTCTGGGGTCGCGCGATACCTCGATGGCGTGGTCGCCGACGCGCGGCGCACGGGCGCCGTCCGGACGATGCTCGGGCGCAAGCGAACCGTCCCCGGGCTCGACAGCCGGAACCGCACCGAGCGCTGGGCCGCGGAGCGCATCGCGCGCAACACGCCGATCCAGGGCACCGCGGCCGACATCATCAAGCGCGCGATGGTGGATCTGGAGCTGGCGCTCCGCGCCCGAGACGCGAAGAGCCGGATGATCCTCACGGTGCACGACGAGCTCGTGCTCGAGCTGCACGAGAGCGAGGTCGCGACGCTGCCTGCGCTCGTGAAGAGCACGATGGAGAACGCGGTCGAGCTCCGGGTGCCGCTGCTGGTCGAGACGGGCATCGGCAAGAGCTGGGGTCAGGCGCACTGAGCGCTCCCGTCCGCGGTCTGCTCCGCAGCCCGCTCCCGTCCGCACTCGTGGCGAGCGCTCCCGTCCGCGGTCTGCTCCGCGAGCACTCGTGTGGGTGGTTGCCTCCCGCGTGCTCGGGCGACTATCACTCGGGATCGATGCGCCCCAACGCTCGCGTCCTGTTCCATGCGCGCGTGCTCGTCATCGGGGCCGGCGGGCTGATCGTCCTCTGGACGGGGATCGCGCTCGCCCGCGGCGGGCTCGAGACGGGCGGGCACGGTGCGATCGGTCCGATCGCTGCGGCGGTCGCCACGCTCGTGCTCCTCGTCACGAGCTGGGTCGGCTGGATCGACCTCGTCTCGGTGCTCTCTCTCTCCATCGACGAGAAAGCGCTGTCGATCGGATGGCCGACGAGGCGCGTCATCCCCTGGCACGACGTGCGGAGCGTCCAGCGCTCGCTCGGGACGATGCGACTCGTCCTCAGGACGAAGACCGGCACCGAGCGCGTGCAGCTCCTCGTCGATCGGACGCCGCCGAAGACCCTCCTGAAGCTCGTCCGCGCGGTGGGCGCCACGGGCGGGAAGGTGGAGGCGTACCTGCTCGAGCTGGCCGACTACGTGGAGGACACACCCGACCCGGAGTGACGGCTGGCGTGGGATCGCGCTCGCCGCCGCGTTGCGCCGCCGGTGCCACGCTGTTACTCACGAGGCCCCGTATGGCCGGCGACGACACCCCGGGCGGGCTTCCGACCCACCGTCCGCTGCCGTCGATCAACATCCCGATCCTTCGGGACGACGTCGCTCGCAGCAGGAAGGGACGCCTCGTCTGGGGCGCCGTCTTCGGCGGTCTCGTCGCGATGATCTTGCTCGTGGCGCTGCTCTTGCCGTCGGCGCCAGCTCCGGGGTCCGAGGACGCCGGAGACGCCGTCGGCGCGGTTCCGCTCTCCGTCGGGCTGGTGCCGCCGGTGGACGCGGGTCCGGCGCCAGTCGACGCGGCGATCGTCATCGTGGCGCCCGTCACCGTCGAGACGACGCCCGACCGCGTTCGCACGGTCCACCAGTTCGGACAGGCCCACGGGTTCAGGCCCGCGCTGACCAGCACTGGGCTGAGCGGTGCGGACGCAGACGCCCTCATCTCTGCGCTCGAGGGCGTGATGGACTTCCGCCGCTGTCGTCCGGACGACGAGATGGCGATCGAGCGCGACGCGAGCGGCGCCATGGTCCGCTTCGAATATCGCGCGAGCATCACGCAGATCTACGAGGCGACGCGCGGCGAGGACGGCACGCTCACGGGGCGGCAGGTCGAGGTTCCCGTCGATACCCGTCGGCTCGCGCGCGGCGGAACGGTGACGACGTCGCTCGGCGCGGCGCTCGAAGCGGCGGGCCTCGGGCGCACGATGGTCGGGACCTTCGTCGACGTCTTCGACGGGCGCATCGACTTCAACACCGAGACGCGCAGCGGCGACGCGTTCCGTCTCCTCGTCGACGAGGAGAGCATCGACGGCACCTTCCTGCGGTACGGAACCGTCTGGGCCGTGGAGTACAGGAGCCAGCGACGAGGCGTGCTCACGGCGTTCTACTTCGAGCCGCGCGATGCCGCGGGCGACTTCTACGACGAGACCGGCCGCGGCGTGCACGGCGGCTGGCTCCGCACGCCGCTCCACTACGATCACATCAGCTCACCGTTCGACATGCACCGCATGCACCCGGTGCTTCACCGCGTGATGCCGCACAACGGCATCGACTTCGCGGCAGGCGTGGGCACCACGGTCTGGGCGGCCGCCGACGGCGAGGTGATCTTCGCGGGCGTCCGAGGCCCGAACGGGAACCTCATCGGGATTCGCCACGAGGATGGGTTCGAGTCGTACTACGCCCACCTCTCGCGCTTCACGGCGGGCCTGCACGTGGGTCAGACGGTGCACCAGCGCGACGTGATCGGGTACGTGGGCTCGACCGGCCGATCGACCGGTCCGCACCTTCACTTCGGGCTCAAGCGCCGGGGCGCGTTCGTCGATCCGGCGAGCGAGCTGAACGGCCCGGGCCGCATGCTCCCCTCGGGGCAGCTCGGTCGCTTCCGGACGGAGATGGCAGGGCTCCGCCGGGCGCTCGCCGAGATCGCGATCCCCGAGGTCCACGCGGCCAGAACGCCCGAGCCGGCGCCCGCGGGGTCCGATGACGGAGCGATGGACTGAAGGACGCGCTCACTCGTAGCCCGCTCCCTGCCCGATGAGCGCTCGCGCGCGGTGCACGGCTTCGACGAGGTCTTCCGTGAGCACGACGCCGCTCATCGCCGCATCGAACGCCTCGAGCTGTCGCTCCGGCGTCTCGCCGCTCACCTGCACCAGCAGCGCGAGCTCCACGGCGAGCGTGTAGACCTCCTCGGGCGCTGGCGCCGCGCGCGCGACGAGGAGCCGTCGCTCGCGCTCACGACGCTCGTCCGCCACGAAGCGCGTCGCGGGCCCTTCACGGCGGAAGACGCCCGCCTCGTCGCGCTCGAGCGGTAGGTCGACCGTCGGGATCCCCGAGCGAGCGAGGCCGTAGGCGCGCACGCGCACGATCGCCTCGGGATCGCTGTTGCCGTCGACGTCCCGGAACCCCTCGAGGCATGCGTCGGGCGCGAGATCGTCTGCGTCGAGCGAGAGCGGCGATGCGGCGCCGTCCTCGCCGAGATGGATGACGAGCAGGCAGCGGCGGTCGCTCTCCTCGCGCACGAGCACCACGTCGATCGTCCCGTCGCCGTCCACGTCCGTGCCGCTCGGGGGGGAGGCCTCCACGCCGAGCACACCTCGGGCGTGGCTGAGCGGACGCGGCCCTTCGTCGAGCGCGACCACGACGCCGCGGCGGGTGACGAGACGCGCCACGGAGGCGCCGTCCTCTCGAGTCATCGCGAGCGCGACCCAGCCTTCGCCCTCCACGCGCACGGCGTGGCCGTAGCCGTCCCGACCGAGGCCGTGCTCCAGCTCGGTGGCCTCCGTCCCCGGATCGACGCCGACCAGGAGGAACGACTCGGGCTCCGGGACCGGGGGGCGCGCGCCCGCGCAGCCGAGGCCGCCACAGCCCAGGGAGAGCGCCACGAAGGCCCGGGCCACGCGACGGGCGGATACCCATCTGCGGTTCACTGTACTAAGCATCGCGGTCGTCATGGCAGCGGGACAGCGGAAGGATGCGCCGAAGGCAAACGAGGTTCTCGTTTGTCGTAATCCCAAGGCGAGCCGCATGTTCGAGATCGAGGACCACCTCGAGGCCGGCATCGTGCTCATGGGCTCCGAAGTGAAGAGCCTGCGCGCGAAGCGGGCCGACCTCGAGGGCAGCTATGCGCGCCTCGACGGCGGCGAGATGTTCCTGCACTCGATGTACATCGCGCCCTACGCGCAGGCCGCCAACTTCGGTCACGAGCCCCGCCGGAC
>JBBSAT010000317.1:0-9056 GCA_038252025.1 Polyangiales bacterium | reverse complement strand
GCGACCGTCAGCACGGACGCGAGGAGGCGTTCGAGGTGAGCGTGACGCCTCTGCCCGAAGCGTTCACGCCGCTGCCGGTGTCGGTGAGGCTCGAGCTCTTGATTGCGGGCCAGACGATCCGCGATGCGCCAATGCCTCCATCGATCGGGCTCGCCAGGACGATTCGATGGGACGGCGCCGACTCGTATGGGCGCCGCCTCGTCGGCCCGGCGCGCGGCTATCTGCGAGTCGGCTACGAGTTCGACCTCGCCTATCGCGCTGCGCCTGACGGCGACACGAGCTTCGGGCGGGCGCCCTCCTCCGGGGCTTGACGCTCGAGGCGAGCGGCAACGTGATCTACTGGGTCACGCTCCCCGTGGTCATGGGGATCCTCGATGAAGGCCTCGCCGGCCTCGGCGGCTTCGGCATCGACGCCCACCACGTCTACGACCCGGAGACCCACATTCTGTTCCTCGGCAATGGGCAGCGGCGTCAGGCCGACTCCATCGGCGATGTCGTGAGCACTGTGTTCCACATCGGCGCGGCCGCAGAGGCGGCGGGGCTCGCGGTCAGCTCGGACGGGCTCATCTTCTATTTCGACGCCGCCGACGAGCAGCTCCACCGACTCACGCCCAGCGGGCTCGACGTGCCGATCGGTCCCCGCTTCCCGGGGAGCGCGCTCCGCGCTCTCGCGATCGGAGCCGACGGCGTCATCTTCGCCGCCGACCGGACCCAGCACTGTATTCGACGCTTCGATCCGCGGGCCGCGGAAGCGAGCGTGGTTCTCGGCACCTGCGGCACCGCCGGGAGTGACGGGCCGACCGCCGCAACGCCGATCGTTCCCTCCGCCGAAGCGCTGCTCGCCGAGCCCGACGGCCTCGCGATCGGGTCGGACGGCTCGATCTACGTGGCAGACACCAGCAACGATCGGCTCCTCCGGCTGCGGTCGGGCGCGTTCGGCTCTCCGCTCGAGCTCCTCGCCGGCGGCACGTGCGCGTCGCCCGACGACTCACGCCCGATCTGTCGCCCGGCCTATCGGACGTCACGCGTCGCCGTGGCGCGCGACCACACGGTCTACTTTCAGCGATATGGGGACGACCGCGTCCCGGCCCTCGGCGACAACATTGCCGCCATCGCGCCGGACGGCACGTTCTTCATCGCGATGGGCGGTAGTCCCTCGACGACGCAGGGCGGAGACGGCGTGCCCGCGCGCTGCGTAGACGAGACTGATGCCGTGTGCGCACGCATCGGGCCGGTCGCTGACATTGCCATCGGGCCCGAGGACGAGCTCTGCGTCGCTACGACCGCCACCGACGCACAGGAGGTCATCCGATGCATTCGCGGGCCGGAAGGTCGCGTGGTCTCCATCGCGGGTGTCTTCCGCGGAGGTACGGGCGGCTTCGACTACCCTGACGACAGCACTCCCGCGACCCGAACGACCCTTGCGTTCATCGGGCGGATCGCATGGTCGCCGGATGGCCGACTCTACTATCGCGAAGAGATCCTGAACGACCACATCCGGGTCGTGGGCTCCTCCCTCGAGGGCGGCCTCTCGGCCAACCACACCGTCGCGAGCGGCGATGGCTCGATGGTGTACGAGTTCGACCCAGGGGGTCGACACCTTCGGACGCTCGACAGCATCACGGGCCACGAGCTCGCCCACTTCGAGTACGCCCCTGGGACGATGGGGGACACACGCGAAGGCCAGCTCGTCGGGATCGTGGACGCCGAGGGTCGGCGACTGGACATCACACGCAGCGGGAGCCGCATCACGCTCACCGCGCCCGGCGGGATTACCACCGAGCTCGCGCTCACCGACGGTCGTGTGACGAGCGTGCGAGACCCTGCATCCTCCGAGTGGCTCTTCAGCTACCACAGCACGGAGGACGGCCTGCTCGCCACGATGACCGCGCCGAGCACGCCGCTCCACACGTCGCAGGTTCACGCGTTCACCTACGACTCGCTGGGCCTGCTGCTCACGGACGCCGATGTTCGTGATGACGGTGTCGGCGCCGGCCCCACGCAGACGCTGAGCGAGGCAGTTCTGCCGGCCTCGCGCGCGGTGACCCTCACGAGCCCCGAGTCGCGCGAGACCGAGTTTGCGTTCTCCGTGAGCGACCACGGCGTCCATCGGCTGATCACGCGCACGAACGGCTACTCCGTCGACACCTTCCAGCCGAGCGACGGTGGCGATGGAACGTCGGCCGTGAGCTGGGGAGGTGCAGTGACCTCGGTCTCGAGCGACTGGGCGCCGGACCCACGCTTCGGCGGAATGGACGCCCCGTTCGCCGAGAGGATGCTTCTGGATCGGCCCGACGCGCTGGGCGGAGAGGATCCGCTCGACGATGTCGTCGCGCGGGATGTCCTCGTCACTCGACGCCGCACCACGGAGCCGGCGGGGACGGACTGGACGACGCTCACCAGCGCCGTCGCGATCGGTCTGGGCACGGGCGACTTCGCGACGGTTCTCGACCGTACGGATCCAGACCACGTGACGAGCGCTTGGACGCCGCCGAGCTTCCGCACCGACCGCGGGGGCACGCTGACGCGCGATCGGGAGGGGCGGGTCACGCGCGTGGAGCTGCCGGGGCGCTATCCAGTCTGCATCGACTACATCGGATCATCCCATCGGCCGAGCGCCATTCGTCAGTCGCTCGACTGCACCGCGTTCGGCGATGTGCGCGAGCGGCATGCGAGCATCACCTATGCGGACTCGAGCGATCCGAACGGGGCGCGCTGGCTCACGTCGCTCACCTACGGTGGGCGGACCGCGACCGTCACGCCGGATGCGCGCGGCTGGGCAAGCCGCGTCGCCCTGCCTGGGCGAACATCGCCCCTCGCTGTCGACTACGACGCGCACGGAGACGTGACCTCGCTCACGCCGCCCGGCCGCAGCGCGCACGCGTTCACCTACACCGGGCGTGATCTTCCGGATACGTACACGCCTCCCAGCACGACCGGTGCTTCGGCCGCGGCGGGGCCGCTCGTCGTGGACACGACGTATGGCGACGATGGACATGCGGCCTCGGTCACGCTCCGCGACGGGCGCACAGTGGGCATTCTGCTTCGGACCGACGGCAATCTCGATCGCGTGGACGGCAGCGATGCGCGATACGACGTGCGCATGGAGGGCGGTCGCCTCGGCGGCGACGCGGTCGACGATCCGACGGTGAGCGCCGTGCCTCTCGCCATCGATGGTCCCGGCGGCAGCTATGGAATGGGCTGGGATGGTCCGTTCCTGACGCAGGAGGCCTGGGGTCGGGCCGCTTCCGCTGGAGTCGATGGCTCGCTCGTGCGTACGGTCGACGGCCGCGCGCTGCTGACGCGGGAGCTCGCCGAGATAGGCGGTCGCGCGCAGACGGTCAGCTATCGGTGGGACTCCGATCGGGTCCTCGACCAGGTGGGCATCGTGGGCGCTGAGTCGATGAGCATCGAGACCTACGCGGTGACGGCGACCGCCGAAGCGGGCGAAGAGTCGTTGTCGGTGACGACCATCGTGGATGGCGGGCTCACGTCGACCGCGACGGGCTCTCCGTTCGGCGAGGCCGTCCGCATGACGACCGGGCTCGGCGGCGAGACACTGTTCGAGGATCACGTCTGCACGCGAGGCGCGGACGGGCGGATCACGCAGCGCGAGGAGAGCTGGCGTGACGCTGCGGGCGGGGCGCTCGTGACGCGCGTGTACGCTTACGCGTACGACGCGGCCGGGCGGCTGAGCCGCTACGACGAGCTCGACGGGACGTGCGACGCGGTGGGCGCGCGGCGCGGGCTGACGATGTGGACGTACTCGGAGGCGGGGATCCGCAGCGACCTTTCTGCCAACGAGGCCGACCAGGTGGAGAGCGGCGGGCGTGTGTACAACGGCGTGGGTCAGCTCTCGCAGCGGGGCGCGCGGACGTTCGGCTACGATGTGTTCGGGATGCTGCGCACGACCACGCAAGCCGGCGTGACGACCACATACGACTGGGACGGCATGGGCAGACTGATCGCGATCCGGCCCGCGCCCGTGAGCGCGGCGACGCCCGAGCAGCGCTTCATCTACCGAGACGCGCTCGAGCCCGTGGCGTGGACGCGCTTCGACGGTGCGAGCACCGACACGGGGTGGTTCGTGTACGGCACGCAGCCTCACGTGCCCGACCTGATGGTGCTCGACCGCGGCAGCGACGGCTCGCTCGAAGCGACCTATCGATACCTCACGGACGAGCGCGGCAGCGTGCGGCGGTTGGTCGACGTCGTGACTGGCGCGGTGGTGCAGTCGATCGAGTACGACGCCTGGGGCGTGGCGACGTTCGGCGGCGGCGAGACGGCGCAGCCCTTCGGGTTCACGGGGGCCATCTGGCTGGGCGCCCCGGCCCTCTGGCACATGGGCGCGAGGGACTACGACCCGAGCATCGGAAGGTGGACCGCGCTCGACCCGATCGGGTTCGCGGGCGGAGTGAATCTGTATGCGTATTGCGCGGGCGACCCCGTCGACCGCATCGATCCCGCGGGGCGATGGGAGTGGGGGGTTGGCGGCCAGTTCGGGGGCGCGATCATACCCGGCACCGGCATCAGTGGTGGAGTCAACGTCGAGTATACCTCGTCCGAGGGATGGAACTTCTACAGCTACACGAACGAAAATTTCTTCGACAACAGCGACACGAAGGGAGTCGATATCGGCGGCGGCGGCGGTGTGAACATTGCGTTCTCTCCTACCGACGGGGACTCGTGGTCAGGGTTCTTCGAGAGCCTGAATGGATCAGTGGGTGTGGGCTCGGGCAGCTTCTTCTGGAGCCCCGAGGGGGGCGCATCGAACTGGATTGGGCTCGGGTGCGGGATTGGTGTCGGGCTGCCGCTCGGCGCCAGCTACCGGCGCGAGGACTACGTGCCGTACTTCTGATGTCAGCGAAGCCAACAGCTCCCCTCGCGGGATCCGTCCTCGTCGACGCTCGTATGCAGAGTCAGCAGACCGCTGTGATGTGCATCGGCGTGGCGGCGGTGACGCTGCTCGCCGCAGAGGGATGTCGCCGCACGCTTGCACTGCATGGCGCGAGTGCCGGTGATGGCACGCTCGTGGTCCTGCTCGTGGTCGCGGCATGCGTCTCCGCGGCGTGGGCGGGCGGGGCTCCCCAGCTCGAGGCAACCTCGTTGGGGGTCGCGGTCTCCGGATCGTCGATACTCGTTCCGTGGTCCCTCGTTCTGCGGGTCAGCTACGCGGCGGCGTTTCCCTTCGTCGTCGGCGCTTCCCCCGCGCTGACGCTGCGCTTTCGGATCGGCGCCGCCGAGTCGAGCCTCTCGATCGTCCCGGCGCGCTGGGTCGTAGAGGCGGTGCAGCACGAAGCGGATGCGACGACGACGCTTCGACACGCCGTGAGAGGAGTGTCTCGTCCGCGGGAGTCGGCAGATCGGTCCGCAGCGGCGCGCTTGGGTCTCGCCGTCTTCAACTGGCGAGTCCTCCTTGCGGCCGAGGTCGGGCTCGCGTCGTTTCTCGTGGCCGTGCCCGTTCTCCTTCGTGCCACGACCTACGTCGGCTCGGTCCTCGCTGGCGCTGTCGTCGCGCTCGCGTGGATCGCACTCTTGGTTCGCCTCGGCCGTGAGACGGCGATTCAGGTCGGAGACGAGTGGTTCGCTGTCGCGACCGAGGCGCACGGCTGGATCGCCGCGGGGGCTTCTCGGACGAGCGGCCCGCTGTCGATCGTCCTCAGGCGGGCGCTCCCGCCGCGGTCGCGGCTTGCTTGGATCAGACGTGCGGCGGTTGAGCGTTCGCAGCCGTCGTCGGGTCCCTACCGCGAAGGCACGGCCGACGCGGCAGCGCACCCAGGGACGTCGGGATGGACTCCGCGGTTCATCATTCTCTTCGATTGAGGGGCGTCTCGGCTGGCCTCGACGGGTGTCGTTGGCATCGCGGCGCTTCCCGAGGGCGCGGACGCGCACAGCGCGCGACACCGGTGTAGGTGACGCCGCTTCGGGCACCGATGCTGCGGCACCGACGTGCGATTGCGACGTCACGTCGCTCTGCGACGACGGATGCACCTGCGACATCGCCGGCACGTGAACTGACCGCTCGACACACGCGCGCGGTCGCGCGCGACGAACCAGAAGCTACGAGTCGTTGGCCTCCGCCGGGTACACTGCGCCGCCGACCCCAGGTGCCGCCGCCGGTGCCTACGAGCCTTTGTGCGGACTGGGCTTGCGAGTAGCTCGCACCGCGATTGTTGCCACAGGGAGCGGCGTCCTCAGGCCGGTTGGGTAGCGTCTGGTGAGACAGCTTCTCGACATCTCCGTTGCTGGTCGTGAAGTTCCCCGGACGAGCGCGAGGCGCGCGGGCCGAGCGTGAACGCGGCTCGGGACCGACGTGGCTGGGTACGGGTCACTCGTACGCCGCCGCTCGAGCCTCACGGGCTCTCGCAGTCCTCGATGGCCGTCGCGACGCGGTGCCCGACGTAGACGCACGGGCTCGTCCGGCAGTCGTAGTCCATCTCGAGATCTTCGCAGCCACAGTCGGAGCAGTTGCCGCGGCCGACGACGACGACGAGCCCGCGCTCGAAGCGTGCCCCTTCGATCGCCTCGATCGCGACGCCGAGACCCTGCCTCGGGGCGCGCTCGGTGGTGACGAACGAGACGACGAGCGGCGTCGCGCCGGCTTGCGTACGAACGACGGCGACGGCCGCGTCCTCCAATGTTTCGTCGTAGGTGTCGTGCTGCGCCACGCGCTGGAAGTAAACGAGCGCAAGCGCGTCGTCGTGTCCGTCGCCGTCGACGTCGACGAACAGCGCGCCGGGCTCGTGCTCGCCGCCCGGAGAGAGAAACGCGCAGTCTACCGGCGCAAGCCAGTCGCCCTCGATCTCGACGAAGGCGGGGTCCGCGACGGCGAGCGTGGCCTCGGCGAGGTCGGAGTCACCGGGCGCGTGGCAGTCCTCGACATCGTACGAGTATCGGCGGACGTCGGGCCCCGCGGTGGGCGCGGGCGTCGGGTCTGCCGCCCGCGTGGGGTTGTCGACCTGCTGAGCGACGCTCGCAGTCGGCGGCGCGGACGATCCGCATCCGACGAGCAGAGCAAGAGCCAGAGCCAGGCTACGCATCGGCGCGAGCGTAGCGCGGGATGCGCCACGGCGGCTCGACGTAACAGTCGTTGGGCGGGCGACTCGTGATGGAACACGAGCGCTTCGTGTTCCTCCGGATTCGATGGCCGTCTACACACGCATGTTTCTCGCGTCCAACCTGATAGACGCCGCGTGTGGTGCGGCGACCAGGATCAAAGGGCTAGCGGGCGGCGCAGCGAGCCGGTCGATCATTCGACCTCTAGGAGTGCTCGCCTAGCCCGTCGCTGTTTCGCGCGAACGCCCGGTCGGGGAGGCTACGATCCCGCGCACGAGCTTCGATGATCCACCCGAGCCACGCCTTCGACTTCTCCGGCCGGCGTTTCGCGTTTCGACACGCGGGCACCGCGCTCCCGGACGAGATCGCGCTGCGCGCCCTCGCCGAGGCGGTCGAGCCCGCAGTCGTAGAGCTCACCGACGAAGCCGGCTACCACGTCTCATCTGGTCGCCCGCGCTGAGGCGGGCGGCGCCTACCGGTGCGATCCTTCTTCGAGAGACCGAGTGGCGATCACTCAGTGTGGCGATCACTCAGTGCCGTGGCACTAGCGTGACGCTCAGGTGCCTCGCGCGATCTCGAGGCACGTCGAGGTCGCCCTCCCACGTCACGAATCCGTCCGCCTCGAGGCCGAGGTGGTGCACGCCCGACACGACACCATCGAGGCGTGCAGGGGTATCTGCGACGACCGAGCCGTCGATCGAGAGGCGCGCCGTCACGCCGCCCGTGGAGACGAGCAAGCGGCCCGTTGGCGACGGGACGCGCACCAGCGCGACGCTCCGCTGCTCGACGACGTCTCGAGAGACGGTGACCTCGAGATCGCGCTCCACGAAGCCCGCCGCCGTCACATACAGCGTCCAGGTGCCTACGGGTACGCGCTCGTCGGTCCCCGGCGTGAGCGCCCGCGAGGCGCCCCCACGCACGATGCGCGCAGACGCCGTCTCCGGCGTCACGTCGACGCGCAGCCCGCCGAGGTGCGGGGCGAGCGAGGCGTGAACCTGGACGCGCTGGGCGCGCACGGCGATCACCTCGAGGTGCGCGTCGTCGTGGTCAGCCAGCGCGAGCTCGATCGTGTGAGGCCCGGGCTCGAGCACGAGCGTGCGCGGCGTTCGCCCGAACGAGCCCAGCTCGCGCCGATCCACCCAGATCTCGGCGCCCGCCGGGGAAGACGTCACGAGCGCCAGCGCGAGCGCGCGAGCGAGCACGTCCCGCCTCGCGGCGGCGTCTGCGCGGCGGTGAGGGTCGTCTTCCGCGCCCCCCTCGAGGTAGGTCTCGAAGCTCGAGAACGCGAGCGCGTCGTGGTGCGCGAGCTGAGCGGCGAGCGCGACGTTGTACAACGTGCGAGGGCTGGGCGCGGCCGCCTCCGCGTCGAGGAACGACGAGAGCGCCTCCTCCCAGTGACCGCGCGCGTAGGCCCTTCGCCCGAGGTCGTCGAAGAAGCGAGCCTCGGCCTCGTCGTCGGCGCGGACGGGGGCGAGCGCGAGCGCGAGCGGCGCGAGGACGACGACCAGCGCGAGCGCTCGCCGCGCGATCATCGCTCGCCCTCGGAGAAGGTTCCTTCGGAGCGTCGCGCGTGCGTCTCCTCGGTCGAGAAGAAGAGCACGATCGCGCCAATGAGCGCGGCGCCGCCGATCGCGAACAGCGCGTCGGCCGCCGTGCTCAGCGTCATCTGCTGGTCGCGCAGGTCGGCGAGCGAACCGCTCGGCGCCGGGCCCATCCCCATCGCGAACGCGGCTTGCTGCGCCTCGAGGCTGACGAAGCGTTCGTGGCTCGACAGCGCGAGGCCGCCGAGGACGGCGCCGACGAGGATGGACGCGAGGCCCACGCCGCCGGCGACCCAGGTGAACGGCGAGCGAGTCGTCTCGTCGGGCGGCACCAGCGAGACCGTGAGCCACGAGCGCGCGTCCTCGCTCACCGTGACGTCTCCGCTCCACGGCTCGAGGCCTGGATGGCTGACGTGGACCGCGTGCGACCCGACCGACATCGCCGAGATCACGGCAGGC
>JBBSAT010000316.1:0-9253 GCA_038252025.1 Polyangiales bacterium | reverse complement strand
GCGCATCGAGCAGGACGCGCTCCACGCCCCGAGGGAGGCTGCGCGCGCGTTCGAGCGGGCCGAGCAGATCGGCGTTCCCGCCTCTCTCGCGGCCGACGTCGAGGGTCGCCTCGCGCTCGCCTATCTCGACCTCGATGATCCGCGCGGCGCGGTGCGCGCGCGTCGCTACCTCGACGAGCACCCCACCGGCCCGCTCGCCTCCACGCTCGCCGCGCGCATCGAGTGACGTGACGCGGACGCTGAGCGGATCAGCCGTGGTCGGCTGCGTCTGTGCGATCACGTTCCTCGGAGCGACGGCGGCGGCGCAGGCGGATGGAGCGTCGACGGTCGTGCGCGTCGAGGCGCCGAGCTGCGCAGCGAGCTGGTTCGATGCCGCCGCGTTCTCGCGCGCGCTCTCGGTGGAGCTGGTGGCGGACGGCGTGCGCGTCGACCCGAGCGGCACCGCGCTGCTCGCGCTGGACGTGCCCTGCCTCGAGGAGGCAGACGCCGTCGTCACGCTCACCATCGACGACGCGAGCGAGAGCGTCTCCCTCGTCGACGTGCCGCCGCGCGTACGGATGCGGACGCTCGCGCTCGCGAGCCGCGACCTGGTCGGCGCCGTCCTGGCGCGCGCAGCGGCGCGACCTCCGGCGGTGGCACCCGACCCGGTCGAGGTCACGCCGGCCGTCGTGGCTCCGCCAGTTCAGCAGGCCGCGCAGCTCGGAGCGCCGCAGATCATCGAAGCGGAGACCGCACCCGAGGACGTGACGCCCCGCCAGCGGTGGCTCGGGCTCGCGTTCCTGGCCCGCGGCGCCTGGCTCGGTCTCCGCGTCGTGGCGCCGTCGCTCTCGATCGAGGGCGAGGCACGGGTCGTCGGAACACCGCTCGCGCTCTGGGTAGCGATCGACGGCCTCTACGCGGTGGGCACGGACGGGCTCGGAGAGATCCGTGCGTGGTCGGGAGATGCGCGGCTCGGCGCGCGGCTCCGGGTCGAGCTCGCGCCCGTGACGGTCTCGCTCGGCGTCGGCGCGCTCCTCGGGTACGCGCGCGCCGACGGGGTCTCGAACGGGTCCGGAGCGCGTGTGGGGACGGTGGACGGAGCGCTCGTCGGGGTCGACTTCGGCCTCACGGGACAGGTCCTCGTGTCGGCGGACGTTCGCCTCATCCTGGGCATCGGCGGCATCGGCTACATCGTGGGCTTCGAAGCGCGCGCGGAGGACCGCCCGGTGATCTCCTTCCGCGACGTCGCGCCGTGGGCCTCGTTCGGCGTGGGCATCGATCTGCCGCCCTGACTCGAGGGCATCGCGCCGCCCGCCGGCGCGCCACTCTCTCCTTTCCGGCACGGCCGAAGCGCGATAGATCCGCCGCGTGCTTCCCGCCGTCCGCTCCGCGATGTGCGCGCTCTACCCGCGGACCGAGGGTCTGCCGGGGCTCGAGGACACGGGCATCGACGAGTTCCTCGTGCGCTTCCGCCGCGAGACGACGTTCACGATGTGGCTCGGCGTGCTCGCCGGGACGTTCGTGTTCCACATGACGCCGCTCTTCACGGTCTTCGTGCCGCTACCGGCGTTTCTCCTGCCGCGGGGGCTGCGCGACAAGCACGCCCACAGGCTCGCGACGACGTCGATCTACATCATCCGCCAGGCCGTGATGCTCGTGAAGCTGCCGGCCGGGCTCTGCTGGGGGCGTCACCCCGACGTCCGCGCGAAGTTCGCGATGACGCCCTACGAGGCGGACCCCGATTCGTGGAGGACCGAGTAGTGCCTCACGTCTCGTATCGCGCGAGCGGCGAGCCTCCGTACGAGGGCGAGGTCGACTACGTCGTCGTCGGGAGCGGCGCCGGCGGCAGCGCGGCCGCGTCGATCCTCTCGCGCGGCGGCGCCAGGGTCGCGATCGTCGAGTCCGGCGCGTGGCGCGACCCCGAGCACTATCCTTCGTCGGCCTACGGCTCGATGCGCGACCTCATGGATGACTGGGGCGCGCAGATCGCGATGGGCCGCGCGCTCTGGCCGATCGTGCAGGCGAGCTGCGTCGGCGGGACGACCGTCATCAACTCCGCGATCTGCGTGCGGACCCCTGCGGACGTGTTCGACCGCTGGGAGCGTGAGTCCGGCGTCGGCGGTGCGGCGAGCGGCCGCGGGGCCCTCAGAGATCGGGTCTGGGCGCACCAGGACGTGCTCGAGCGCGAGCTGAGCGTCGAAGAGGTCCCGCCCGACGCGCGCGGACGATCGAACGAGCTCGCGATGCTCGGCGGCCAGAAGGCCGGGTACGACAGCCACTACATGCGCCGCTACGTGAAGAGCTGCGCGGGCTCGGGGCAGTGCCTCCAGGGCTGCAAGAGGCTCCGCAAGCAGAGCACGAACATCACGCTCATCCCCGAGGTGCTCGCGAAGGGCGGCACGGTGCTCTCTTCGGCGCCCGTCCAGCACATCCTGCTCGAAGGCCGGCGCGCGGTCGGCGTGCGTGGTCACTTCGTCCATCCGCGGACCAAGAAGCGCGGCGCCGCGTTCACCGTTCGCGCGGCGAAGGCCGTGATCGTCGCCGCGAGCGTCACGCACACGCCGGTGCTGCTGATGAAGTCCGGCATCAGGAACAAGGCGCTCGGGCAAGGCTTCCGCGCGCACCCCGGGACGGGCGTGTTCGGCTGCTACGACGATCCCGTCGATCAGAACACCGGCACGACGCAGGGCTGGGCCTCGACGGCGTTCCGGAACGAGCCGGGCCTGAAGCTCGAGACGCTGGCGATCCCGCTCGAGCTCGTCGCGTCTCGCTTCTCGGGCGGCGGGGTCGAGCTGATGAAGCGCCTGTCCGACTACCGGCAGGTCGCGATGTGGTGCCACGCGGTCCGCGCGGAGTCGGTTGGCTCGGTCTCGGCGAGCATGTTCTCGGACAAGCCCGTCGTGCGCTACGGGCTGGACGCGAAGGACATGCTGAAGTTCCGCGAGGGCATGCACATCCTCGCACGCACGCACGTCGCCGCCGGCGCGAAGGCAGTGATCCCGGGCATCGCGGGCATGCCCTACAAGCTGGAGGCGAACGAGATCGACAAGCTGAAGGACGCTCCGCTGGATCCGCGCGCGTACATCGCGATCCTGTCGCACCTCTTCGGCGGGGCGATCATGGGCGCCGATCCGGCGCGCGCGGTCACCGACTCGAGCGGCCGCGTGCACGGGTACGAGGGGCTCGTCGTGGCCGACGCCGCAGTGATCCCGTCGAACCTCGGGGTGAACCCGCAGCACACGATCATGGCGCTCGCGCGGTGCTTCGCAGAGGACCTGCTCGACGCCTGACTCGCTCGGGCCCGCGCGTCAGTCGCGGAGGCGGTAGCGAAGACCTATCGCCGTCCGCTGCACGATGGCGACGAGCTCGAACGGGGCCTCGCGGACGGCGTCGAGCGCGCGCGGATCGGCGCGCTGGATGTCCTCGCTGACGGCGATCTCTGCGGCCGCGGTCTCTGCGAGCAGCTGGCTCGTCGCGTGGACGGTGCGCCCGAAGTAGTCGAGGCGCTGGTTGATCGTCGTGAGCATCGCGGTGCCCGTGTGCACGGCCACCTTGGCCCGCACACCCATCGAGGTGACGAGACGGATCGCGGCGCGCGTCGCGGCGACCGGATCGGTGAAGACGGCGAGCACACCCTCGAGCTGAAGCTTCACGATCGCGCCGCCCTCGATCTCCGCCGCGTCGCTCACCTCGCGCTGGAGCGCGACCAGCTCGGCGTGGACGTTCCGGTCGTCCGACGCGCGATAGCGGCTCGCCGTGACGACGTCCATCCGGTCCGCGGCGCGCTCGAGCCGGACGACCACGTCCTGGTCGAGATCGTTCACCATCGAGATCGTGACCGGTCCGGCTGCCACGCTGCGACGCAGGTCACCCTCGCATCCCGATCTCGACCGTGGCCGCGGCTCGGCCGAACAGGTTGCGCGGGAGGATCTCGACGCGGTGCGTGAGCCTCGTGCCCCCGCTCGCGGTCGGGCTCAGATCGACGACGTTTCGCATCCGCCGAGTCGGTGGTGTGGGTCACCTGATCAGACACGCGGGAGCGACTCAATGCCGAAAGTGGAGCCGCCGGAGCGTCGACGTGACGGCGTCGCCGGCGTGCGCGTGGGCGCGTTGGCTGCCAGGGTGCGGCTCTTGATCACTAAACCTTGGCCGAGATCGGCCGACCGAACATGGAGCTACGTATGAAACGAACACTACTTGGTCTCGCGATGATTGCGCTCGCGGGCTGTGGCGGCGACGCCGTGGCGACCGACAGTGGCACGCCGCCGACCGACACGGGGACCCCGCCGACCGACACGGGGACGCCGCTGAGCGACACGGGAACGCCGCCGGCCGACACGGGGACCCCGCCCGAGGATACCGGAACCCCGCCCGCCGACAGCGGCGTGGCGCTCGACTGCACGACCTACTGCACCCTCCAGCTGGCCACCTGCGCCACGATGGAAGAGCAGTACGTCGACATGGAGTCGTGCATGGGCTCTTGCGCGGCGTTCACGCCGGGCACGCTCGCCGACACCGACACCAACACCCTCGGCTGCCGCATCTATCACACGATGGCGGCCGCTTCGATGGCGGGAAGCCAGCACTGCCTGCACGCGGGCCCGACCGGCTATGGCATCTGCGGCGCGAGCCAGTGCGAGGCATTCTGCCAGATCGCCGCATCGGCGTGCACCGGCGCGAACGAGCAGTGGGCCACGAACGACGCCTGCATGGCGGACTGCGCGATGTACTCGGGCGCGACGCCCGGCATGCCCGTGGGCGCGCCCGACTACTCGACGTCCGAGACGTCCGGGAACTCGTTCGCCTGCCGCATGTACCACCTCACCGTGGCCTCCTCGAGCGCGGCGAACGCCACCATCCACTGCGGGCACATCGCGCTGATCAGCGCGACCTGCGGCGGGTGATCCCAGCAGGAGTGCTCGCGAAGCCGACCGCGGACGGAAGTGCTCGCTCCGAGCACGGAAGGTAGCGGTCGGCGTAGCGAGCCGATCACCCGACGAGAGTGCTCGCGAAGCCGACCGCGGACGGAAGTGCTCGCTCCGAGCACGGAAGGTGGCGGTCGGCGTAGCGAGCCGATCACCCGACGAGAGTGCTCGCGAAGCCGACCGCGGACGGAAGTGCTCGCTCCGAGCACGGAAGGTAGCGGTCGGCGTAGCGAGCCGACGAATCGTATGGGACGGCGGCGCGAGGTTTCGCGCCGCCGTTTCGTCTTTCACGGCTCGACGCGTGCGTCTACGCGACGAGGGATGGTCGTCGTCGCCTCCGGGCCGACGAGGTCGAGCGCGTCGTGATGGCGTTCGAGAGAAGTAGCTCTTCCCGCATCGACCTGTTGACCTCGGGCTACCGAGACGCCGCGCCGGCGATCGACGGGCAACGCGCTCGCGAGCGGCTGCCTCGACGCGCGCGAGAGCTCGCGTGGGCCCCGGCACATCCGTTGTTGCCGGCGCTCGCTCCTCAGGCGCCCGCGGCGAATCGCGTGTGGGCGAACTGCACGCGGGAGGTCGACCCGCAGAACGGCACGTTCCTTCGCGCGAGGGCTCGATGGGGCCTCGATCGCGGCGGTGCCACGCGACCACTGATCTAGATCTAGATGAACTCGACGCCCTGAGCGAGCGGGAGCTCCGTGCCCCAGTTCACCGTGCAGGTCTGCCTTCGCATGTAGGCCTTCCACGCGTCCGAGCCCGACTCGCGGCCGCCGCCCGTGTCCTTCTCCCCGCCGAAGGCGCCGCCGATCTCCGCGCCGCTCGTGCCGATGTTCACGTTCGCGATGCCGCAGTCGCTCCCGAGCGGCGAGAGAAACGCCTCCGCCGCGCGAACGCTGTCCGTGAAGATGGCGCTCGAGAGACCCTGGGTGACCGCGTTGTTCGCGGCGATCGCTTCCTCGAGCGAGTCGACCGGGAACACGTAGAGGATCGGCGCGAACGTCTCCTCCCACGCGATGGGGAACTTCGCGTGCGAGGGCGCGCGAACGATCGCGGGGGTGACGAAGTGGCCCTTGCCGGACACGCGCGCGCCGCCAGTCAGCAGCTCGCCGCCCTGCTTCTTCGCCTCCGCGAGCGCGTGGTCGTAGCGGTCCGCTGCGGCCGCCGTCGCGAGCGGGCCCATCAACACGCCGGGCGCCAGCGGATCACCGATCTTCACCGTCGCGTACGCGGCCACGAGCTTCTCGGTGAGCGTCTTCTCGATCCCCTTCTGGACGAACACGCGCCGCGTGGACGTGCAGCGCTGACCGGCCGTCCCGACCGCGCCGAACACGATCGCGCGCATCGCCAAGCCGAGGTCCGCATCGTTCATCACGACGATCGCGTTGTTGCCGCCGAGCTCGAGCAGCGAGCGCCCGAGCCGTCCGCCGACCTCGCGCGCGACCTCACGGCCGACCGCCGTGCTCCCCGTGAACGAGACGAGCGGGATCCGGCGATCGGCAGCGATCCACTGACCGACGTCGCTGCCGCCCACCACGAGCGAGAACACGCCCTCCGTGCCGGTCTCCTTCATGGCGCGCTCGCAGAGCGTGTGGACGGCGATGGCGCAGAGCGGCGCGTGCGGCGAGGGCTTCCAGACGACGGTGTCGCCGCAGACCGCGGAGAGCGCGGCGTTCCACGCCCAAACAGCCACGGGGAAATTGAACGCGGTGACGACGGCGACGACGCCGAGCGGATGCCACTGCTCCATCATGCGGTGCCGGCTCCGCTCGCTCGCGATGGTGAGCCCGTGGAGCTGGCGAGAGAGACCGACGGCGAACTCGCAGACGTCGATCATCTCCTGGACCTCGCCGAGGCCCTCCGCCTTGATCTTGCCCATCTCGAGCGAGACGAGCTCGCCGAGCGGCTCCTTGTATTCGCGGAGGAGCTCTCCGAGCCGACGAACGAGCACGCCGCGCGCGGGGCCAGGCTGCATGCGGAAGGCGCTGAAGGTCTTGGCCGCGTCGTCGACGATGCGATCGTACTCGGCCCGGCTCGCGCCGCGCACCGACCCGAGCAGCTCGCCCGTGGTGGGGTTCTCGCTCGCGATCTTCGCTCCGTCGCCCGCGAGCGTCTCGCGCCCGCGCACGCCCGCTGTCCAGTCGCTCACTCCGAGCTTCGCGCCAATCGTCTCGAGCCTGCCCATCTGAAACCTCCGTTGGAGCCGAGCCTAGTACGACGGCGTGGAGTTCGCTCAGCCCGGACGGTGCGCGCGTGTCAGCTCGCGATCCAGGCAGAACGCCGCGCTGATCAGCCCGATGTGGGAGAACGCCTGAGGGAAATTGCCGAGGTGCTCGCCGCACGGGCCGAGCTCTTCGGCGTAGAGGCCGAGGTGGTTCGCGTAGCTGAGCGTCTTCTCGAAGATGAAGCGCGCCTTGTCGACCTGGCCCGCGCGCGCGAGCGCCTCGACGTACCAGAACGAGCACATGTTGAACGTGCCCTCGTCGCCCGTGAGCCCGTCGCCCGGTCCGTCACCGTGCAGCACGTAGCGGAACACGTGCGAGTCGCGAACCAGCTCCTTCTCGTAGGCGGCGAGCGTCGAGAGCCAGCGCGGATCCGTCGGGCTGATGAGCTTCACGAGCGGCAGCAGCAGGTTCGAGGCGTCGAGATCCGTCGAGCCCTTTCGTTGCACGAACGCGCCGCGCTTCGGATCCCAGAAGTTCGTGAAGATGTCCGCGTAGATCCGATCGCGGACCTCGTGCCATCGCGCATGGGGCGCCGGGAACGACCTGCGGTGCGCGAGGCGGATCGCGCGATCCACGGCGACCCAGCACATGGCCCTCGAGAAGAGGAACTCCTGGCGACCGCTGCGCACCTCCCAGATGCCCTCGTCCGCGCGATGCCAGTTCTCACAGACGAACTCGACGAGCCGGGTGAGGTTCATCCAGAGGTCGTGCGAGATGGGCTTGCCGAACTTGTCGTAGAGGTAGACCGAGTCCATCAGCTCGCCGTAGATGTCGAGCTGGAGCTGCTTGGCGGCGCCGTTCCCGATGCGGACCGGACGCGAGCCCTGGTGGCCCTCCCAGTGATCGAGCGACTCCTCGGGGAGCTCGTGACGGCCGTCGATGCCGTACATGATCTGCAGCTGGCCGTCCGGGCCGAGCTCGGCACAGCGCTTCTCCACCCAGTCCATGAAGCCGCGCGCCTCGTCCGTGAAGCCGAGGCGGATGAGCGCGTAGAGCGAGAACGAGGCGTCGCGGATCCAGGTGTAGCGATAGTCCCAGTTGCGTACGCCGCCGATCTCCTCGGGCAGCCCGAAGGTTGCGGCCGCGAGCATCGAGCCGTGATCGCTCGAGGTCAGCAGCTTGAGCACGAGCGCCGAGCGATTGACCGTCTCCCGCCAGCGACCTCGGTAGGTCGAGCGGCTGACCCACTCGCGCCAGAACTCGTTGGTGATCCGGAAGGCGTCCCGCACGAAGGTCGGTGAGCGCGCCGAAGGCTCCCGGCCCTCGACGATCTCCTCGAGCACGAAGGCGGCCTTCTCGTCGCTCGCGAGCGTGAACTCCGCGATGGCCGTCCCGTCCTCGACGCGCATCGGAACGTCGGCGTGAAGACGGAGCGCCGTGCGATCCTTCCCGCGAGAGGTGAAGATGAGCTCGCGATCCGAGATGACCTCGATGTCGTGCGAGGCGCGGCCGTAGTCGAAGCGCGGCGCGCAGACCATCCGGTAGGTGATCTCGCCGCGCACCGTCTTGACCCGGCGCACCAGGTTCTGGATCGGCGAGCGGTGCTCCATCGGCATGAAGTCCGAGACCTCGCCGACGCCGCGCTCGGTGAAGAGGAAGCGCGTGAGCAGCACGTTCGAGTCCGGCAGGTAGAGCTGACGCGTCTTCGCCACCTCGTGCACCGGCGCGATGCGGAAGAAGCCGCCCTGGTCGGCGTCGAGCAGCGAGCCGAAGACGGTCGGCGAGTCGAAGTGCGGAAAGCACATGAAGTCGATCGTGCCGTCCATCGCGACGAGCGCGAGGGTGCGGGTGTCGCCGATGACGCCGTGGTTCTCGATGGGCTGATAGCGGGGGCTCTTCACGCCAAGAGCATAGGCCGAGTCGCCGCCCAATCGCTGCGCCGAACGCTACCGTCCGCGCTCGGCTTCGCGAGCACTCGTATTGCTGTCCGCTGATCGGCTCGCTGCGCCCAGCGCTACCGTTCGTGCTCGAAGCGAGCACTGCCGTCCGCGCTCGGCTTCGCGAGCACTCGTATTGCTGTCCGCTGATCGGCTCGCTGCGCCCAGCGCTACCGTCCGTGCTCGAAGCGAGCACTGCCGTCCGCGCTCGGCTTCGCGAGCACTCCTGTTGCTGTCCGCTGATCGGCTC
>JBBSAT010000315.1:0-9255 GCA_038252025.1 Polyangiales bacterium | reverse complement strand
GCCGAGCGCGATCGAACGCGCCTCGCTTCGCGCGAGACCAACCACTCGAAAGAGCGAGTCGCGCTTCGACGATCCGTGGCTGCGTGCGTCGGCGGACAAGAGGCGCGAGTCTTGTGGACCTCAGGCGCCCAGTGCAAGAGCTACGCGTCGATGAGGCCCGCGGACGCAGGCCTCGCAACGATTCTTCACGGCGGCGAGCCTCGGGCCTTCAGCGCAGGATCGACTTCAGGTAGGAGACCAGCTTGCCCTCGTCCGCGGGCTGGCTCCGGTAGCCCACGTAGAGATCGGGCCGCACGAGGTACGCGCACTCGGTGGTCGCGGCGTAGGCGCGCTCGAGCTCGCCGTCCGGATCTAGCAGGACCACGATCTCGCCCGGAACCTCGGTCGGCCGCTCGCGCTTCGGGGTCACGACGAAGACGTGGACGAGCCCCGGAAATCGCCGGCCGACTCGCTCTGCGATGGCGACGAAACGAGCATAGCCCTCGCTGCTCGCGCTCTTCCCGTCGAAGAGCAGTAGCGTGTGCGCGTCGGTGTCGATGACCTCGGAGAGGCGCTTGGCGCCCTGCTCGCCGGCGACCGCGATCGTGCCATCGGGCGCGCGCGCCCCGGGCCTCGGCCCTGCTTCGAAGTCCCGGACCGCGCCCAGCGTAGGGGTCTCCCCGCCTGCGGCGGTTCCGATGCGTGCCTGGAGCATTCCGGTCCTGTCCTCACGGACGATCGGGCTCTGCTCGTACCCCACGCTCAGCTCCGCCGCGGCCGCCGCGATCTTTCGCTGGACGACGTCGAAGCTGCTCATGAAGCGCCCGACCTCGTTCCGGACGGAGCGCGCGAGCGTGCCCTTCAGCATGATCACCTTCGTCGCGACGTCCGTGCTGCGGAGGATCGCCTGGCCGACCGCGTGACGCTCCTTCTCGTAGCTGTCGAGCAGCAGACCGCGCGCTTTGCCGGTGTGCACGAGCGCGAGCTTCCACGCGAGGTTGTGCGCGTCCTGGATGCCGGTGTTCATCCCCTGGCCGCCGACGGGGCTGTGGATGTGTGCTGCGTCTCCCGCGAGGAAGACCCGATCGTCGCGATATCTCTCGACCTGCCGGCAGTGAACACGAAAGCGGGCGAGCCACGCGGGATCCGTGATCTCGGCCTGAGCGCCGCTCCGCGCTGCAAAGAGCGCGCTGATCTCCTCGAGGGTCGGCGCGATCTCCTTCTCGTCACCGACCCCGGCCGTGCCGATGAGGCGAAAGCGCCCGCCCTTCATCGGGAAGCACGCGACGATCCCTTCCTCGCCGAAGTACGTCGTGACGCGGTCGTCGCGCAGGTTCGCTGCGATCTTCACGTCGGCCAGGAGGAACCGCTCGTCGTACGTGCTGCCTTCGAATCCGATCTCGAGCGTCTTGCGCACCGTCGAACGCGCGCCGTCGCACCCGATCAGCCACGCTGCGCGCAGCTCTTCTTCGCCGGCCTCGGTCGAGATCTTCGCAGTGACGCCCGTCCCATCCTGCGTGAACGAGAGCAGCTTCGCGCCTCGCGTGACCGTCTGCCCCCGGCTCTCGAGGAGCTCGAGCAGCAGGGCCTCCGTCGAGACCTGCGAGATGCTGAGCAAGAACGGGAACCGCGTCGGCAGCTCCCCGAGGTCGGCCGAGACGATGGTCTCGCCCCCTGCGATGACACTGACACCGCCCAGCTTCAGCCCCGCGTCGATCGCCTTGTCGGCGATCCCCATGTCGTCGAAGATCTCTAGCGTCCTCGCGTGAACGCCGATCGCCTTGCTGACCGACGTCATCGTGGCGGCTTGGTCGATGATGCGAATGTTGAGACCGCGCCGAGCGAGCTCGCTGGCCGCCGTGAGCCCCGTGGGCCCCGCGCCCACTACCAGAACGTCGATGTCCGTCATCCTCGGCCTCCCCGGCGCCGTTGGCGCAGCGGCGGAGAGTCGCAGAGACGGTCCTACGCGATCAACCGGGCAGGTCGCCCAGGACCATGATCGCACCCGCCCGCCATGACGCGCGGTACGCTCGCGGTCGCATGACGACCCCCTTCTTCCGGCCGAGCCGGGCTCCGCGCGGCCCGACCGAAGCGCCTCGCCTTTGCTGCGTGTTCGACGGTGGTGATGCGCCCGGGTACTCGTCGGTCGCCGTCGCGCTGACCGAAGAGGGAACGAGACGCGGCTACGAGGTCTGGGCGGCGACGGAAGGCTTTCGATCGCTCACCTCCGACGCGCGGGGCGATCTCCGCTTCGAGCGGCTCGTGGTCTCGCGCAAGGAACGCTACGACCTCCTCGCGCAAGGAATCCCGGCGCGCTCGATGGGGCGCCGCGTGCTCGACCCGGGCAGCGACTTTCGCAGCGAGCGCTATCGCGGCTTCTTCGACCCGAAGACGCGCGAGGAAGCGGTCGCGACGTTCCATGCGCAAGGCTTCACGCATCTCGTCACGATCGGCGGAAACGGAACGTTCGACGGAACCAAGGCGTGGCTCGCTTCTTTCGGGGAGCAGCTACCGGCCGTGGGGTTCGTCAACGTGTCGGTCGACAACGACGTCGGTGGGGATCGCGCCGTCGGCTTCTTCACCGGCGTGGAAGCCGGCGCGACGATCGCGCGCGGGCTCTACGAGGACTCGTACACGCACAAGCGCGTCTACCTCCTCGAGATGATGGGCAACCGGAGCGGCCGGCACGTCCTCCACTGCGGCGTCGCATCGCGCGCGCACCTGATCGTCCTGCCTTTCTTCCGGTTCCCGGAGGAGGTGCTGGCCGAGGTGGCCCTGGCGCTCGGGAAAGCCGAGCACGCGCTGGTGGTGGTCGCGGAGGGATACGAGCACGAGCGACGCAAGCAGCTCGGCGTCGAGCAATCGGCGAGCGCATACCTGAAGATGCAGCTCGAGCAGTACGGGCTTCGCGACGAGGCGAAGCACCGCGTGATCGCCGAGCCCTTCAGCCGCTACGTGCGCGGCGTCCGGCCCGGCTTCGCAGACGTCTCGGCCGCGTACCTCAAGGCTTCCCTCTTGTTCGAGGCCTTCGACGCTGGCCGCAGCGCGATCATGCCGTACGTCCTCGCGGGCCACGACGTCGGAGTTCGTCCGTTCGCCTCGATCACGCGAGACGATCGCGTCGAGCGTTCGTTCCTCCCGCTCCTCGATCGCTTCGGGCTCCCGAACTTTCAGGCCTGGGTGCGCAAGAACTTCACGAGCGAGGACAGCACGATCGGGTGAGCGAGCGTCAGCGCGCGAGGCCCGACGGATCGATCACGAACACGAGCGGCCTCTCCGGAGGGGGCTCGGTGGCGAGCACGATGCCCGTCACGATGCCGGCGATCACGAGGGCTGCACCTCCGCCGACGACCGCCCACGGCCAGGCCTCCGACCAGACGTCCGGCGGCGGCGGCACGATGGCGTCGGGGGCGATGGCCTCGTCGCGCCACGCGATCGACGAGCGCTCTTCTCGCGGTGACCACGCGGCCGCCTCGAGCGCGGCAGCCGGCGACTCGCGGCTCGACGTGGAAAGCCGCACCGGCGCGCGGCAGTCCCGTGAGTCGCACGCGATCGCCGTTGCACGCTCGAACGGGCCGCTGCCCGCCTCCACGATCCAGAGGACCACCCGTCGGCCGAGCACGCTCTCGAGACGTGCTGCGAGACCGGGGAGCACGCCGAGATCGCGCCGGCCGGACGCCCGATACGCCGCACCGGCAGCCGCAACGGCCGGCGTCGGTGCGAGCGCGATCGACACCGGCGCCCGTGTGCCTGGCAGCACGTCGATCCGCGTGGCGTAGGGGACCGCCCCGTCAGCCTCGACGCGGAGGACGTGGAGACCCGCGCGCGCTTCGAGCCGGCGCGGAAGCGCGCCGACCAGCTGATCGTCGAGGTAGAGACGCGCGAGAGGCGTCTCGGACGTGACCTCGAAGCGGCCGAGCGGTGCTGCTCGGAGCGCGCGTGCCGTCTCTTCGGCCAGCCGCACGACGTCGGGAGGTGCGTCGGCGGCGCCGAGCACGCGCGTCGGCGCGACGCTCAACGCGCGCGCGAACGCGGCCCGCGCGAGCTCGCCCTGGCCGGCCTGAGCCGCCGTCGTCGCCACGGCGAGCTCGACCTCCGCGTACCAGGCGACGCTGCCCCCCAGGACGAGCGCACGGCTCGCACGCGCCTCCGCCGTGGCGAGCAGGGAGAGAGCGCGACGCTCGTCGAGGTCTCGCGTGGCCGCGCGCGCATCACGGATCGCCGTCTCGACGAGAACGAGGCTGTCGCGCGCTTCCGCTTCGGATCTCCCGGCGCCGCGCGCCCACGCGTCCGTCTCCCCGGTGGTGTCGAGGCCATCGTCCGCGAGCCGGCGCTCGACACGGCGCGCCCACAGCTCCGAAGCGCCACCCGCGGCAGGCCAGACCACGTGGAGCGCAGGGGGCTCGTCCTGCGCCGCGGCGGAGGACGGCGAGGCGGCGGCGCACAGAACGATCAGCCCGATCGCTCCGAGGACGCCGCGCATCAGACGAGCAGGGTGATCGGAGCCTCGACCAGACGCCGGAGCGCGGCGAGGTACTCCGCGCCGAGCGCGCCGTCGACGACGCGGTGATCGCAGGAGAGCGTCATCCGCAGGCGCTGGCCGGGAACCACCGCGCCGTTCTTCACGACCGGCTCGTCTCGGACGACGCCCACGGCGAGGATCGCGCCCTCGGGCGGGTTGATCACGGCCGAGAACGACTCGATCCCGTACATGCCGAGGTTCGAGATCGAGAACGTGCCTCCGGTCATCTCCTCGGGCTTCACCTTCTTGTCCTTCGCGCGCTTCGCGAGGTCACGGACCGCGCGCGAGATGGCCAGCACCCCGAGCGTGTCCGCGTCGCGCACGACGGGGGTGACGAGCCCGTCGGGGACCGCCACCGCGACGCTGATGTCGACCACCTGATGCATGAGGAAGTGATCGCCGCCGAACGATGCGTTCACTCCCGGCACGCGACGCAGCGCGATCGCAGCGGCCTTGATGAGGAGGTCGTTGACGCTGACCTTCTCCTTCTGGGCCTCGAGATCGGCGTTGATGAGCTTGCGCGCCTCCATGATGGGGCCCGCGTCGACGTCGATCGTCAGATAGAAGTGCGGGACCGTCTGCTTCGACTCGGTGAGCCTCCGCGCGATGGCCTTTCGCATCTGGCTGAGCTTCGTGACGATCGGCGGGAGCCGCTCGCCCGTGACGCGCGGCGCCGCAGCCGCGGCGGGCGCAGCATCGAGCTGGCCCTCGAGGTCGCGCTTGATGATGCGGCCATGCGGGCCGCTTCCCCGGATGCGCGCGAGATCGATCGAGCGCTCGCGCGCGATCTTCCGGACGACGGGCGACGCCGCGATGCGCCCCGAGCTCGTCTCGCGAGGCGACGCGGCCGGAAGAGCAGCGCTGGCCGCAGGCGCTGGAGGAGCCGCGGTCTCCACCGCAGGCGGCGCCGCAGGCCTGGGCGCCGCCGCGACGGGCACAGGAGCGCCACCTTTCGCCTGGCTCAAGAGCGCCGTGATGTCCTCGCCGCGCTGCCCGAAGATCGCCACTGGCTGATCCGGCTGGAGCGTCGCCCCTTCGGGCACGAGGATCTTGAGCAGCACGACCTTGTCGAAGCTGCGCCACTCCATCGTCGCCTTGTCGGTCTCGATCTCGGCGACGAGGTCATCGATGCCGATCTCGTCGCCTTCCTTCTTGGCCCAGCGCGCGAGCGTTCCCTCTTCCATCGTCGGAGAGAGCTTCGGCAGGCCCACGATCTTCGCCATCGCGTGCTCCTCGGTTCAGACGTAGAGGACGCGGCGGATCGCGTCCTCGATGCGTGCCGGGCCCACGATCACCTTCTCTTCGAGGTGCGCGGCGTACGGCATCGGGATGTCGAGGTTGTGCGCGCGAAGCACGGGCGCGTCGAGGAAGTCGAACGCATCGCGCTGCACGCGATCGACGATCTCCGCTCCGGGCCCGCCGTACTCCCAGTGCTCGTGCACCACGACGCAGCGGTTCGTCTTCTTCACGCTCTCCACGATGCTCTCGTGGTCGAGCGGCCGCAGCGTGCGCGGGTCGATGACCTCGAGCTCGATCCCCTCGCCGGCGAGCTTCTTCGCCACCTCGAGGACCGCGACGATCGGCCGCCCCCAGGTCACGACCGTCACGTGCTTGCCTTCGCGCGCGATCCGCGCCTTGCCGAACGGGATCGTCTCGTCGGCGCTCTCGTCCGGGACTTCGCCCTTCAAGCCGTAGAGCGTCTCGCCCTCGAGGAACACGACCGGGTTCTCGTCGCGGATGGCGGTCTTCAGCAGACCCTTCGCGTCTCTCGCGTTCGAGGGATAGACGACGCTGAGGCCGGGCACGTTCGTGTAGAAGGGCTCGACGGCGTGGCTGTGCTGCGCGCCGACCTGCCGTGCGGACGCGTTCGGCCCGCGGAAGACGATCGGGACGCGGAACTGGCCGGCGCTCATCTGGTGCATCTTCGCGGCGTTGTTGACGATCTGGTCGAACGCCACGAGGGAGAAGTTCCACGTCATGAACTCGATGATCGGCCGGAGGCCCGTCATCGCGGCTCCGACGCCGACGCCCGCGAAGCCTGCCTCGGCGATGGGCGTGTCGACGACGCGCTCGGGTCCGAACTCTTCGAGCAGCCCGCGCGTGACCTTGTACGCGCCCTGGTAGTACCCGACCTCTTCGCCCATGACGAAGACGTTCGGATCCCGCCGCATCTCCTCCGCCATCGCCTCTTTGAGGGCGTCGCGGTACGTGATCTCTCGCATCGCGGCGGAGGCTATCACGGCGAAGCGGGGTCGACGCCTCGCGGTTTTCGGGCTGCTCGCGAACGTCCTCGCCCGCACGATGGTGCCGAGCATGCGGATGTCCTTGGCCGGAATCGGCCACGCCGTGACCGCGTCCCAGAGCGCGTCCGCGGTCTGGAAGCGCGCGTCGCGGTCGCTCGCGATGAGCTTCTCGACGATGTCCACGACCGCCTCGGGCGAGATGTAGGACGCCTTGCCTTTCATCTGGTCGGTGCGCGTTCGCTCGCTCTCGGTGACCTTGGCGATGCGAAGTCCGCGAGCCTGACCTCGCCGCGGAGGCTGACGAGGATGTTCGACGGCGTGATGTCGCGGTGGACGAGGCCATCGGGCTTCCGTCCGGAGGCGGCGCGCGTGCGCGTAGCGGAGGTCTGTTCCTTCGATGAGCTCGAGGCTCTGTCACCAGACGCCGAGGTCCTGGCCGAAGTCGCAAAGCGAGACGATGTTCTGGTGGCAGAGCCCGGCGGCGAGGCGCGCTTCGTTCTGGAAGAGCGCGACCCACTCCGGCCGGTGGCTTCTTGCGCGAGTCTCTCCCATCCCGCCGCGCCCGATTCGGGCGAGCACACGGAACGCCCGAACTGCGCGTCCATGGGGGAGAGAGGTTACCCAGCCGAGCCGGAAGGCACCAGAGCCGAAGCTCGCCACGTGGCGCGCGGCAGTCGCGCAGGGGCACAGTGAAGGTCAGCCCATCACCGGGAGCGCACGCGAGCGCGTCGCCCCGGGGGCGCGGGGCAGCGTCCGAACCTCCGGCATCTCATCCCAGGTGCGTCCGTCGAGGACGCGGCCCGCCTTCTTCTTGTTCTTGCCGCCCCACTGCTTGAAGAAAAACGCGACACCCGCACGCCGACACTGGTCGCGGATGTCGATCACCCAGGCGGGGTCGATTGGGCGGGCACGCGGCCCGGACTCACCGCCCACGATGACCCAGGCGATCCCCCGCAGCTTCAGCTTCGCGAGCGGTCCCAGCAATGGCTCGAGCGACAGAAACTTCACGTGCGCACCGGTGCGTCGCAGGTCGTCGATGCGGTCGACGTAATCGGTGTCCTCGACGCTCACGCCCATCCACACGTTCGTCGGCCAGTCGATCTCGGGGCTCAGCTGCGCGAGTCGGTCAGCGCGCTTCGTGAGAACCTGAAAGCGATGCCAGTGCGCGCGCCGCATCACGCTGAAGACCCGTTGGATGTACGCGACGGGGACGTCCTTGTGGAACAGGTCGCTCATCGAGTTGACGAAGATCGTCTGTGGCTTCCTCCACTGGAGCGGCAGCTCGAGCATCTGCGGCTGAAGCGTCAGCTCGAATCCGTTGCGGTAGTTCGGCTGCCCCATCGCCTGTAGGCGTTCTGCCATGCGTTCGGCGTAGCAGTGCTTGCAGCCGGGGCTGACCTTGTTGCACCCAGTCACGGGATTCCATGTGGACTCGGTCCACTCGATGCCGGAGCCGAGCGCCATCACCGCACCTCCTTCAACAGATGGTTGGCGATCTTCAGCGCGATCGGCGCGCCCTTGGCGTTCCCGGCCGCGAAGCAGAGAAGGTAGAGCGGGCAGTTCGACGAGTTGCGCAGCACGCCTGGCTCCGCGACGCCCGCGAAGATCGTCTTCAAGCGATCGTTGAAGTAGCGACCGATGGAATCGTTGGTTGCCTTCACGACCCGCTCCTCGTCGGTTCCGAAGAGCGTCGGCGTGTGCTCCACGCGGTAGAACTCGTCGTACCAGTCCTGCGTGCCCAGTAGCTTGTCGAGCCTGGTTCGCCACCCAGGCGGGATCTCGCCCGACCGCGTGAGCAGCCGTGTCACGCCGATCCCGAGCGGGAACAGCAGCCAGAGATCGATCGCCCCAGTCTTCGCGATGGCCTCGATCGTCTGCCACTCCACCTGCATCCCGTACGGATCGAGGAACAGGACGGCACGATGCGAGCGCCAGTCCTTGTCGCAGATTTTCTGGATCTCCGCGTTGGCCTCCCCCTGCTCGACAACAATGTCCGCTGCCAACTCGGGAAACTCGTCCTTGAGCGCGTCGAGCTGGGCGCATCGATCCGCGTCGCGCTCGATGAAGACGTAGCGATCGAATCGCGGCTGCGTCTTGAGCGCGAGGCGCGCCGACCCGTCGAGCAGCTCCTGCGGCCCGGTGTCGGCGAGGTCTGGGAAGAGCAGATTCTTCGAGGCGTCTTCCTCGCGCCGCATCGTCCGGTAGCCCGTGCCCGCGAACGCATCGATGTACGCCTTCCGGAAGGCTCGCTCGGCGGTCGGCTTGTCCTTCAGCGCGGTGGTGTAGGCCGTGAGGTACTTCTCGAGCACGACCAGCTTCGTCGCCGTCCAGTCGCCTCCGAAGCTGTGGGCTTTGCCCTTCGATGTCGCTCGCGTGCGCCGTGCCATGGCCGATCCTTCCATGGTGCTCGCGCGTTCAGCTGTCGTCCAGTTCTCGTCGCGCTCATTGCCGGGTGGACTCGAGCCGAACGACGCCTCGGCGAAACGGCCCGCCACCCGGCCTGCCCAGATC
>JBBSAT010000314.1:0-9297 GCA_038252025.1 Polyangiales bacterium | reverse complement strand
GGGAGTCAGAGGAGAGGGGACGGAGACTGGCGTTCCGCCTGCCCGGCTCTCCTCCCTCGCCCCGCAACGCGGGGAGAGGGCGGGGGTGAGGGGCTCTCCGCCTCAGCGGCGGCGAGGCGGATGCGCGTCGAGGAAGCTCACCGCGCTCGCGCGCTGGCCGTCGACCCGGGCGATGCAGAGCGAGATCGCCTCGAGCGCGCTGCGGAGGTTGCGCGGCGCACCCGGGAGGGTCGCCAAGCGCGGCGTGAAGAACTCCTCGAGCTCGCTCCGGTGCTCCGCGTCGCAGAAGCCCGCGAAGATGAGCGGCGCATAGCCGCCGCGCGTGGTGGCGACGCGCGCGAAGACGCTGTCGAAGCTCGAGCCCGCCCAGGCCCACGCGCGGAGACGGCCCTCGGGAGAGTCGGCCTGCACCTGGAGCGGGATCGTGACCTCGTTCACCCGCAGCCGTGAGTCGCCACCGAGCGAGAGCGCGCGCGCAGCGAGGCCGGGATCCTCCACGCTGCCGATCGCCACGAGGATGTTCGTGCGGAGCATCGCGTCGCTCGTGCCGACGAGGTGCTCGAGGAGCGCGTCGAAGAACGCCGCGTTCGGCGCGTCATGGACCGGCTCGTTGACCGCCGCGATCAGCGCCGTCGAGACGAGCGTCGGCTCGACCGCGCGCGGATGGATCTGTCCATCGCCGCCGAAGCCGAGGTACGCACGGCCGAGCGCCGCAGCGCGCGTCCGGACGGCAGGATCGCGCACGACGCGGACGAGATAGCTCGCGAGATCACGACGCAAGAGCACCGTGTCGCCGTCGTCCCGCGCGCGCGCCGTCCAGCCGAGGCGCGTGAAGCGCGGCGCGTAGACCGAGCGCACGTAGGCCCGTGCCTCGTCGCGACGCGCCTCCGGAACGAGATCGTCGATGAGCGCCGTGTAGAGCGCCAACGGCTCGAGCGCGACGAGCCGCGTGTCGTCGGTCGCGAGCCGCTCGCTCGCCGCGAGAACGTCCGCGACGGGGAGCGCGCCGGATGCGAACGCCGCGCGAAGGTTGTTCCCGAGGCTGAGCCGCTCGGCCGGCGTGAGCGACGCGTACCCGTGCGCGACGAGCGCCGCGAGATCCTCGGGCGGCAGCGTGAAGCGGTAGTAGCCCGCCGCGTCGGCGTTCGGGAAGATCCAGTCCGGGCAGTGGTCGTCCGGGATCGGGATGCGCGCCGAAGGTCCGCTGAGGAGCGTGCAGGACTCCTGCGCCTGACGACCGACGCCGAAGCGAACGCAGACGGGCACCGACCAGATCGACGCAGCCGCCTCGATGCTCGAGCCCGTCGGAGCGTAGCGGCGCTGCGTGAGGTCGACGAAGCGACCACCCTCCCCGCAGGCGAGGTGCGCGCTGATCAGAGGAACGCCGGGCTGCTCGAGGAAGGAGAGGAACGGCGTCGCCACGTCGCGGCCCGCGACCTCGGAGAGCGCCTGGAGAAGATCCTCGCTGCGCGCCGTGCCGAAGCGATGCTGACGAAGATAGAGGCGGATTCCGTCGCGGAAGACGTCCTCACCCACCCAGCGCTCGAACATCGCGAGGACGCCGCCGCCCTTCTGGTAGGTGATCGAGTCGAACGCGTTGCGGATGTCGTCCTCGGTCTCGACCGGCTGACGGATCTGCCGCGCGGCCGCGAGCGAGTCGGAGCTCATCGCGCCGTGGACGCCCGCGAGCAGCGAGAGCTCGGCGTGCTGATCCGGCGCGACCACGCCGACGATGTGCTGGCCCATCCACGTGGCGAAGGCCTCGTTGAGCCAGATGTCGTCCCACCAGGGCATCGTGACGAGATCGCCGAACCAGTGGTGCGCGAGCTCGTGCGCCATGACGGACGTGAACGCGCGGACCTGATCCTCCGGCGCGTGGTCGTTGAGCAGGAGCAAGGTCTCGCGGAACGTGATCGCGCCCGCGTTCTCCATCGCGCCGGACGCGAAGTCCGGCACCGCGATGATGTCGAGCTTGTCGTACGGGTACTCGATCCCGAAGTAGTCCTCGAGCGCGGCGACGATCGCAGGCGTGTGCGCGAGCGCGTAGGCGAGCTCGGGGCCGCGACCGCGCGCGGCGACTCCGCGGAGCGGGAGCGGGCGCGTGCGGACGGCGTTCGGCGGGATGGGCGGAGCCTCGACGATGTCGAGCGGGCCGACGGCCATCGCCACGAGGTAGGTCGGGAGCGGCTCCGTCGTCGCGAAGCGAACGCGCTGCATCTCGCCCTCGAGCGGCGTCGTCTCGGTGAGCGTCGTGTTGGACACGGCGCGATCGGCCGCGCGCATCACGATCGAGAGATCGAACGGCGTCTTGAAGCGCGGCTCGTCGAAGCCCGGGAACGCGTAGCGCGCGCTCGTCGCCTCGAACTGCGTGAAGGCGTAGGAGTCGCCGCCCACGTCCACGCGGTAGAGCCCCTTGAGCTGGCGATCGAAGGCGGCGTCGTACTCGAGGTGGATCGTCGCTTCGCCGGGGCCGACCGGCGTGTCGAAGCGCAGCGCGTCCACGCCCTCGTGATCGGAGGGCTCCCAGCGCGCCTCGATGGCCGTGTGGGCAGCCGCGTCCGCCAGACCGGGGGAGATGGACGCGCGGCTCACGTGCAGCTGCGTGCCGTGCATCCAGATCTCGGTCGTCGGGCGATCGATCGTCACGCGGATGTCTGCGGTTCCGGAGAAGCGGTCCTCGGTCGGGACGATCCGGAGCGCGAGCGTGTAGTGCGTCGGCGTCACGCCCTCGGGCAGGGGACCGGTGGGCACCTCGGGCGCCGCGGCGGTCGCGACCGGCTCGCCGCCGGAGGTGTCGGGCGGCGGTGCGGACTCTTCGACCGGGGCCGCTCCGCATGCGGCGAGAGAGAGGAGACAAGCGAGCGTGAGGAGGTTCGTCGAGCGCAGCATGGGCGGACCTTCGCACGCGTCTCGGCGCACGGGAAGACGTGCCGGAGGACGCCGCGTCGCGGGCCCGCTCAGAGGTCGATCGCGAGCGACGGCGCGGAGCCGAACCCGCCCGAGGCCGTCACGACGATCGCGGGGGCGGCGCCGTAGTGGCCGGGCGCGACCTGGACGCAAGGCAGCTCGAGGCGCGTGACGCCGCGCGGAAGCGCGTGGAAGTGGATGTGGATTCCGTCGGCGAGGGACTCGATCTCGGGCGCGCGCGGATCGGGGCGCGGATCGCTCGGTGCCCACTCGAACGCGCGATGGCCGGCGCCGGTGACGCGCACGTGCTCGCCGCCGGAGAGGGCGAGCTCGAGCCCGGCCGGGATGGGGACGACGAGGCTCGCCTCCCCGCTCTCGGGAGCCGCGATGGAGAGCTCGATCATCGTGCGCGTCGGCGTGATCAGGATCCGGCGCTCGAGAGCGACGTCACCGCGCGGGAGATCCTCCGGGCGGACGCCGACCTGACCGTCGGCGCGGACGAACGCGAGGCGATCGGCGTCGGCACCGAAGCGGAGCGTGATGGGCAGGTCACCCGCCGGGACGCTGATCATGGCCTCGCCGCGGACGATGGACACGCGGCGCTCTCCGACGAAGAGCTCACCCGTCGCGGCGGCGCCGTGCGAGGCGAGGCTCGAGACGAGCGCGATCACGTCAGCGTCGGCGTGGCCCCAGACGAACACGCTCTGTTCGGTGGAGGCGCGGGTGATGGCGAGCGCGACCTCCTGAGCGCGCTCTCGGGCGCCGGGCCGGCCCGCGATCACGAGCGCTTCGGCGGCGCGCGCGAGCCTGCCGCGTGAGCCGAGCCTCGCGAAGCACGCGAACCAGGCGGGGCCTCGGCAGGCCTCGGGGCGGCCGAGGCCGAGGAGCTCGTCGTCGATGCGGTGCGACACGAGCCGATCGAAGCGGTGGACGAGAGCGGCGTTCCCGATCGCGTGCGCCGCGCGCAGGGCCTGCGTCATCGAGTCGGTGCTGGACGGGCTCGACTGGGAGAGCAGCTGCTCGGCGAGCGCGGGGTCGCTGGCGGCGAGGGCGAGCGCGACCGCGGGCGCAGCTCCCGGCTCGACCGAGCCCGATCGGACGGCGCGCTGAAGCGTTGCGCGCGCAGCGGTGAGGCGTGCGTCGGGGTGCTCGCCCGCAGCCGCGACGAGCGCGGCGGTGAGGAAGAGGTCGGACGGCGCGGCGCGGAAAGCGCTCAGGCCGCCGTCGCTCGAGACGAGGGCGAGCATCTCTTCGATGCCTCCGATCACGCGGCGCTCGAGCTCGTGAGCGTGCGCCGCGTCGACGCGCGCGGCTGCGCGTTGAAGAGCGACGAGCGCCTCGAGGCGATCGAGCCGGACCGGCGCCCAGGCCCAGCGCGGCTCGGAGAGCTCGGCGAGGGCGCTCTCGATGCTGCGCTCCGTGTCCGAGTCGATGCGCAGCCTCAGCGTCGTCGGCTCGGCGCGACGGGGAAGCGCGATCGTCACCTCGCTCGCGCCGGGGCCGACGAGCGCGCGGAAGGCGACGGGCTGATCGGTGGTCGGCGTGAGGACGTCGATCGGAAAGCGCGTGCGATCGCTGGCGCTGCCCGCCGTGATGGCCACCTCGAGCCGGCGCGTGCCTTCGCTCGCCGCGACGACGCGGATCGGGATGCGCGCGTCTCCGTGCGCGTCGAGCAGGACGGTCGAAGGAAGGGTGCCCTCGAGCGCGAGGCCGGTGGGGACGGTGAGCTCGAGGTGCGCGCTCGCGCCAGGGGCGCCCGGCACCGAGACGATGATCGCGCCGACGGCCGAGTCGCCCACGGCGAGATGACCCGGGAGCTCGACGTGGACCATCGCCGGAGCGGTGGTGTGCACGACGGCGTGCGCGCGATCTCCGCCGCCGTCGTCCGTGATCGCGAGCGCCTCGATCCGGAAGCGGCCCGGGCGCGACGGAAGCGGGATGTCGAGCTCGGCCGTTCCGTCCGCGCCGAGAACGATGTGGCCCTCGAAGAAGAGGTCGCCCTCGAGGAGCTCTCGCTGGTCCTGGCCGACGCCCGCCATGCCGGTGCGGATGGAAGGCACGCTGCTCCCGCGGCCCCCCATTCCGCCGCTTCCGCCGCCGGAGCTCATCGAGTCCGGGCAGTGGTAGGTCAGCACGCCGCGGTCGACGGTGACCTCCAGCTCCACGCGCTCGGCGACGCGGAGCGCGACGAGATCCCACGGAAGGCTCGCGGAGGAGAGAGAGACCTCGCCCAGCTCGCGCGAGGTCTCCGCACAGAACGAGGCGCCGCGGAGGCCAGCCGCGCGCGCGAGGGCTTCTGTCACGCGAGTCATCGGGCCCGTGACGTCGAGCGTGGCGAGCGCTCCGCCGTAGCCCCAGGCGTGCCGGAACGTCGCCCCCGGGAGCGGCGCGTGGTTCCAGGTGAGGTGCGCTTCGACGTGTCGGCCTTCTTCGGTGCCGAACGCGATCGGAGCCGCGCCGTCTCCGCCGCTCGCGGGACGACCGGGCAAGCGAAAGATCTCGGCGGGAAGCGGATAGCGCTCGTCGCCGAGATCCCAGTAGCCGGCGTTCGCCATCCAGACGCTGACGACGGCGTCGCGCGGGGCGCCTCGCGGATCGTGCGCCGAGAGCACGACGTGCACCGAGCCGGAGCTCGGTGCGGTGCGCGCGTTCGTGTCGACGGTGAGCGCGATCGGCTCGCTCGTGCGCACCTCGACCGCGCGGCTCGCGCTGCGAACGCGGCCTTCGTGGATCTGCGTGACGACGACCGTGCCGAGGCCACGCGCGCGCTCCGGCACGGCGAGCGAGACGTGCGCGCGCTCGCGCCGGAGATCGACGAGCTGGCTCGCCCAGACCGAGCCTTGCTCGAGCGTGACCCAGGCGCTGCCGCCTCCGCGACCGAAGACCTCGACGTCGAGCACGCCGCCCGGTGCCACCGTGTCGGCGGGAAGACGCAAGGAGACGTCGGCGCGATCGGAGAGCGGCGCTGGCGAAGGACGGTTGCGCACCGCGACGCCTGCAGAGGAGACGCCGGCGGTGGCCCGGAGCCACCACGGTCCTGTGCCGCGGAGGGCGAGCGTGCCTTCGGCGAGCCCGCGCGCGCTCGAGACGACCGTGGCGGTGGCGACCGGCGTCAGCGAGGTGGGTCGGTTGCCGTCGCTCGGGAGAACCTCGAGCGTCACGGGCGCTCCGGAGCGAGGCGCTCCCTCGAGGTTGCGGACCTGCGCGCGCAGCGTCACCAGATCGCCCGTGCGCGCGATCGACTGGTCCACGTCGAGCTCCATCACGTCGGCGCGCGCGCCGGTCCAGACCTCCCCGGACGCGAAGACGAGCCGGCCGGACGACTCGACCACGGCGCGCATCGAGAGGCGCTCGAGCACGGCCTCGGTGCCGGGCGCGGTCAGAGCGAACACGGCGGGCCGGTCGGGCCCGATCGGCAGCGAGCGCGTCGTCTCGCCCATCGTGAGCGTGACGTTGCCGATGCAGGGCCAGCCGCCGTCCTCGTCCGAGACCTGGACCGTGAAGCGCTCGCCGGCGGCGACGGCCGTGCGATCCGGAGTCACGACGGCGGCGACGTCGGGAATACGTCGGTGGTCGATCTGCACGTCGCGGACCGAGTCGTGATCGCGAACGTGCGCCGTGATGATCGAGCTCGCAGGGCCCTCCGTGACGAAGTCACCGTGGGCGTCCGAGCGCACCACGACGGGGCCCGCATGGGTGGAGACCACGACCTCCTCGTTCGCGAGCGGCCCCTCGCGGCCGTTCGGATCGCATCCGCGGACGTGACCGCGCACGTGCATGATCTCCCCGTAGCGGAAGACCGGGCGGCCGACGCCGAGGTACACGCGCGGATCGCAGGCGCTCATCTGCGCGTGCGCGACGTCGGACCAGGCGATGTCGTCACCGCGCGTCGCCAGGAATCGAACGCTGGCCTCCGCGCTGGCCGGGAGCTCGACTCGGCCGGCGACGTCCGTGCGCCCCGATGCGAGCGTTCGCGCGCCGACGCGCGCGGCGACGGAGACGCCGGAGATGGGCGTGCCCTCGGGGCCGACGACGCGGACCTCGTCGTGATCGTCTCCGCGGCGCACGAGGAGCGTCATGGCTCCGACGGAGACGAGCGCGGAGCTCGCCCAGGAGCCCTCGGTCACGCGCGCGATGTAGAGGCCGGTCGGGAGCACGCCGAGCGCGATGCCGCGTCGCGCCCACTCGCCGGCGTAGACGCCGCGCGTCTCGACGTCGGTCTCCTCGTCCTCGTAGGAGTCGTACTCGACCTGTTCGGCGCGGACGCGGCCGCGTCGAGCCTGCATGGTGATGTGCGCGGGGCGCGTTCCGACGAAGGTGAGCGCGTTGCCGCGACGTGGGAGCGCGCCCGTGCCCGCGGAGAGACGCTCCATCTCGGCGCCGAGCGGCCCGGACGCGAACGCGAGCGCCTCGGTCGGCAAGGTCGAGGCGAGGAGGGCGCTCGGATCCATCACGCGATGGATCTCGACGATGACGTGCGCCGCGCCGCGATGCTCCACCTGGACGATGGCGGGCTCGCTCGGGAGGAAGCGGCGATCGGCCTGCGTGAGGAGGAAGGGTCGATCGGGGACGGGGAGCGGGAGGCTGAAGGACTCGCTGTCCTCTGCGTCCTGGGCCTCCGTCGGGACGACGGCGAGAGAGAGCGCGAGGAGCGTGGCGGGGAGCACGCGGAGCTTCACGGGGCGCTCTCGATCTCGGCTCGCGCCGCGCGGAGGGTCTCTTCGTCGATCTCGATCTCACCGAGCGTCGCGAGGTGTCCCGTGCGGCGCACGAGGCGATCGAAGCGGAACCGACGCTCGTGCTCGGTGCCAGGAAAGAGGATCGCCTCGACGTGCACCGGGACCTGCGGCGCGTCGGGCTCGGCCCAGGCGTCGAGCGCCGCGGCGAGGCGGTCGCGCTCGGCGAGAGCGGCCGCTCGTGACGCGGCGGGCGCCGTGGCGAGCGCGACCTCGGCAGCATCGAGCTCCTCGATCAGCCCATCGTAGGCGTAGCGCTGCGAGCGCTCGCCCGCGCGGTCGGCCCAGAAGTGCACCTTGATCCGGTAGGTGCCGACGTGGACCTCGGGCGCGACGAACGCCTGCGAGCCGAAGCCGATCGCGTCGGCGGACATGTCGAGGAGCCGCCCGCCCGCCTCGGTCGTGCGGTGATCCCACTTGCAGGTCTCGCCCGCCGGCTCGCGCATCCAGAGGTCGATGATCTCGCCCTCGGCGTGCCAGGTCGCGACGACCATGAGCTCGGTGCGCTCGCCGCGGACCGTCCAGGTGATCGAGTCGCTCGCGTGATCGGTGCCGCGCGCGACGCGAACGCCGACGCGGTTGACGCCCGGGGCGACGATGAGGGTCTGCTCGATCGTTCCGCCGGAGACGGGCACCTCGTAGCTCGCACCGTTGACGGTGAGCGTGGCGATCGTGAGGCGAGGATCCGTGACCGTCGCAGAGAGCTGAACGGTGTGATCGGCGTCCTCGACGCCGGCGCGCGGCGAGTCGATGTGAACGCCGAGCGGGCCGTCCGGGTCGACCGGCGGGTCCGGGCTCTCGTCTTCGTACTGCGCCGCAGCCCCGAGCGGTGCGGCGAGCGCGACCCCCCAAGCCAGGGCGAGCACCGCGCGTCGGAACGCTGGGCGTCGCATCTTCTGCCTCCTCGGCGGAGTGGACACCGCTCGCTCGCGCGGGTTCCGCGTGGGTGGCGTCGATCTCGTCGGTGGGCGTCGATCTCGCCGGTAGCTGGCCGTGAGCCACTGCGCGGCCCATCCTTTGGGCATGCGTGCTCTCGCGGTCGTGGTGGTCTCGCTGGTCGTGCTGGTCGCTGGAACCGCGGTCGGACAGGGCGGCAGCGCAGGCGGTGATCGACCCGACTGCGTGTTCGCGAGCTCGACGTCGAGCCTGGGCGTCTACGGGAACAACCTCGCGGTGAGCGTGCAGAACCGCTGCGCCTACGCGGTGACGTGCCGCGTCTCGGCGGACGTGAACCCGGCGGTCACGGAGATCCACCTCGCGCCGGGCGCGTCCCAGGACGTCGGCGTGTTCCGCGAGTCTCCGGCGCGGGTGTTCGTGGCGACGGTCACGTGCCCGGACCCGAGCGCGGTTCGCGAGCGAGCGCGGTAGTTCTTCTCTCAGGGGGAACGAAGCGGACCCTCTCCCCGGCGGGGAGAGGGAGAAGACGAGAACGAAGCGGACCCTCTCCCCGGTGGGGAGAGGGAGAGGACGAGAACGAAGCGGACCCTCTCCCCGACCCTCTCCCCGGTGGGGAGAGGGAGATAGAGCGGGAGGGAGAAGAGGAGAACGAAGCGGACCCTCTCCCCGACCCTCACCCCGGTGGGGAGAGGGAGAATAGCACGAGGGAGGAGAGCCGGAGGGAGAAGTGCGGGAGGGAGAAGCGGCGTTTATTGGC
>JBBSAT010000313.1:0-9315 GCA_038252025.1 Polyangiales bacterium | reverse complement strand
CCAGTAGCCGCGTGAACCAGCTCGTCAGCCTGACCAGCGGCGCCTCGACGGGCGGGAGCACGTCGCTCTCGCCGGAGTCCGCCGTGATCTGGATCGCGTCGCCCGTCGCTCGGACGAGCAGCGTGCCTTCGTCCACCGGCAGTGCGATGGCGGTCTCGTCGACGCGCATCGAGCCCAGCGCGTCGCCGCGGTAGCCGTCACTGCCCCAGCGCGACGCGATCGCGCGCAGGAGGATCGTGCTCTCGTCGTCCGCCGCAGCGACGGGGACCACGACGGGAGCGGGCGGCGGCACGGCCTTCGGCGGAGGCGGCGCGATCTTTGGCCGAGCGCGGATGCGGGAGAGATCGACGCTCGCGCGTCTTGCGTCCTTCTCGAAGCGAACCCGCACGAGACCCTGGTCGTTCGCGCTCTCGAGCACCGCCGCTTCCCACTCGCGCGGCGCACGCTCGACGTCGACGACCTCGCCCGGAGCGTCGGTCTTCGGTGCGAGCTTTTCGTTCTCACCGCGATGCCAGAGCGTGGGAAGCGTCGCGGTGCCCTCCTCGCCGTCCGAGAAGCGAAGGGCGATGCGATCACCGACGGCGCGGTCGACCCGCCCGGGGCGTCGATCGACCTCCGGCTCCTTCTTCTTTCCGCGCCGCCCGCGAGCCTCGCGCACGGTCTCGACGACGACGGACGTGCCGCGCGCTGGGAAGCGGGTCTCGTCCGCGAGGCGCACCGCGAGCGTCGAGCCCCACGCCCAGAACGACGCGCCGGTCTCCGGTGTGACGTACACCTGCGCGCCGCGTCGCTCGACCACGGTGCAAGCGGCGAACGGGCCGTCTGCGTTCCGCGCGAGAACCGAGGCTCCGGCCTCGGGCGTGAGAAACGCCTGCTTCGCGCCCGCCTGCGGGATCTGAGGAGGTGCTTCGCCCGTCACGATCACGCGCGAGGGCACGACGGTCTGCTCCGTCCCGTCGTCGTAGCGAACGCGGATCGTGGAAGGCTTCGCTTCGAGAACGACCGCGCCGTAGAATTCGCGGTCGAGCCACCTCACGCGCGCCGGCGCGCCCGGCTTCGCCGGATGAGACGATGCGGGCTCGCGTTTGCGCCCCCTCCCGCCGAGCGTGAGGCGCTCCTTCGGCATCCAGAGCGCGTAGGAGACGCCTGACCAGCGGACGAGCGCGCGCCCAGAGCCGAGCTGGCTGATGAAGCCCTCGCCACGGTTGCCGCTCGAGTCGAGAGTCGTGACCGCCTTGCCCACCTCGAGCCCCTGCGCGCGTAGCGCCTCGATCGCGGCGGGGGCGGCTTCCCCACACGGCAGGAGCTCGGACGCAGCGAAGTCGAGCTCGTCTCCTTCGTCGAAGCGCACCACGGCGCGCCGACCCTCGTGGCGCACGAGCTGTCCCCTGTGAAAGCGCTTCTTGTCCCAGAGCGCGATCACGGCGCTGCCGATCTCTGGCAGCACGCTCGGAGCGATGGATGGAAGGACGGCGAGCCGCTCGGGCGCGACCCGCTTCGAGCCCTCCTCGAAGATGCCGGAGAGCCTCGGAAGCCACGCGGGCTCCGCCTCGTCCGTCGAGAAACGGACCTTGCTGAGCAGCCCATCGTTGCCCTCGATGCGTGCGCGCATCCAGAACCCGTAGGTGCTGCAGGCGAGCACCGGCGCGCCCGGTCCGAGCGGCACGTCGTCGTGTTGGGCCATCCGACGGGCATGGTAGCGAGATCACGTCGTCTTGCGCGCCCTCGAGAATCGCCCGACCGAGCGCCCGTACGATCTCGCCATCTGCGCCGCGCTCGCGTCTTCGGACGAGGCGCTCGCGTGCTCGCTCGCCCACGACGCAGGTACAGAGACGCGCAGCGTCAGCCCTTCGGGACACGCTCGCCGGGCTCGAGAGCCGCTGCCGCTGACGGCTCGCGCCGCTTGTCTCATCGCGCCTCGCGACATCACTCGCGGACGGCCTCGCGTGGCTTGTGCGTTGCTATGGCTTCGTGCGTTCGCTGTGGTGATGAGTGACCTGAACGCGGCATCACGGATCGCCTCCGCCTCCGTGCGCGCCGCGAGGAGAGAACGACATGTCGCCGTCTACGTTCCTACGACGCACGAGCTGTCTCGCCGCGATCTCGCTCTCGCTCACGCTTCCAGCGGGGCGCGTTGCTGCGCAGTCGGTGCAAGACGAGCCGTGGTTCCTCACCATCGACGGGATGGTCGCTGCCCCCATCAACGACCTTCCGCGACAGCAGTTCGGAGTCGGCGGGGGAGGAAGCATCGGCCTCTATCGCTCCATCATCCCGGAGGTCTCACTGGGGCTTCGCGTCGGCGCGGGCGCGCTCTCGGGCCGTGGTCCCATCGCTCAGGATCCGGTCGACCGTGGCGCGCTGGACTGGGGCTCGCTGAGCGCGACCGTGCGTGTGAGACCGCTGGCCTCGATGGATCCCGATCGCAGGGCGTCGGGCCTGTGGCTGGAGGTCGGCGCGGGCCCTTGGCTCATCGATGGATCGGTGAACCCGGTCTTCGATGCCGGGCTCGGTTACGGTGTCGGCATCGGTCCGATCGTCCTCTCGCCGCTCGTCCGTTTCACGCATGTGATCGAGACGCACGGTCGCTACGGTGACGTGCCGATCCTGATCGGCAGTGCCGGGCTCGAGGTGGCGTGGAACGATCGAGTCGCCGCACCCGTGGCCGAGCGCGTCGACCTCGCGCCGCCCGTCGTGGCGACGCCGGCCCCGGCGGCACTGCCACCCGAAGAGGACGTGGCGATGCCCTTCGTGAACGACCAGCTCATCATCGATGAGCGCGTCTTCTTCGACTTCGATCGCTGGGAGCTCCGGCCCACGGGCGTGGAGCAGCTCGAGGAGGTCGTTCGCCGTTACGAGGAGAGCGGCGGCCGCTGGCAGGCGCTCGTGGTCAGCGGTCACGCGGACCGACGAGGCCCGGAGCAGTACAACGTCGAGCTCAGTCGCAAGCGTGCCGAGACCGTGCGCGACTTCCTCACCGCGCACGGCGTGCCCGACGGAATCCTGGAGATCCAGGCCTGGGGCGAAGCGCAACCGGCGATCCCCGACGCGACGACGGAATGGGAGCACCAGGTGAACCGCCGCGTGCAGTTCGAGATCGTGTGGCGACCGGGCGAGCGACCCGAGGGCGTGGCGCCGGTTCCGCACCCGACGATGCCGGAGTACGTCGACCCGGCGCCGGAGGACCGGCGCGAAGAGCCCTGAAGTCTCGCGGCTCGCGGCTGGCGCGCGATGGCCCTGTCATCGCGCGCCAAGCGCTTCGTGTCGAGCTCGGGCCGGCGTGGAGGCCGCCGAAGCGCAGCAGCTCCGCGCGCGGATGATCGGGTGCGTAGCCCTTCGGGACCTTCGTGTAGGCCTCTCATGGTCCCGCGGGCCCTTAGCCCGGGGCCCGCGCCGTGTACGCTGCCGCTCATGAGCCATCCCGAGCTCGACTGGCCCGCCGTCCTCCTCGAGTCCGTCGAGCACTTCAAGAGCCTGCTCCGCATCGACACGACGAACCCGCCGGGGAACGAGCGCGTCGCCGCCGACTACATCTCGGCGGTCCTCACGAAGGAAGGCATCGAGCACGCGCTGCTCGAGAAGAGCCCAGGGCGCACGTCGGTCGTGGCGCGGCTGCGCGGCAGCGGGAAGAAGGGGCCGCTCCTGCTCAACGGTCACCTCGACGTCGTGCCCGTCGATCGCGAGAAGTGGACGCACGATCCGTTCGCGGCGATCGAAGCGGACGGCTGCATCTGGGGCCGCGGCGCGATCGACATGAAGAACATGGTGACGATGAGCCTCGTCACGCTCCTGCTCCTGAAGCGCACGGGCGCCAAGCTCGAGCGCGACGTCATCTTCGCGGGCGTCGCAGACGAGGAGGCGGGCTCGCACGAGGGCGCGCTCTTTCTCGTCGAGGAGCACCCCGAGCTCGTGCGCGCTGAGTACGTCCTGAACGAGGTGGGCGGCCACACGCTCCACATGGGCGCGAAGCGCTTCTATCCGATCCAGGTCGCCGAGAAGGGCATCTGCTGGTTCGAGCTCGTCGCCGAGGGCGAGCCGGGGCACGGCTCGATGCCGCACCCGGGGAACGCGGTCGTGAAGCTCGCGCGCGCGATCGAGCGGCTCGGTCGACTGCGGCTGCCGCACCACGAAGTGCCCGTCGTCGAGAGGTTCCTCCGTACGATCGCGGAGGCCGCGCCGTTTCCGCAGAACCGCGCGCTGCCGCTGCTCATGCGGCCCGCCCTCGCGGGTCACCTCCTCGACGTGCTCGCGCGGACGAGCCCCGGTCAGGCCAAGAGCATCGGCGCGATGCTCCACAACACCGTCTCGCCGACGATGCTCGAGGCCGGCGTGAAGGTGAACGTGATTCCGTCACGCGCGAGCGCGAAGCTCGACGGTCGCATCCTCCCTGGCCAGAGCGTCGAGGGCTTCCTCGCGGAAGTGCGCGCGGTGATCGGGGACGAGCTGCGCATCGTCGTGTTCGACCAGCACGACCCCGCGACCTTCCGGAGCGACACGCCGCTCTTCTCGGCCATCGAAGCCGCGCTTCATCGGCACGATCCGGGCGGCGTTCCGGTGCCCTACATGATCCCGGGCTTCACGGACTCGTTCGCCTACGGGCGGCTCGGTGCCACCTGCTACGGCTTCTCGCCGGTGCGTCTCGGGCCCGGCCTCGACTTCACGGCGATGTACCACGGTCACGACGAGCGCATCCCGCGCGCGGGCTACGAGTGGGGCCAGCGCGTGCTCTTCGAGCTCGTCCGGGACTTCTGCACGTCGCCGCAAGAGGCGTGAGCGTCGAACGGTCGGCGCTCAGATCGGGAGCTGCTTCGGGTCGGGCCACTCCTCACCCGGGCCGAAGCGGCCCGACGCATCGCGCACGACGCGCGCCATGGCGACGCTCGGGTCATGCGTGAAGAAGAGGCGGCCGTTTCTCGGGGCGAGCGCACCGAGCAGCGCGGTCTTCTCGTCGATCAGCATCTCCGGCGCGCGGTCGTAGCCCATCGTGATCGGGAGGTGCACCCAGGGCCGCCCCGGGATGAGATCGGCGGCGAAGACGATCGGGCCCTCGGCGCTCTCGACCTCCGCGAGGAGGAGCCCGGGCGTGTGCCCGTTCGAGCGATGAAGGCGGTACGCCGGGCCGAGCGTCGGGCTGGTCTCGCCGTCCACGATCTCGAGCCGACCGGACGCCTCGAGGAGCGGAGCCAGCTCGGGGATGAACGACGCGCGATCGCGCGCGTGTGGATGCGTCGCGCGCTCCCAGGCCTCGCGCGATGCGATGAACGTCGCACGCGGGAACAAGAGCGAGGGCGCCTCGTCCTGCTTCCATGCGGTGAGCAGCCCTCCCGCGTGATCGAAGTGGAGGTGCGAGAGCACGACGACGTCGATGCTGCTCTCGGGCGCGCCGGCGGCCTCGAGGCTCTTCAGGAGGACGTGCTCGCTCTCCATCACACCGAAGCGCTCGCGGAGCTTGGGCGGGAAGAACGCACCGATGCCCGTCTCGAAGAGGATGCGGCGCACGCTGCCGTCGTCTCCCGTCTCCTCGATCAGCATCGCGCGGCACGCGAGCGGGATCCGGTTTCGCTCGTCCGGCGGGATCCACTTCTCCCAGACGGCCCTGGGCGCGTTCCCGAACATCGCGCCGCCGTCGAGCCGCTGCGTGTTCCCGGCGATCGCCGTCAGCCGTCGAGTGAAGGTGGTCATCGAGGAGGGTTACCCGACGGGAGGGAGGCGCGCACTGAGGTCGACGGATCTGAAAGATCCCAAAACGAGAGGTCGTTCGGTCGCCGATGGGCTCCGAGCAGGCAACATCTCGGCATGCACGCGCGCGCCCCGATCCGCTTCCGCCTCGTCCGGCCCATCGTGGCCCTCCTCTCCGCCCTGTTCGCCCTCGGCGGATGCGATCCTGCGCCGACGCCTGGCGACGCGGGCGGTGCGACGGACGCGCCGATCGACGCCGGGCCGCCGGCTCGGGTCTGTCGTCCGGGCCGCGCGTGGCACCCGGGCATGCCGGCCTTCGTCGATCGAACGGAGGACTGGGGCCTCGGCGGGATCAACAGCGCGAGCCTATCGGTCGGGGACATCGACGGGGACGGCTTTGCGGATCTCGTCATCAACCACGGATCCGCGTACGACCACACCTCCGGCGAGGTCTTCCTTAACCACGCCGCGGGCGCCGGAGCGCGCCGGTTCGAGGATCACACCGCGGCGTCGGGCCTCTACCTGCAGCGCGACACGGGCGAGCCCGGACGCGCCGTCTCGTTCGTCCGCTTCGGCGACGTCGACAACGACGGTGATCTCGACGCGTTCACCGGGATCTTTCCGTACCTCACCGACATGACGCGAACGGCCCTCTCGGATCGCCCCGAGATCCTGCTCAATGACGGGACGGGGAGCTTCACCCTGACGGGCGCGCAGACGATCGTCGTGTCCGACTTCCCGCTGATGTCCGATGGGTTCTTCTTCGATCAAGACCTCGATGGGCGTCTCGATCTCGCGCTCGGCTTCTGGTACTCGCAGCCCGCGTTCACGAGCCCGTTCGGAAACCAGCCGCTCCTGTTTCGAAGCACGGGTGGCGGGGAGTTCCAAGACGTGACGGACGAGGCCGGCATGACGCTCACGCGAACGAGCGCAGCCGCCGCGCTCGGGCAGCAGCCGCGACCGCTCTTCGCCTTCGTGATGTGCGACGTGAACGGCGATGGCCGCCACGACATCGTCGGCGCTGCCTACGGACGCATGATGAACGAGCTCTTCCTCGCCGACGGAGATCGCTTCTCCGAGATCGGCGCGACGACCCTGATCGGCTCCGACGATCGGCGTGACTTCTCGGACGACCAGAGCTTCCGCTGTTACTGCGTGGCGAACCCCACGCAGCCCGCGTGCGCGAGCGTTCCCGCGCCGGCCGCCGGCTATCCGTGCCCCGGTCGCGGCTGGGCGCCGGGCCAGAGCGACATCGCCGCGAACCTCGGCGGAAACACCTTCTCGTACGCGTGCGCAGACGTCGACAACGACGGGGACATGGACCTCTACGAGAGCAACATCCGTCATCCGGACGTCGGCAGCGCGAGCGATCCCTCGGAGCTCCTCGTCAACGACGGCACCGGGACCTTCACTCGGCCCGGGCGCGAGACGATGGGGCTCACGCCACCGGTCGACCTCACGCGCATCGACGAAGGCGGCCAGCACGACGGTGCGTTCGACTTCGATGCGGACGGCTGGATCGATCTGTACCTGGCCGGGAGCCCTTACCCCGGAAATCGCGGCTGGCTCTTCCATCACCGCACGGACGGCCCGCTCTCCTTCGAGTGGATCGGAGCCGACGCCGGCTTCAACCACGGATGCCCGAACGGCACGGCCGTGGCCGACTTCGATCACGACGGCGATCTCGACATGATCGTCGGAACCTACGGCTGTAACGACCCGACGAACTCGCCGGATTGGTCGCCTCCAGAGCTTCAGCCGGTCCGCTTCTACGAGAACGTCGCGAGCGAGAACAACTGGCTCTCGATCAGGCTCGTCGGGAGCGGCGAAGGAGGCGCCAACCGCCTCGGGATCGGGGCGCGCGTGCGGCTCACCACGCCCGACGGGATGACGCAGACGCGCATCGTGCAGACGAGCTCGCAGAACCTGTCGACGGAAGCGGAGGCCTACTTCGGTCTCGGCGCCTCGTGCGATGTTCAGTCGATCGAGATCCGCTGGCCCGATGGCGCGCTCGAGACGCAGACGCTGACCGACGTGATCGTCAACCAGCGAGTGGAGATCACGCAGGGCGACTCGACCACTCGTTACCTCCTCTGAGCGGTTTCAGGTTCTTCCAGATCTCGTCAGGCGCAGACGAGACAGAGTCCTCTCTCGGCACTTGCCACGTCATCGACGAAAGGGCGGACTCATGCAGCGCTATTTCTCCAGTCTCGGTCTCCTCGGCCTCGCCGTCTCCGGCCTCGCCAGCTGCACGGTCGGCGCCCCGAACCCGTGCGATCCACCGTCCGCCTCGTGCCGACGCGACACCGGGCCGGTGGCCGATGCCGCCGGCGGCGAAGACGGCGGGAACGATGCAGCGCGCGCCGACGCCTACGTTCCGCCGACCATCTACACGGCGACGCGCGTCGAGCCGGCGACTGCCGTCATCGGGTGCGATGAGACGCAGGCCTTCCACCTCATCGCGACCCGCGCCGACGGCTCGGAGCTCGAGCTCTTCCCGAGCTGGTCGGTCCGGACGCCGGAGCTCGGGACGGTGGACCTCGACGGCGTCTTCACGCCCCGCGCAGGTTGCATGGCATCGGGGGTCACCGACGTGAGCGCCACTGTCGACGACGGTCTCGGCGGCATGCTCTCCGCGAGCGGAGCGGTCACCGTCCGCCTCGGGGTCGATCCCGTGCTGGTCGACGTCCCGACTCTCGCGGACGCGGAGTCCGCCTTCGCGGGAGCGGCCGGCGGGACCGCGTCTCCGCTCCTGTATCCCCTCGACGGCGCCGTGATGCCCAACAATGTCCTGCCGGTGGACATCCAGTGGAGCGGCGGCGCGGCCGGTGACCTCTATCGCGTCACGATCTCCAACGCGTCGATCAGTATCGTCGCGTTCGTCGCGAACACGGGGTCTGGCTTCGGCTTCCACTGGGCTCCGCCGGCGGACGTCTGGTCCCTCGTGGCCGAGAACTACGACAGCGGCGTGGACATCCAGGTCGATCACTACCTCGCTGCCGCGAGCCAGGTCGCGGTCGGCACGCCGGTGCACGTCCGCCTGACCCGCTCCGCGATCTCCGGCGCGATCTACTACTGGGGCCTCGAGCGACCGAGCGGACGTGGGTTCTTCGAGCGCATCCAGCCCGGCTCGGGGGAGCACGAGCGTCTGTTGCCCAATCCGCCCGGGACCGACTGCGTCGGCTGTCACACCGTCTCACGCGACGGCCGATATCTCGCAGGCATGCTCGGCGGCGGATCCGGCTCGGAGCCGGGCGCGGTCTTCGACCTCACGGCGGATCTGAGCGCTGCGCCAGCGCCGACCGTTTTCCCCACGTTGCCGAGGAACGAGCGCTTCTGGTTCTCGTCGACGTTCAGCCCCGACTCGAGCCGGCTCTTCATCACCAGCAGCTATGCGATCCTGATCGACGCGACCAACGGAACGACGCGGCCTGCGACGGGCCTTCCGCCGCGTGACGCGAGCAACTACTTCTACTCCGCGGACTGGTCGCCCAACGGCGCGTCCATCGCGATGAGCCACATCGACGCTGCGACGTCGTCGTGGGGGCACAAGTTCTCGCATGGCGATCTCGTCGTGTTGCCCGTCACGGGGCCCGACGCGTTCGGGCCGCTCGAGACGCTGCACCTCGGTGACGACCT
>JBBSAT010000312.1:0-9319 GCA_038252025.1 Polyangiales bacterium | reverse complement strand
GTCCCGCGCGATCCGCTCCATCGACGCCGGATCGACCCGCAGGGCCTCCACCTCGCGCGCGAGCGTTCGGACCTCGTGGCGCAGCGCTTCGTTCTGGAGCTGCACCTCGTCTCGCTCGCTCCGCAGCGCGCGATAGCGAGGCAGCCCCTGATCGTCGAGCACGAGGAGCGGGACGGAGACGATCGCGACGAGGAGCAGCCCCGTCGGCAGGATCCAGGCGAGGGGCCGCGAGCTCATGGCACGAGCACGATCGAGCGCGCGCACCGTTTCGTCCAGAAAGCGGCGCGAGGGCGCCGTTCGTCATCCGTTCGTCACGTCTGTGCCCAGGAGCTTGCCGCCCGCGCACTCGGCGTTCCGCTATACTCGGGCTCGTCGCTCGATGGCCCACCGCGGAAAAGGCGCGTCTCCCTCGTCCGAGGATGACTCCCAAGACGTCCCCACGTCTCTTCGGCCTTCGGGGCTCAGCCCGCGCGCCGTCGATCCGCAGCCGCGCGACACCGACCACGATGCGGTGCCGATCGACCTCGGCGACATCGAGGACGTCTCCGTCGGCGGCGGCGCCCGCGTCTCGCTCGCGACGCTGAACAAGCTCGCGCCCGTCGGACAGTTCGGCAAGTACCACCTGCTCGGCCGCCTCGCGTATGGCGGAATGGCGGAGATCTTCCTCGCGCGCGAGCTCCAGCCGGACGCGGGCCGCGCGAACCAGCTCGGCCGCTTCTGTGTGGTCAAGCGCGTGCTCCCGCACGTCGCGACCGATCGAACGTTCGTCGACATGTTCATCGACGAGGCGCGGCTCGTCGTCCAGCTGAGCCACCCGTACATCTGTCACGTCTACGCGTACGGAGAGGAAGAGAGCGCCTACTTCATCGCGATGGAGTGGATCAACGGGATGCCGCTCTCCAAGGCGCTCCGTCGCGCCAAGGACGAGGGCGGCCTCGCGATCCCGCTCGCGATGAAGATCGTCGCGATGATCGCGGAGGCGCTCGATCACGCGCACCGCGCGGTCGATCAGTCCACGGGCGAGCCGCTCGGCATCGTCCACCGCGACGTGTCGCCGCAGAACATCATGGTCGCCTTCGACGGCATCGTGAAGCTGCTCGACTTCGGCATCGCGAAGGCCGCGAGCCACTCCACGCGCACCGAGGCGGGCGTCGTGAAGGGCAAGTTCGCGTACATGTCGCCGCAGCAGTGCCTCGGCGAGCCCATCGACGCGCGGAGCGACGTGTTCGCGCTCGGCGTGGTGCTCTACGAGCTCATCGACGGGCAGAACCCGTTCAAGAAGCAGACCGAGTTCGACACGATGCGTGCGCTCGTCTACGACGAGCCGGCGTCGCTGGCCGAGTCGCACCCGGAGGTGACGCCCGAGCTCGATTCGATCCTGAAGCGCTCGATCGCCAAGAAGCCGGAGGACCGCTTCCAGACGGCGAGCGATATGCAGCTCGCGCTCGAGCGCGCGCTCGGACGCATGGGCGAGGTCGTCACGACGGCGCACCTCGGCGCGCGCATGCACGAGCTCTTCGCGAACGAGATCAAGGCGGGGCCGCGGCTCGACACGCGGATCGCGGTCCCCGAGGTGAAGAAGGGGCAGTCGACCAGCGACTCGGACCTCCCGAAGATCCCGCCGCCGCCGAACGCGACCGAGAAGTTCTCCACGATGTCGGACGACCACGCGCGGGTCGCGCTTCCGCCCGCGCAGGCGACCAAGCGCGCGATCTGGCCCTTCGTCGTGGCGCTCCTCGTCGTGCTGAGCGCCCTGGTCGGGGCCGTCGGGCTGGTCGTCCTCCGCCCTGCCGCGCTAGGCCTCGGCAGCAGCCCAATCCCGCTGCCGATCGCCACGCCCGCGCCGATCGCGGCGCCGGTCGCGCCTGTCGTGGCCCCGCCGGTCGCGACGACGGGCGCGCTCTTCATGGACAGCGCTCCGAGCGGCGCCGTCATCACGCTCGGTGTGCGCGGCCGTGTCGGCGTCACGCCGATGGAGCTGGCGCTCCTCGAGCCGGGCGAGTGGAACGTGCGCCTGCACCTCGATGGGTACGAGGACTGGGAGGACACCGTGGTCCTCTCGGCCGGTGACCGGCTGCACCTGATGGGCGAGATGCTTCCGATCCGTGCCGCGCGTCATGGCAGCCACGAGGATCGGCCGCGGACCCCGCCGGCCGTCGACGCGCCGCGGCCGCCCGCGCACGCCGAGGTCGGTCAGCTCTCGATCAACACGCGTCCGTGGTCGCGCGTGTACGTGGGCTCGCGCCTGCTCGGCACCACGCCGATCGGTGGCGTCGAGGTCGACTCCGGCTCGCTGCGCCTTCGCCTCGTGGATCGAGACGGCGTCGAGCACACGCGGACGGTCAGCGTCCCCGCGAGGGGACAGGCGCGCGAGTTCTTCGACCTCTCGGCAGATCCGGCGCCTTCGCCCTGACCTTCGCTCGCTTCGCGAGCTTCTCGGCGTGCTCGCCGCCGACGACGGGCAGCGGTGGCGCGGCGTCGCTCGAGGCCAGCACTCCTGCCGTGATCAACGAATCGGCTCGCTGCGCCGCCCGCTTCCGTCCGTGCTCGCTGCGAGCACTCCCGTCCGCGGTCGGCTCCGCGAGCACTCCTGCCGTGATCAACGAATCGGCTCGCTGCGCCGCCCGCTTCCGTCCGTGCTCGGTGCGAGCACTCCCGTCCGCGGTCGGCTCCGCGAGCACTCCTGCCGTGATCAACGAATCGGCTCGCTGCGCCGCCCGCTTCCGTCCGTGCTCGGTGCGAGCACACCCGTCCGCGGTCGGCTCCGCGAGCACTCGTGCCGTGATCCCTCCCTTGGCGAAGCGCACGACGAACGCGATGTACTCCGAGAGCCCGCGGTGCGGGCCGGCGCTCGGGAACAGGAGGCGCTCCTCGATGAGCGGCAGCGCGACGGCGCTGAGCACCATGCGCGTCAGGTGCTCGGCGTCGATGGCGCCGATCTGTCCCGATCGAACGTAGTAGCCGACCACCGCCTGCATCTGCGACGCGGTCGTCTCGACGAACATCTCTCGTAGCCGCTCCTGGTGCTTGGGCGACTCGAGCGAGAGGTTGAACATGAAGCGGACGAAGACCGGCCACTCCGTGTGGTCGTAGAGCCAGGTCACGATGGAGGCGAGGAGCGCCGGGTAGTCCTCGATGCGCTCCGGGAGCTGCCCCGTGCTCGGCGTCGCGCCGATCCCACCGAAGCCGAACGTCACCAGGATCTGCTCGACCAGCTCGTCCTTGCTGCGGAAGTAGTGATAGAGCGACGGCTGCTGCATGCCGACGCGCCGCGCGAGCTCGCGGAGCGACGCGCCTCGAAAGCCGCGCTCCGCGACGAGCCGCATGGCCTCGCGAAGCACCTCGCGATGCTTCTCCGTGAGCTCCGCACCGCCGATCGCACCGATGTCCGGGATCGACGGCTCGGCTCGCTGCGCCGCCCGCTTCCGTCCTTGCCCGCTGCGAGCACTTCCGTCCGCGGTCGGCTCCGCGAGCACTCTTCCCGCGCTTCCAGTGCTCACACCTCCTTCATATCAGAGGCGACGCTCGGGCGGGCTCTCGCCGTCCCGCGTGGCGCGCCTATTCGTTCCTCGCTCAGCGCCGCCTCGCGCCGTGAAGTGAAACGAAGCTCGCGCCCGCACTCGGGACAGAGGTCCGGCGCGCTCAGTACACCGACCAGCGGCCCCATCGCGAAGCCCGCGACCAGGATGAGCGGCAGGGTGAACATGATGAAGGGCCCGATGAGCGCGCTGAAGCCGATCAGCGCGAGCGTCAGCGCGATCACGAGACCGAGCCCGACGCCGGCGAAGCGAGCGCGAGGCCGCGGCACGACCCCTCTCGCGCACGGCCGACAGTAACGGTGAGCGGAGCTTCGAAGCGGGTTGGTCATCGAGCCCTCCTCGGGATGTTCAGCACCCCTATCGACCGATAGGCTGTTACCTATCACTCGATAGGTCAAGCCGCACCGGGGAGTTTCGTCGACCTTCTCTCGAGGCGGCTATCCTCGCGCCCTCCCATGCTCTCCCTCCCGAACCGCGCGCGCCGCGTCCGCGCGCCCGCTCCCGCCGGCGACGAGGAAGTCGCGTGGTGACGAAGCGCCGAGGCGGAGAGCGCGACTCCCACGTGCCCGCGAGCGCGTCGTCCTTCATCGGGCGCACGCGAGAGCTCGCGCGGCTGGGGCAAGCGCTGGAGTCTGGCGCACGCCTCGTCACCCTCGTCGGACCGCCAGGCACCGGCAAGACGCGCCTCGCGCTCTCGTTCGCGGAGAGCGCGGCGCGCGACGGCAGGCGCGTGACCTTCATCGAGCTGGCTGCGGCCCGGAGCGACGAGGAGATCCTCGCGACGGTCGCGCGCGCTCTCACCGTGCGGCTCTCGGGCTCGCTCTCTCGTGACCTGGCCGTCGAGCGGATCGGCGCCGCTCTCGCCAAGCGCGGCTCCGCGTTGCTCGTGCTCGACAACCTCGAGCAGCTGCTCGGCTCCGCGCACGTCTTCTCGAGCTGGCTCGCGCGCGCGCCGAAGCTCTCGATCCTGGCGACGTCGCGCGAGCTGCTCCGGATCGCCGGCGAGATCCCGCTCGAGGTGCCGGCGCTCGCGCTCCCGCGAATGGACGAGGACGAGCCCGCGATCCTCTCGTCCGAGAGCGTCGCGCTCCTGATCGCGCGCGCGAGCTACACGCCGACAGAGGGCGACGCGCCGATCCTCGCCGCGCTCGCGCACCGTCTCGAGGGCGTGCCGCTCGCGCTCGAGCTCGCCGCCAGCCGCCTGCCGCTCGTCGGGCCTCGGGCGCTCATGGACATGCTCGGCGCGCGCGAGGCGCCGCTCGACGTGCTCGCGCACGGTCGACGCGACGCGCCCGCGCGCCAGGCGTCCTTGCGCGGAGCGATCGAGTGGTCGTGGTCCCTGCTCGATCCCGAGGAGCGCCGCGCGCTCGCCTGGCTCTCGCTCTTTCGCGGTCACTTCGCGATCGAGTCCGCCATCGCGATGCTGGGGACCGATCGCGCGCACGGCCTCACGCTCGTCCAGTCGCTCCGCGACAAGTCGCTGCTCGCGCGCGGTCCAGTCGAGTCGCGCGCGCGGCTGCTCGAGAGCGTTCGCGCCTTCGCGGCGGAGAAGCTCGCGCGCCTGAGATCGCGCACCGACGCAGCGAACCGGATGTCGTCCTACTTCGCCGAGCGCGCGGGCAAGCAGCGGCGCGTCCGCACCGGGCGAGAGGCCAGGGCCGCGCAGGCATGGCTCGCGATGGAGGCCGACACGGTCCTCGCTGCGCTCGACGCGTCGATGACGCTGCCGCTCGATCCCGCGCGCGCTGCCGATCGAGCCGAGCTGGTGCTCACCATGCACGAGCTCACGCGCCGCCTCGGGCCTTCCGGACGCGACGAGGAAGCGCTCTCGGGCGCGGCGGTCCTCGCCCCCTTCGTCTCTCCGGAGCACGCTGCGGAGCTGGCTCTGGCGAGCGCGAGCGTGCTGCGCGACCGCGGAGAGCTCGACCGCGCGGCGGCGGTCCTCGAGTCGGCGGCCACCGAGATCGCGGGCGCTCTCTCCTCGCGGATCCTCTCCGCGCTCGGCGAGATGCTCCTCTCCTCGGGCCGGTTCGAGGCCGCAGCTCGCGTGCTCGAGAAGGCGCTCGCGCTCGCGCAGGGCGATCGCGAGAGCGCGATGCGCGCGCACGCAGCGATGGGGCTCTATCGGCACGGTCGCGGTGCGCTCGAGGAAGCGGAGGAGCACTACCGGACCTCGCTCGATCACGCGATCGCGCTCGGCGACGTCCGCGCCGCAGCCGCGGCCCACCGCGATCTCGGAAACATCGCGCTCCAGCGCGGACAGCTCGAGCGCGCGCGCGCGCACTACGAGGACGCGCTCGCGGAGAGTTCCGGCGACGATCTGCGCCTCGAGGGCGTCGTGCGTGGTAACCTCGGGATCCTGCAGCAAGAGCAGGGCGAGCTCGATCAGGCGCTGATCGAGCTGCGGCGCGCGCGCGAGTGTCTTCGAACGGTCGGCGACCGGCCCTTCGAGGCGCACCTCTCCGGCTACCTCGGCGCCGTGCAGCACGAGCGCGGCCAGCCGGACGCGGCGCGCGAGGCGTACGGCGAGGCGATCGAGATCCTGCGCGAGGTCGGCGACGTCCGTCTCGAGGGCGTCTTCCTCGCATCGCGCGCGTCCGTGCTGGCCGAGCGGGGGCACTTCGGCCACGCGGAGAACGACCTCGCGCTCGCGGCGCGGAGGATCGCCGAAGTCGGTGACGCCGCGCTCGACACCTTGCTCGCGGCGCACCGCGCGATCGTCGAGCTCGCCTCCGACGCCCGAGGACCGACGGAGGGCGATGACGTCGTGCTACGCGCGCGCCGCACGCTCGCCGAGTCCGAGCCCGCTGCGGCCCGCTCGGACGACGTTCGCTTCGCGCTCCGGATGCTGCGGCGCGCGCTGCCGGCCGACGGGCTCGAGGTCGGCCCCGGCGCTTCCTGGTTCGTCGTCCCGGGTCGCCCGCGCGTCGACCTGTCGAGCCGGCCGACGCTCGCCCGCGTGCTCGACGCGCTCGTCACGTCGCGCCTCGCGGCTCCCTCCGTCCCGCTCTCCTGGGAGGCGCTTCTCTCGCTGGGGTGGCCCGGAGAGAAGGTGCTCCCGCAGGCCGCGCAGAACCGCGTGCGCGTCGCGCTCTCGACGCTGCGGACGCTCGGTCTCCGCACGGCGCTCGTCGCGGAGCGGGGCGGGCACCGGCTCGACGAGCGGCTTCCGACGCGACGGACCGAGCGCTGACCCCCGCGAGGAGCGCGGCCTTCAGCTCGCGAAGTGAAGCCGCTCGAGCCTCGCCATCGTGCGCCGCAGGACCGCGCGTGGGCTCGGCGCGCCGGTGACCTCCTTCTTCACGAAGCTCTCGAAGTCCGGGTCGGGCGTCCTGCCCCGTACCGACACGTAGAGCTTGCGCGCCTGCTCCGCGAGCGCCGCGAGGTCGACCTTCGTCAGCCGCTGCACCTCGAGCGGCTTGGCGCGTACGAGGCGGCGCCGGAGCATCGCCACGTCCTCGGAGGGCAGGAGCGTGCGCTGCTCCTCGATCTCGTCGAGCAGCTCCCCGGCTTCGTCGCGCAGCGCGGTGAGTGTGTCGGGCGTGACGGCGAGCACGACGCAGGCTTCGGCGAGCGAGCCGCCGCAGTAGAAGGCGAGCGACCGCAGCGCCGTCCGTCGCTCGGGGCGCGAGACGCCGGGGCGATAGAGGTTCTCCGCCTCGTCGAGCAGCACCACGGGCCCTGCGCAGCCGTCGAGCTTGCTCAGCAGCTCGAGCCAGAGGTGAAGCCGTGCGTACGCGTCCTTCCGGTAGGAAGCGCCCGAGGGCTTGTCCACCAGATCGATCGCCGAGAGCGTCTCGAGCACGCCCTCGTGCGCCAGCTCGCCGGGCGAGGAGCCACGGAGCGCTCGCTCGGCCGCGGCCGCAGCCTCTCCGCCCCGATCGCGGATCGCTTCGAGCGCGCTCAGCAGCTTCTTCTCCATCGTCGGGCTGGCGAGCCACGCGTCGAGCCGATCGAGCGGGCCGGGTCGTCCCTTCAGCGGCAGCACCGAGCTCTCGAGCAAGCGGCGGAGGTGTCGCTGCGGGTTGCCGAGATCCTCGTCGAGCCGCTCGACGGAGAGCCGGAGCACGGGGCGCTTGGCGGCGAGCGCGCGCGCCTCGAGGTGGAGCAGGTGGTGCGTCTTTCCCGCGCCGTACTCGCCCGAGAGCACCGCGAACACCGAGCCGCTCTGCGCGGTCTCGAAGAGCGCGTCGATCCTGTGGTCCACCGCCACGAGCCCCACCGTCAGCTCCGGCGTCGCTTCGAGCGGCGGAAGCCCCTGCGCAAGCCGCAGCATCGAGCGCAGCGCGTTCGCGCGTCGCGGCTCCGGAGCGGTCGGCGTGATGGCCAGCGGCTCGGTCTCATCGTCCGGCGGATCCACGTAGGAGAGCGCGGCGTGCGGCGTGAGCACGTCGGCATCGGCCGAGAGCAGTCGCGTCGCGAGAGCCTCGTGCGAGCCGAGCGCGTGCTTGCGCAGCACGAGGCCAGGCGCGCCGAAGACGATGAGCCGGCTCGCCATCATCCCGCGATGGCCGTCCGCGTTGTCGACGAGCTCACGCAGCACGGTGAGCGCGACGTCGCGGCGCGCGGTCGGCAGGTCGACGATGCTCTCCGCGTCGGTCAGGACGAACAGCGAGCCCTTCGCGCCGAGCGCAACGACGAGCCGGCTCAGCTGCGCCAGCGCCGTCTTCGCCGTTCCGACCGTGAGCGGGCGGAGCGAGATCTCGTCCGAACGCGGCGCGCTCTCTTCACCGCCGAGCCAGAGCTTCAGCCGGCGCGCTTCGGTGCGGCCCGTCGCCGAGGCCACGAAGCCGCGCGCGAGCGCTCGCAGATCGCCCGAGAGCCCCGCCTCGTCCGCGCGCTCCTCGAAGCGCTCGCTCGCTCGCTTGCCGTTCTTCTGCGCGAACGCATCGAGCATCGCGGCGATCCCGCTGCGTCGCTCGGACACCGCGTCCGTCCGGACACCGTTCGCGAGCGCCCGCACCACGTCGTCGAGGCCGTGCAGCGAGCGCTCCTCACCGAGCGATACGCTCGCGAAGGCGAACCCCGCCTCGATCGCCGCGCGGCCCATGGCCGTGACGAGCGCCGCCGTCGGGCTGGCGGAGATGCGAACGGACACCGTCGCGCTCTCGCAGGCGGCAACGTCCAGGAGCGCCTGGAGCTCCGTGGAGACCACGTGCTCTCGCCACTCTCTCGGGTCGATGGGCATCTCTCGGAAAGGAGGCTCCGATCTGCCCGCCCGTCACGTCAAGCGCAGCTTCGCGCTCAGGCTCGCCGGATGAAGCTCGTGCACGAGCCCTGGGGGTTGATCTCCCCCTGGAGCAGCTGGCAGCTGCCGCACGCAGTCGCGGTGCCGGTGAAGAGCTGGCAGAGGTGGCAGCGCCTCGTCTCGTCGGGCCCGTGCTCGGCGTACTGGAGCGCGGCGCGCGCCGCCTGCTGCTCGGCGTTCGGCCCGCCGCAGTGCACCTCGGTCTCGCCGCCACAGGCGAGCAGCGATGCGACGGGGAGCGCCGCGAGAACGGTCAGCGAGCGCTTCAGGACCACACGACGGGAGAGCTTCGACTCGTTCATCACATTCCTCCTGCTGCGGCACGCCGCCAGCGCGATTCCCTAGGACCGCCTGCGCCTCGCTGCACGCACATTCGTTACGCGCGGCGGGCGGGCTCACGCCGTGCGCTGCCGCACGCCCGAGCCGACCCGCGTGCGCAGATACGCCGGGAGGCCACGCATGACGCTCCCGGCACACCTGCAAACGATCCAGACCCGTGATGGCAGCGAAGAACAGCTGGTGGTGGCCTGCC
>JBBSAT010000311.1:0-9385 GCA_038252025.1 Polyangiales bacterium | reverse complement strand
CCGCTGACCTGACCTACGGCTTGCGAAGCGGCACGGCCGTGAAATCCTGCCACCGGTCCGACCGGAGGAGGTCGCACGAGAGCCCGCAGAAAATCGCGCGGAGGGCGTCCTCTCGGGGACGGTCGACGCCGCGTCCGCCGCTTTCCAGGTGAGCTGGGAGCTCTTCGGCTCGCTCGCGTTCGGGACGCTCGTCGGCATCCTCTTCTCGATCTGGCTACGTTTCGTCGGCACCGACGGTCTCGATCTCTTCGTCCTCGCGGTCTGCGTGGTGATCGCGGAGATCGGCCGACGGGTCCACCTCGACCCGCTCCTGATGCTTCTGGCGGCCGGGATGTGGGTCGAGAACGTCAGCCGAAAGGGGGAGCGTCTCCGACACGCGTTCGAGGACGCTTCGCTCCCCGTCTACATCGTGTTCTTCACGGTCGCGGGCGCCGCGATCGACATCGACGTCCCGCTCGTCGCGCTCGTGCCGGTCGTCGTCGTGGTCGTCGTGCGCGGCCTCGGGCTGACGGGCGGCACGTACCTCGCCGCGCGCGCAGCGAAGGCTCCCGAGACCGTCGCGACCTATGGCGGCATCGGCCTCTTGCCGCAGGCCGGGCTCACCATCGCGCTCGCGCTGCTGCTCGCACGCACGTTCCCGACCTTCGGACAGGAGGCTGCCGCGTTCCTCCTGCAGGTGGTCGCCATCAACCAGATCGTCGCGCCCGCGCTCATGCGCTGGTCGCTGGTGCGCGCAGGAGAAGCGGGGGCGTTGCCGACGGCCGCCCCGTCCGAGGCGTCGAGCTCCGACGAGAGCGTCGCGGAGGTTCCGGATGCGACGGAGGAGGACGAGCCTCCCGCCGATGCGCCGCGCGCCGGAGATACGGTCGTCCTCGACGAGCCGCCCTCGAGCTGAGGCGAGTCACCCGGGCGCGTCGCGTGCTCAGGCTCGCTCGAGCTCGGCGAGCAGCGGCGCCACGCCCGGCCGCTCTCTGACCCGCTCGACGAGCGTGCGCGCGAGCTGCCCCGCGGTGCGCTCGGCCTCGGCGGCCTCGTCCGCGCTCGCGGTGAGCTCGCGCGTCGAGGCGGCGCGCTTCGTCTCCGTCAGCGCCTCGGCCGCTGCCAGGTTCCGCCGCATCGCGTCGATCTGGAACGAGAGATCCGTGATCTGCGCCTCCACGATGCTCGCCTCGGCGCGAAGGCTCGCGAGCCGCTCCCTCGCGGTGGAAAGATCGCTCCCGAGCGCCTCGACCGCCCGACCGAGGCCCTCTCTCCGCTCGCGCGCGCCCGCGTCGACGCCCGCCAGCGCGCTCACGTCCGTGCGCCGGCGCTGGCGCACGTGCGTCACCCGCATCGTCGCCGCGCGCAGGCTCGACAGCATCGCCATGAGCTCCGAAGGAGGAGCCTGTCCCGCGTACGCCTGCTCCACCGCGCGCGCGAGGATCGAGGCCCGGCGCTCCCACTGCTCGGCCGTGATGGGCAAGACCTTCGAGGGACCGGTCTTGAGCCGTGGGCGCACGAGCGGGAGGGGCTCTTCGACCTCTGCGTCTTCCAGCGCGCCGAGCGCCGCCGCGAGCTCGCGCTCGACCTGGTGGGCGTCGACGGGCCGGTCCTTGCGATCCTTGGCGAGCAAGCGAGCGATGAGCGCCGCCAGTGGCTCAGGGCAGTCCGGACGCAACGAGAGCACCGGCGGCGGCGGCACGTCCATGTGCTGATGCAGATAGCCGAGCGCGTTGTCCGCGGTGAACGGCAGCCGCCCCGTCACGAGCTCGAAGAGCACCACGCCGAGCGAGTAGAGATCGGAGCTCGGGTCGTTCTCCTCGCCGTGGATGCGCTCCGGCGCGAGGTAGGGCGGCGAGCCCACGAGGCCGCCCGCGCGCGTGAGCCGCACGTCGTCACGCTTGCGCGCGATCCCGAAGTCCACGAGCTTCGCGATCCGCGCGCGCCCCTTCGGGACGACGAAGACGTTCTCGGGCTTGAGGTCGCGGTGGATCACGCCGAGGTCGTGCGCGCGCGCCAGACCGCGCGCGATCCCGACACCGAGCGTGAGGGTGAGGGCGTGCGGGACGGGGCCTGCTGCGATGACGCTGCGCAGCGTCTCGCCGACGAGGAGCTCCATCACGAGGTACGGCGTGCCGTCGTCGGTCTCGCCCGAGTCGTAGATCTCGACGACGTTCGGGTGCGCGAGGGTCGCCGCCGTCTTCACCTCGCGCGAGAAGCGCGCGCGGATCCCGGCGTCGCGCGCGAAGCTACGGTGCAGCACCTTCACGGCGACGACGCGCGGCTCGTCGGTGACGGCCTGATACACGGTCGCCATCCCGCCGACGCCGATCGCTCGCTCGACCCGGTAGCGCCCGGCGAGCACGCGCCCGAGGAGCGGGTCGCGCGTCTCCTCGAGGACCGCCCCGTCGAGCACGCAGCGCACGGTATCGTCTCCGTCGCGGTACTCGAGGTGGCAGCGGGGGCAGATACGCATCGCGTTAGCCCGCATGGTGCCACCGATCGCGATCCGTCGGGTGGTGCTCCGCCTCAGGCCTGGGCGTGCGGCTCGCGGAAGACGAGCACGGGCACGTGGCAGGTGCGGATGACGCGATCGGTGACGCCGCCGAGGAGCAGCGACGAGACGAGGCCTCGTCCGCTCCCGGCCATCATGATCAGCTCGGCGTGCGTGGAGGCGGCGACCTCGAGGATGGACGCCGCGGCCGAGCCCTCCATCACGTGCAGGTTCGCGCGCGCTCCGAGCTCGTGGACGCTTCGAACGCCCTCTCGGAGCGTGTGGGATCGGTCGCGCACCAGCGGTGTGTCACGCCCGACGAACATGGGGATCTCGTAGCTGTGCACGACCTCGACGGTGGCCGAGAGCTCGAGCGCGAGGTCGAGCGCCCAGGCGACCGAGTGCTGCGACGCGGGTGAGAGATCGGTCGGTGCGACGATGACGCGCGGGAGCGCGACCGGGCTCGTCTCCGGGACGAGGAGGACCGGTGTCTCGCTCGCGCGGAGGACGCGGTCTGCGACGCTGCCGAGGACGGCGCGCGCGAAGCTGCCTTCCCCCGAGGTCCCGAGCACGATGAGATCGGCCTTCGAGGCCTTCGCGCGCGCGAGGATCTCCTTCTGCGCGAACCCGCTCGTGACGTGGCTGGTCGCTCGCACGCGCCCGCTCAGGGAGGTGACCAGCGCCTCGACCTTACCTCCTGCGTCGGCCTCGATCGACGCATGGAGCTCGCTCAGCAACGACGATGCAGGCGCCGCCGCGGTGATCATCGGGGGGACCACGTGAACGATCTCGAGCGTCGCTCCTTGCGCCTCGGCCCACTTCGCTGCGACCTCCACCGCGTGCGAGCCGCCGTGAGAGAAATCGGTCGCACACAAGATCGTCTGGAACATCGCGCTCCTCCTCGCCCGCAGCGCGGACGCTCCCCTCGATGACGCATGCGCCGTGCCGGCACGCACCCGGACGCGTGTCGCCGGTCCCTCTCCCGCGCGCGCAAATCATGCACGCAAGACGCACGCGGTGCGCGCCTGCGCGCGTCAGCCGCCGACCTGGCTCGCTTGCTCGAGCGCCCAGCGCGTGAGCGCCCCGAGCTCCGGAAGCGCCGCGGCGAGACCGAACAGCGTCGCCGCGACCACGAGGCCGCCGCGCAGTCCCAGCGCTTCCGTCGTGAGCCGTCCGAGGCGAGAAGCTCGCAGCGAGAGCGCGATGCCGAGCTCCGCCGCGAAGAGCGCGACCAGCGCGGGTGCCGCCAGCACCGCCGCGAAGGTCATGGCGTGGGCGATGATCCGCGCCGAGCCCAGCGCCATGGCCTGCGCGTTCTCGAAAGCCAGCGGCTCGCCGATCGGAAGCGTCACGAAGCCCCGCGCGAGCTCGCCGACGGTCGCCCGCAGCCCGCCGATGGCGACGAAGAGCGCCGAGGCGATCGCGAGCGCGAGGCGGCCGAGCTTGCCCGACGCCTCGTCTTGGCCGACAGCGGGCGAGATCCACGCGTCGAGCGCGCGTCCGACGTGTTCGATCGCGACCAGCGGCACGGCCGTGGCGATCAAGAGCGCCGCGCCGAGGGTCAGCTCGCGCAGGAGCGCGAGGAGCAGATCGATCGCTTCGAGCGGGAGCGTTCCGTGCAGCATCGCCAGCGGCAGCGTCACGAGCACCAGCGCGGCGAGCGTCGCGCCTCGTACGATGAACGGGCTCGCCGCCGGAGCGGCGTACGGCGCGAGCCAAGCGATCGGCAGGAGCCGGGCGGCGACGAGCGCGAGCGCGGTCAGGAGCTGCGCGAACGACAGCTCAGGCAGTCCGAGCAGCAGGACGAGCTCGCGCACGTCAGTGGATCAAGGTCGGCAGAGCCATGAAGAGCGTGCGCGTGAACGTCGTGATCTCGGCGCTCATCCAGCCCGCCGACGCGAGGAGGACCAGCGCGACGGCGGCCATCTTCGGCACGTGCGAGAGCGCCTGATCCTGGATCTGCGTCGTCGCACCGAGGGCGGCGACGACGAGGCCGACGAGCGCGCTCACCGCGAGCGCAGGCGCCGAGACGTAGAGCGCGAGCGAGAGCGCTTCGGTCGCAAGCCGCAGGAGCTCGTCCTCGGACAGCATGCCCGGACGCTATCACGAGGAGCTGGATCGCCACGAGGGAGCCGCGCGATAAGATGCGCCGTTCCGGCGGAGCGCTGCTCAGGCTACGCTGGCACCGCTTTTCCAGTGTCCCGGAGCTCCATGCAAGAACGTGACGACGACGCGCCGAACCTGGCGATCTTCTGCGACTACGAGAACGTTGCGATCGGCGTTCGCGAGGCGCGCTACGACGAGTTCGACATCCAGCTCTGCCTCGAGCGCTTGCTCGACAAGGGGAAGGTCGTCGTCAAGAAGGCCTACGCGGACTGGGAGCGATACAAGCACGCCAAGCGTGGGATGCACGAAGCGGCGTTCGAGATGATCGAGATCCCGCACGTGAGCTACTCCGGGAAGAACTCCGCCGACATCCGCCTCGTCGTCGACGCGCTCGACCTCTGCTGGGTCAAGAAGCACGTCGACACGTTCGTCGTCATCTCGGGGGACAGCGACTTCTCACCGCTCGTCAGCAAGCTCCGCGAGAACGACAAGCGGGTCATCGGGCTCGGCGTGAAGTCCTCTTCGAGCCACTTGCTGATCGATAACTGTGACGAGTTCATCTATTACGACGACCTCGTGCGCGGCCGTGCGTCGGCGCGCCGGACCGACGCCGGATCGACCGCCGCTCCGAAAGAACGGGCGCCGCGCGCGGAGCGAAAGAGCGCCGAGACGACCGCGTCCTCCGAAGGGGCGGCCCTCGAGCCGGACCTGACGGGCAAGCCGCTCGCCGATCGTCAGAAGGAAGCGATCGAGCTGATCCTCGACGTGGTCGAAGCGCTCTTTCAGGACCGCAGCGGCTCGCTCCACGGCTCGCTCGTGAAGCAGACGCTCAAGCGCAAGCGCCCCGAGTTCTCCGAGCGCTTCCACGGCTATCGAACGTTCTCGGACATCCTCGAGGACGCCGGCAAGCGCGGGCTGCTCGACGTGAGCCACGACGACAAGAGCGGCGGCTACCTCATCACGGCGTTCGGGCCGAAGGCGTAGAGGACGGCGATCTCATCGCGCCCATGTCCGTCGACGTCCTCACCGAGATCGTGATCGCCTGCCCGCCGGCGCGGGTCGCTGCGTACGCCGCCGACCCGACGAACGCGCCGGAGTGGTACGTCAACATCGAGTCGGTCGAGTGGCAGACGACTCCCCCCGTCTCGCTCGGATCGCGGATGGCGTTCGTGGCGCGCTTCCTCGGCAGGCGCCTCGCCTACACGTACGAGGTCACGGAGCTGGTCTCCGGCGAGCGCATGGTGATGCGGACCGCCGAAGGGCCCTTTCCGATGGAGACGACCTACACGTTCCAGCCGGAAGGTCCGGCGAGCACACGGATGACGCTCCGAAATCGCGGAGAGCCGAGCGGCTTCGGAAAGCTCATGGCGCCGATGATGGCGAGCGCGATGCGTCGGGCGAACCGCAAGGACCTCGAGAACCTCAAGTCGATCCTCGAGCGCACCTGACGCTGCAGCGGCCTCACTCTTCCAGGAACACCGCGATCTCCTCCAGCGACTTTCGCGCGAGGTCCGGAACGGTGCAGTCGGCGCTCGGGTAGCCGACGGGCAGGATCACGAACGCTCGCTCGCTCGCCGGCCGCCCGCAGAGCTCGCGCAGGAACGTCATCGGCGCGGGCGTGTGCGGCAAGGTCGCGAGCCCCGCGCGGTGCAGCGAGGCGATGAGGAGCCCGACGGCGATCCCGACCGACTCTGCTGCGTAGTAGGTCTTCGCTTCGCGCCCGTCGGGCAACGTCTCCTGGTTCTTCTGGAAGACGACGATCACCCACGGCGCGTCCGTGAGGTGTGTCTTCTCGAAGTCCGTTCCGAGCGGCGCGAGCGCCTCGAGCCACTCCGGCGGTGCGCGACGTTCGTAGAAGTCTCGCTCTTCGCGCTCGGCCGCCTCGCGGATCGCCTGCTTGGCAGTCGCGCTCGAGATCACGACGAAAGTCCAGGGCTGCTTGTGTGCGCCGCTGGGCGCCGTTCCCGCGATCTGGATCGCGCGCTCGATGAGCTCCCGCCGCACCGGGTCGGTGGAGAACCGTCGGACCGAGCGACGGGCTCCGAGGAGGGCGAGCTCGTCGTCGAGCGCCGCGAGCGCGGTCTCGTGGGGAACACGTGGGAGCGCGTGAGGAACCTGCGGGCGAGGCATGGGGCGAGCGTACCTGCCGAGCGTCGTAGCGAGCACTTCTGCTGCGATCCGGCAGCGCTCCTGCGGAACGATGCGCCTTCAGCGTCGGATGACCTCGAACAGGCTCGCGCGCTCGTCGGTCCAGGCCGGCGCGCCCCGGGGCGGAGGCAAGTCGACGAAGCCGGCGCCCAGCCTGAGAGCGTCGAGCGCCTCGCTCGTGCGGGCTAGCACGACCCAGGTCGGTGACGCGCCGTCGCTGCTCCCGGAGATCCCCGCATCGGCCGCGCTCTCCGCCGCGCTCGCACCGCCGATCTCGGCGGCGTCACGGTTCACCACGACCGAGAGGTGCTCGGCCTCCGCGATCGCGGAGACGACCCGCGTGAGGTCGAGAGTGCGGTTCGAGATGTGGAGGAGGAGCCAGCCGTCGCTCGTGAGCGCGCGCATGTACACGCGCACGGCCTCCCGCGTCAGGAGGTGGATCGGGACGGAGTCGGAGTTGAAGGCGTCCACCATCACGAGCGAGACCGAGCCTGCCGCCGTGTGCGCGAGCCCCTGTCGCCCGTCGCCGACGACGAGCTCGATGTCCCCGCCGCCGGCGCGCGCGTTCTCGACGAACGTGAAGAGCGCAGGGTTCGTGGCGACCTCGACCACGTCGGAGTTGATCTCGTGGAAGGTCCAGCGCTCGCCGGGCGCCGCGTAGCAAGCGATCGCGCCCGCGCCGAGACCGATGATCGCCGCGTCTTCCGCCTCGGGGAAGGCGCTGCGCCGGATCGCGATCGCGCGACCGAGCGGACCGCGCCGGGTGTAGTACGCGAGCGGCTCGCACCGATCGCGCTCGCTCACCGCTTGCGAGCCGTGGAGGGTGCTCCCGTGCAGGAGCATGCGATAGGCGCCGTCGTCGACGACCCGCAGGACTCCGAAGAAGCCTCGCTCGCGCGCGAGGAGCGTCGTGCCGTGGTCGCTCCAGAGCGTGCCGACGACGATCATGGCCGTGAGCGCGAGCGCGTATCGCGGCGGACGAGGGCTCGTGCGATACGCGATGATCGCGAGCGGCCCGAACACGAGCAGCGGCGCGAAGGGGAGGGCGCCGAGGCCGGAGCGCTCGACTCCGAAGAGCAGCGCGAGCCCGAGCCCGAGGACCACGCCGGGCGAGATCAGGTCCTCGCGCGAGAGCGGCGCCGACGTCGACGTCATCCGCGCGGTCACACCGCAGCCGGCAGCGATGGCGAGCGGGTACTCCCACAGATCCGGAAGCAGGTGTGTCGCCACGACGCTCGTCAGGAACGTCCCGAGCGCTCCTCCGGTCGCCATCCACACGTAGAACTCCGTGAGGTGCGCCGTGTGCGGCGCGAGCTTCGCGAGCCTCCCGTGCGAGACGAGCGAGGCGAGCACGAAGAACGAGAAGTGCAGGACGACGAGCAGCGAGAGCGGCGAGTTGGCGTGAACGAGCGTCGAGACCACGAGCACGACGCCGAGGAGCCGCGTCACCCGCGACACCCACGCGGGCATCTCCTTCCCGCCGCCGCGGAACGTGACGATGAACGTCCCGAGGTACGCCGCGAGCGGGAGCACCCAGAGGAGCGGGATCGGCGCGAGGTCGAGCGAGAGGTACGTCGTCACGCTCGAGAAGAGCGCGGTCGGAACGAGCGCGAAGAGGACCCAGCGCGCGCGGAGCGTTGCCGTCGGACGAAGCTCTTTCGCCGCTTCTCGCGAGCCGACCACGCGCTCTGCGTCGAAGCGAGCCTTCGGACGCCGCGCCGTCGTGATGCCGCACGCGGCGACGAGCACGACCAGCGCGGCGTAGCCCACGCCGAACGCGTGCGACTGCGCGGTGAGCCCGAGCAGCGGCTCGATCACGAACGGGTACGCGATCAGCGATCCGAGGCTGCCGGCGTTGCTCGCGGCGTAGAGGAAGTATGGGCGCTCGGCCGACGGGTGATCCGTGCGCGCGAAGAAGCTCTGCAGCATCGGGGCGGTCGTGGAGAGCGCGAAGAAGGGCAGCCCCACCGAGCGCGCGAGGAACACGAGCGCGAAGAGCGTGGGCGACGTGCTCGGCGAGATCCCCAGGCTCGCCTCGTCGGGCGGAACGGGCGGGAGCACGGCGAGCGGGACGAGGACGAGCCCCACGTGGAGCGCGATGCGGGTCCGCAGATCGCGCACGCGGGATAGGGCCTCCCCCCAGCCGTAGCCGAGCAAGAGCGCCGTCTGGAAGAAGAGGAGGCACGCCGTCCACGCGCCGGGCACGCCTCCGAGCACCGGAAGCAGGAGCCGCCCCGCCAGCGGTTGAACGCCGAAGAGCAGGAACGCGCTCGTGAGCACGGTGAGCGTGTAGAGAGGGAGCACGCGAGGCGCGAATGTCGACTGTAGGAGGCGCGCCTGTAAAGGGGCACGCTCGCGCGATGGTGTCCTTTGCGTCCCTTCGCAGGGAGTGGTGGGAGGGCTGGTCGCGCGCGTTTCCGGAGGACCTAACCTCGCTCTCGCGTACGTCGGCTGGCTCTTCGGCGAGCACCCGGAGACGCCGACCGACGTACTTCGCAGCTACGACAGCGCGATCGAGCGCGCGCGGAGCTACGTGATCGAGCACGCGCAGATCATGATGCCGGTGAAGAGCCCGATCACCAGGAACACGGCTCTCAGGATCGTGCCCAGCACGCCGAGGACCGAGAGCCAGAGCGCGCGCTTCCGGATGAGGCTGAT
>JBBSAT010000310.1:0-9390 GCA_038252025.1 Polyangiales bacterium | reverse complement strand
TCGACCTCGAGCGGCTGTGCCGCGTGCCCGGGAAGGGGCCGCACGTCATCGCCGAGATCAAGCATGCGAGCCCGAGCGCCGGTCCGATCCGGCGACGAGCGCCCGGGGGCGTCGTCGAGATCGCGAGGGCGTACGAGCGCAACGGAGCCAGCGCGGTGAGCGTCCTCGCCGACGGTCCGGGCTTCGGCGGCACCCCTCTCGACGTACGGCGTGTCTCAGCCGCGATCCGCTTGCCGGTGCTGTTCAAGGAGTTCGTTCTCGACGAGCTGCAGCTCGATCTCGCGGTGGCGATGGGCGCATCGCTCGTCCTGCTGCTCGTACGCGCGCTCGATCGGATCACGCTCGACACACTGTCCAGAGCGGCGCGCGCTCGCGGTCTGGTTCCGCTCGTCGAGGCCGCCGATGCCACCGAGCTCGAGGTCGCGCTTTCGTGCGCCGAGGTCGTCGTCGGGGTCAACGCCCGGGACCTCCGGACGTTCGAGGTCGACACGGCGCGGGCGGCAGACCTGATCGAGAATGTTCCCAGCGGGCGTATCGCGGTGTACATGAGCGGAGTGGAGACGCTCCTCGACCTCGAACGAGTCGCGCGCGGGCGCGCGGACGCGGTGTTGATCGGCACGTCGCTCATGCGCGCCAAAGACCCGGGAACGGCGCTCGCCGAGCTGCTCGGGCAGCGCGCGATCGGGATCGAGGTTTGACGATGGAGACCGTTCTCGTCACTGGCGCCGCAGGCTCGGTCGGCAACTACGCCGTCGGTCTGGCCGAGGCCGCGGGCTTTCGCGTCATCGCCACCGACGCCAACCAGAAGGGCACGCAGGTGCCCGTGCGCGGCGAGGTGCGCGCCGGCGACCTGCGCGACCGCGGGTTCGTCGAGCGCGTCGTGAAGGGCGCCGATCACGTCATCCACACGGCGGCGCTGCTCGATGTCGGCACGCCCTACGAGGCGCTCCACGCCGTCAACGCCGACGCCGTCGCCACGCTCTACGACGCGTTCGCGAAGGCCGGCGGCAAGCGCTTCGTCCACGTCTCCACCGCGATGGTCTACGGCATCGGACAGAAGGGCCCGCTCTCGGAGGACGCTCGGATCCTCCCGCGCGGACCCCACTCGCGGAGCAAGCGCGACGGAGAGGTGATGCTCGAGGATCGGCGCGGGAAGGGCGGTCCCCCGTGGACGATCGTCCGCGCGGCGCCGCTCTACGGACGGCGCGGCCGGCACTTCGCGGCGAGCCTCCTCGTGCCGGGCCCGGCCATCCGCATGTTCACCCCTGTGTTGCCGCGTACGGCGGGCGGCCCGGTGCAGACCTTCGTGCACGCCGAGGACGTCGCGCGCGCCCTCGTCTTCCTCCTCAAGAAGCCCGAGGCTCACGACGCGATCTTCAACGTGTCGGACGAGGATCCGCTCACGCTCGGCGATAGGGTCACCGAGACCTTCCGCGCGTATGGGCTGCCCACCGTTCCCGCGGGAGAGCTTCCGCGGAACGTGCTCGATCGCTTCGGGCAGTTCTTCCAGTCCCCGGGCGCGTTCCAGGGCCTCGACGCTGCGATGCTCGCCGCGTGGAGGCTCGTCGTGCTCCGGCACGGGCTCAAGCCTGCGCTGCGCGCGCGCGTCGATCGCGAGGCGCTGACGCTCCTCTACGACGACCTCGTGGTCGACTCGTCCCGCCTACGTGCGCTGGGCTGGACGCCGCGCTTCCCGCGCTTCCAGGAAGGCTTCCGGCAGGTCCTCAGGTGGTACCAGGCAGAGCGCTGGGCACCGCGATACACCTGACCCATACTTTCGGGAACGAGATGGCCGCAGTACCGAGGCTGATCGAGAAGTCCGCGCAGTTCGGACGCGAGGTGCGCGCCGTGGTGCGTCAGGGGCGCTTGATGTCGCGTCCGTCCCTCGAGACCAGCCTCGCGCGGGCGGACCGCACCGTGCTGTTCGTCCACGGGTTCATGGCCGCTGGCGCCGTCTTCGGCCCGATGCGCGCCCACGTCGAAGCGACCGCCGCGGTCGCGACGCTGAAGCTCACCTACGGCCCGCTCGATCGGTTCGAGGCGATCGCGGCTCGGCTCGGATCGCTCGTTCGCATGGCCAGCCGGGGACACCCCGTCACGATCGTGGGTCACTCGCTCGGCGGCATCCTCGCCCGCTGGTACCTCCAGGAGCTCGGCGGCGCGATCGACGGCGGCGGCCCGGTCGATCGTCTGGTCACGCTCGCGAGCCCGCACGCGGGCACACGCACCGCGCGCTTTGCCCCGGGCTCGCTCGGGGAAGCGCTCCGGCCGGGGAGCCGCGTGATCGAGCGGCTCCGCGAAGGACGGGGCCGCGCGGCGCAGGTCACCCACGTCGCCGTCGTCGCCGGACGCGATCGCATGATCACCCCGCCGGAGAGCGCCGGCGACATCGACGGCGCCGAGCTGCACGTCATCGACGACCTCGGACACAACGAGGCGCTCTTCGACCCGCGCGTGCTCGACATCGTCGCCCGCTCCGTCCGCTGACGACGTCCGAGCGGCCGGGGCCGCGACCGCGGTCTTGGCGAGCGAGGCTGCCCCTGCTATCGCTCGCTCCTTCCTTCGCCGAGCCCATGTCGACCCAAGCCTCAGAGCGCGAGCAAGCTGCCGCGGTGCCCAAGACCCCGAGCGGCAAGAGCGTTCTCCGGAGCCTCCTCCCGAAGCTGGCGATCTCGCTCGCGCTCGGCGCGCTGTTCGCCTTCCTCGTGTCGCGCGGTGGCATGCCGCTCCTCCCTTCGAGCCAGGACCTCGCGCGCGTCGACCCGGGCCTCCTCGGCGCCTACTTCGTCGTCCTCGCGCTGATGCACTTCGTGCGCGCGAGTCGGTGGCGCTTCCTGATCGCTCCCGCCAAGCCGGACGTGCCGTTCTGGCAGGGCATCATGATCAACTGGATCGGGTTCTTCGCGATCTTCGCGCTCCCGCTCCGCATCGGAGAATTCGCGCGCCCGGCCGTCTCGAAGATGAGGCTCGGCGTCCCGCTCTCCGTCGGGTTCGGCACCGTCGCCGTCGAGCGCGTCTTCGACGGGCTGCTCACGAGCTGCTGCGTGGTCTGGGGCCTCTCGGTGCTGCCGCAGCTGGAGACCGACGATCCGATCGCGCGCAGCCTGCCGTACTACGGCTGGGTCGCCGTCACCGCGTTCGGCGCCGCGTTCGCGGGCCTCGTTCTCTTTCTCTGGCAGCGAGAGATCGCCAAGAAGATCGTTCACATCACGTTCGGCCTCCTCTCGAAGAGCCTGGCCGCGAAGCTGTCCGCGAAGGTCGAGGGCGTCGCCGACGGCATCCGCTCGATCGCACACGTACGGCTCGCGTTCGGCTTCCTCAGCGAGTCGTTCCTCTACTGGGGCCTCAACGCGACGGGGATGTGGGTGCTCGCGCGTGCCTCTGGCCTCGACCTCACGTTCGGACACGCCGTGGCGCTGATGGGCATCCTCGCCATCGGCGTGCTCCTGCCTGCTGGGCCCGGGATGTTCGGCAACTTCCAGCTCGCGGTCACGACCGGCCTGCGGCTCTACCTCGCGGAGTCGATCGTCGGCACGTCGGGCTCGGTCTATGTGTTCTTGATCTACTCCTCGCAGGCGCTGCTCATCTCGGTCGCGGGGATCGTGCCCCTCTACGTGATGCGGCTCTCCCTCTCGGACCTGATCCGAGCCGACGTCGAGGCCGCCACGCTCTGAGCCGTGGCGGCTCCGTTGCCAGAAAGTTGCGTTCGGCGAACGGGCTCGTCCACGTTCCTCGGATGCACCGCCTTCTCGCCCCCGTCGTCCTCGCGCTCGCCCTCCTCGTCACGGGCCGCGCCGAGGCGCGCGCGAGCGGTGAGTACACGTATCGCTACGACCAGCTCTGGCAGGCGACGGTGCGACTGCTTCGAGTGGAGCTCGGCTGTCAGATCACGGATCGCGACGACGAGATCGGCTTCGTGATGTTCGAGTATCCGGGCGCCGCCGGTCGGACCCACGGGGGGAGCGTCGAGCTCGTCCGCAGCACGGACTCGAACGGCGTCGAGCGCGTCCGCGTCACGGTGACGATCTCGGCGATGCCGAGCTACGTCGAGCACCACGTGCTGACCCGGCTCGAGCGGAAGATGCGCGAAGACTTCGGTCTCGCGCCGCGCATCCACGCCCCGCACCACGACGAGGCGCCGCCGGAGGACAGCGACGCGCCCGACGCAGAGCCGCCGACCGGCGACGGGCCGAGCATCATCTCCGGCTGAGGCGCAACCGCTTCGAGGTCGCGCTCGGGCCGTTGACGCGGCGCGCTAACTCCGTACCATCCCGCCCCCGTGGCCATCCTCGTCCAGAAGTTCGGAGGCACCAGCGTCGGCTCGGTGGAGCGCATCCAGAACGTCGCGCGGCGGGTCGCGCGGGCGCGCGCAGCCGGTAACGACGTGGTGGTCGTCGCGAGCGCGATGAGCGGGGAGACGAACCGACTGCTCGGCCTCGGTGCGCAGCTGACGAAGAGCCCGGACCCTCGCGAGCTGGACGCGCTCGTCGCCACCGGCGAGCAGGTCTCCGTCGCGCTGCTCGCCATCGCGCTCAACGCCATCGACGTCCCGGCGCGCTCGTTCCTTGCGCACCAGGTGCACCTTCGCACCGACAGCGCGTTCACCAAGGCGCGCATCCGCGGCGTGGACGCTGATCGGCTCAACGACACCCTGCGCGAGGGAAGGGTGGCCATCGTCGCCGGCTTCCAGGGCGTCGACGATGCGGGCAACGTCACGACGCTCGGGCGCGGCGGCTCCGACACGACGGCGGTCGCCATCGCGGCGGCGCTCGGCCAGGGAGTCGTCTGCGAGATCTACACGGACGTCGACGGCGTCTACACGGCGGATCCCAACGTCTGCAAGAACGCGCGTAAGGTGTCTCGCATCTCGTACGAAGAGATGCTCGAGCTGGCCTCGCTCGGCGCGAAGGTGCTCCAGATTCGATCGGTCGAGCTCGCGATGAAGTACGCCGTGCCGTTGCACGTGCGCACGAGCTTCGCGGAAACGGAAGGGACGTGGGTCGTGGGCGAAGACGCAACCCTCGAGTCGGTCGTGGTCGCAGGCGTGACGAGCGACAAGAACGAGGCGCAGGTCACCCTGCGCAAGCTTCCGAGCCGGCCTGACGATGCCGCCACGCTCTTCGAGGCGCTCGCGGAGGCGCGCATCTCGGTCGACATGATCATCCAGAACCCGTCGATCGACGGCGAGACGGACATGACGTTCACGGTCCCCAAGGCCGACCTCGAGGGAGCGCAGGGGATCGCGACGAAGCTCTTTCCGGGGCGCGACATCCGCGTGCGCGAGGACGTCGTGAAGGTCTCGATCGTCGGCCTCGGCATGCGCTCTCACGCGGGCGTCGCGGCGAAGATGTTCCGGCTGCTCGCGAACGAGGGCATCGCCATCGAGGCGGTGAGCACGAGCGAGATCAAGGTCAGCTGCCTCATCGGCAGCAAGTACGGCGAGCTCGCGGTGCGCGCGCTGCACGACGGCTTCGGCCTCGGCGACTAGCCCCGACTCGCCTCCGCCCGGAACGGCGCCTCAGCTCTCGTCGTCCTCGGGCTCCGAGGGCGCTTCGGCGTCCTCCGCGCTCGGTCGCCGCAGGCCGCGACGCCGCTTCTCGGGCTTGGTCTTGTCGAGCTTCGGGCCGATGCGCGCCTTCACGTTCGGCGTGAGGCCCCCCGCGTCGTTCGGGATGAAGCGGATCTCCGTCTTGATCTCGAACGAGAGCGTCGTGAGGACCTTCTGCAGCTCCTTGGCGAGGTCTGCAGCCTCGAGGAACTCCCGGACCTCGCGCGCGACGACGCGCACCATCGCGTTCTTCGTGTCGTCGACCTGCGAGAACACGTAGCCCGCCATCTCCTTCGGGAGCTCGGTCTTGTGGACCGCGGAGCGGATCGAGTTGATCGAGTCGTTCGCGTTCGTGATCGTACCGAGCCCGTGCTCGATGCCCTTCTCGATCGCGCGCTTCAGCACGTCGGGAAGCAGGCGCTCGAGGCGACGACGGCGCGTCTCGGTGCGGGTCCCGATCGGAAGGTCCTCATCGGGATCGTCGAGCGGGTCCTCGTCCGAGTCGTCGTCGTCCGGAAGGTCGTCTTCCAGCTCGTCGACGCCGTCTTCCTCGCGCTCTGTCACGCTCGACGTATACCACCGACCAAGCGGCATGTCGGACATCCTCCTCGTCTCCAAGCCCATCGCGCCGCCGTGGACCGATGGGAGCAAGAACCTCGTGCGGGACCTCGCGCGCGCGATGACCCGCCACCTCCCCATCGTACTGGGGGCGAGGTCAGGTGGCTTCGACCTCGCGCGTGGCCGGGTGGAGCCCCTCTATCCCGCCGCTTCGGACGGATTCTCGCTCGGCGCCAGCGGTGCGCTGCGCGTCGCAGCAAGGCTCGCCTCGGGACCCCGCGCAGACCTCTGGCACTTCTTCTTCGCGCCCAACCGCCGGTCGAGCGCCGCCGCTCGCTCCCTCGCCGCGCTCCGCCGGATCCGTACGGTGCAGACCGCCGCGAGCGCTCCGCGGCCTGGCGAAGACCTGCGCTCGGCTCTCTTCGGGGACCGTGTCGTCGTGCTCTCGCGCCGGACCGAGCGGCGCTTCCTCGACGCCGGCTTCTCGCGAACGCGCGTCCGTCGCATTCCCCCCGCGGTGGCGCCTCTCCCGGTCGCGGACGCGAACGCGCGAGCAGCCGCGCGCGTCCTGCTCGGTCTGCCTGCATCGGCCCCGCTCGTGCTCTTTCCCGGCGACCTCGAGCAGGGCCGTGGCGCCGCGCTCACCCTCGACGCGTTCGCGACGCTTCCTCGCGCGCTCGACGCCGTCCTCGTCATCGCAGCGCGGCACAAGTCGTCCCGCGCTGCCGAGGCGGAGCGTGCTCTGCGCGAGCGCGCCGATCGGCTGGGCCTGAGCGACCGCGTTCGCTGGGTCGGCGAGACGCCGCACATCCACGCTCTCATCGCCGCCGTCGACGTGGTCGCGCTCCCCACCGACGATCTGATCGCGAAGGTGGATCTGCCCCTCGTCCTCATCGAAGCGATGTGGCTCGGCCGGCCGGTCGTCGTCGCCGAGGGCAGCTCGGCCGCGGACCTGGCCGAGGCGGACGGCGCCGAGCTGTGCGCCCTCGACGCCGAGGCGGTCGGCGCGGCGATCGGCCAGCTCCTCGAGGGCGCAGAGCACGCGCGGAGGCGCTCCGAGGCTGGGCGACGCGCGGCGACGACACGGTATCATCCCGATACGATGGCCGGTGCGTACGAGGCCCTCTACGATGAGCTCACCCGATGACCCAGGCGGAGCGCTCGCGCGCGTATTACGACGACTTTGCGGCCACTTACGACCGCGGTCGTGACCGTGGGTACCACCGCGTCATCGACGATCTCGAGGCCGGTATCGTGCTTCCGTACGCGCGCGGCGCCCGGGTGCTCGAGGTCGGCTGTGGCACGGGCCTCATCCTCGAGCGCATCGCTCCGTCCGCCCGGCAGGCGCGCGGTATCGACCTCTCGCCCGGAATGCTCGCTGCGGCTCGCCGGCGCGGTCTGGACGTGCTCGAGGGGAGCGCGACCGACCTCCCGTTCGCCGACGGTGCGTTCGACGTGGTCTACAGCTTCAAGGTGCTCGCCCATGTGCCCGACATCCGACGCGCGGTGAGCGAGGTCAGTCGTGTGCTGACTCCTGGCGGGACGGCGATCCTCGAGTTCTACAACCCGTGGAGCCTCCGGTATCTCGCGCGACGCCTCGCGGGGAGCCGTCGCATCGGTCGCGCCCACCACGAGGCCGACATCCCGACGCGCTGGGACTCGCCGTCCGCCGTCCGCGGGCTCCTCCCCGAGGGTCTGGCACTGCAGCGCTTCGTCGGCGTACGGGTGGTGACGCCGGCCGCCAGCCTCCATCGAGTCCCCGGGCTCGGGTGGGCGCTGGGGAAGCTCGAGGCCGGTTTGGCCGAGACGCAATTCGCGCAATTTGGCGGTTTCTTGGTCGCGATCGCCCAGAAACGGTGAGCGTTGCCGTGGCTCGCGCCGTTGCGCCTCCGGCCCTTCCCGTTTATACGGACCGACGTGAGCGTGGGTGAGGAGAGCGGTGTCGAGCACCTCCGACGGCGGGCCGAACAGGCCATCGCCTCCGAGCAGGGCCGACGCGTGATCGTTCCACTGCTGGAGCGTCTGATCTCTGCCGCGCCCGACGGCAGCCCGGCGAGCCTCTTCGCGCACCGACATCTCGCCGAGTATCGGGTCGAAGAGCATCCGTGGCGTGCCCTGCTCAGCCTTCGCAAGGTCGTCGCGGCGAGCCCGGACGACGACGTCGTGCACGCGCTCATGGGTCTCGCGCAGGCGCTCCTCTCGAACTTCCGTGCGGCCATCGAGGCCTACAAGCGCGCGCTGGCCATCTCGCCGCGCAACCCCTGGTACCACCACAACCTCGGGCACTTGCTCGACGTCGCGCTCGATCGACCGGAGCAGGCGCTCAAGCACCTCGAGATCGCGCACAAGGCGACGGCGCCGAACGACCACGAGATCGCGGCCTCTCTCGCGCACTGCCTCGCTCGGCTCGGCAAGCTGACCGAAGCGCGGGCGCTCGCGGCGACCGCGTCCGCGGCGAGCCCGAGGAACGCCGATCACAAGAAGCTGCTCGACTGGATCGAGCGCGGTGCGCCCGAAGAGCCGAAGGCGCCGCCCTCCGGCACGAAGCCGACCCCTGCGAACGGCCTGAGCCTCGGATCTCCGAGCGGGCCGACGTCGACCAGCAACGGCACGACCGGCGCGTCGACGCAGAGCAGCAGCGGTCAGGTCGGCGGCGTGACGGGGGCTCATCAGCTCACGTCCATCTCGTCGGGCAACGTAGGCATCTCGCCCGGCAGCGGCTCCATGTCGTCGGCCGGTGGAGGTCAGGCCGTGCAGGCCCAGACCACCGCGGCGCCTGCACCGCCGCATCCGGCGTCCGCGATCGCGACGACTTCGATCCCGAGCGCGCGTGCCGCGAAGGGCGCGGAGAGCGATGCGGCGACCGACGCGGGCGATCCCGTCCTTCCCATCATCAAGGACGCGATGCGCGAGGGCGGCTTCACGCGCGAGCACGTGGCGCGCGCGCGGCGGCTCTGGGTCGACTATCGGAGCGCACGCGGCTCGTGGGAGCTCCTGAAGCCCGATGTCTGCGCAGCGGCGCTCGAGTACGCCATCGCGCGGCTGCACGGGCTCGACGGCGTGACGCGCGCGTCGGTCGCGAGGCGCTATGGCGTGAGCGCGAGCGCCATCGCAGACCGGTTCGACGACATGCAGGTCGTCCTCACGCTCCGCCCGGCCGACTCGCGCTACTTCAGCTGAGCTCCCGCTCCGTCGTCGAGCACCGTCGTCGAGCACCGTCGTCGAGCACCGTCGTCGAGCACCGTCGTCGAGCACCGTCGTCGTGCACCGTCGTCGAGCACCGT